>NZ_DGNK01000017.1:16665-160077 GCF_002388935.1 Hyphomonas sp. UBA4494
ATGTCGGCTCAGCGCGGGCTTGCGTCCGCTGCTCATAAGCATAGCCGAGCGAGAGGATCGCCGCGTCCTGGTCCTTGCCGCCCATGAAGGACAGGCCAATGGGGATGCCCCGAACAGAGCCCATTGGAACCGTCAGGTGTGGATATCCGGCAATGGCCGCCGCATAGCCCGCGCCTGCCCAGTCCGGCCAGACATCGCCATTGACCGGATCAGCGCGCGGGGCGAGTGGCCCTGAAGGGGCGACAAGGGCGACCACGTCATGCTCTGCCAACAGACGGTCTATGCCGTTTTCGCGGGTGGCGGACTGGACGAAGGCAACAGCCTCTCGATAGCCCTCGGACTCAAGATCTTCCATGCCTTCCGACTGTTCGAAAATATCCTGATTGAACAAGGCGAGTTCGATGTCTGCATGTTCGGCATTGAAAGCGATCAGGTCGGCCAGCGTGCGCGTTGTGACCGTGTCCGGCGTGCTCGCGAGATAGGCATTCAGTGTCGCCTTGAACTCATACTTCAACACATCGAATGACTTTCCCCAAAAGCCGTCGGGCATGTCGATGTCGTCGATATCAACCAGGATTGCGCCTGCCGATTCCATGTCCGAAAGGGCCTGTTCGAAACTGTCTTTGATGAGCGGGCTGCTGCCTTGGGCGCCGCGCAGGACGCCGATGCGCTTGCCTTGCAACGCGGCGGTATCAAGGGTGGCGGCATAGTCTGTCTTCGCTGCGTCGGTCGCCATGGCGTTGAGCATCATCGCGGCGCCCATGACCGTCTTCGTCATCGGGCCGGCTGTATCCTGTGAAGAGGAGATCGGAATGATGAAGTCCTGCGAGACGAGGCCGACCGTGGGCTTGAAGCCGACGACGCCATTCACGTTGGATGGGCAGATGATCGAGCCATTGGTTTCGGTGCCGACCGTACCCGCGGCGAGGGAGGCGGCGGCGGCAGCGCCCGATCCGGAACTTGAGCCACAGGGATTGCGGTCCAGCATGTGCGGATTGCGGACTTGTCCACCAAGCGCGGACCAGCCGCTCATCGAACTGTTCGAGCGGAAGTTTGCCCATTGGCTGAGATTGGTCTTGCCGAGGATGATGGCGCCCTCAGCGCGCAGCCCCGCGACGAGCGGGGAGTCGCGGTCCGTAACATTGTCCTTCAGGGCGAGGGCGCCAGCCGTGGTGGGCATGTTGTCCGCTGTTTCGATATTGTCCTTGATCAGGATCGGCAGGCCGTGGAGCGCGCCGAGCGGCTCGCCGGCGTCCCGCTTTGCGTCCAGCGCGCGGGCGGCCTCCAGCGCATCCGGGTTCAGGGTGAGGACCGCTTGCAGCGTGGGGCCGGAGCGGTCGACCAACTCGATCCGGTCCAGATAGGCCCGGGTTAGCGCTTCGGCGGAGACATCACCAGCCTTCAGGGCTTCGGCGAGTTCCGGCAGGGATTTTGCGGTCCAGCCTTCGGCGGCATAGCTGATCGGCGCTTTGGTATCCGGCATCGACGTCTCTCCTGTCTGCGGGGAACAGGCGGTCAGGGCGAGCGCCGATATGGCGGCGACGAGGTAATGCTTCATGGTGGCCAGCTCCCTCAGCGTGTTCGATCCGAACGCTAGCGACAAAGTTCCAGACTGGCCAGCGCGCGGCGGCCACGAATTTGCGAGGAAAAGGATAAGGTGGAGGCTTCTGTTGCCAGGCGCCTCCGGGCCCCGCCTAGGGGTCTGAAACCCTAGGAGTTAGATCGGTTAACCGAGCACAGCTTACGCTGCGAGCAGTTCACCTTCAGCAAAGTTGTCATTTGCAACTATGTGATATGGGCTTCTGAGGGGGCCCAATCCGGCAAAGGCATCGTCTTTACACGTCCGTCGATCCTATTTCGGCCCCGTCAGAAACAGGCTGGTGAGAGCCTGAACCTGCTTTTGGTGGAGCCGCCGGGTACCGCCCCCGGGTCCGAACCGCTTATTGCACGCGCGTTTATCGCCATAGTCCGAAGACATGACCAATATAGGGATGATTTGGGGGTTTTGGAAGGGGGGAGGTGCCCAGGCAGGCTGTCCCAGGCCTATTCACTCAACGATGCGTAGATGTCGTCCCAAGTTCCAAGCGATTCCCCAGATTGTGTACGGCAATATGGAACGCCATCTTCATGGCCGTACAGAAGTCTCACGCGGGGGGCAGACTGAAGGGGGGAGGTGTACCGGACGGGTACCGCGTACACGATCAGCGCCTTGGCATTATGCTTTGCCATATAGCTGTCCTTCTCGATCGGCACCCCATCCTTTGTGCAACCAGACAGTTCCTGGAAAACCGTGTTGGCCTTGGCGGCGAGTTGTTTCGGCGAGGTGTCTGGGGCGCTCACCCAGACTTCAAAAATGAGATTGCCATCATTCAGGTCTCTGCGACGCAGTTCTGTACGGTAAACGTCGGCCGTCTCGTCGTATTCGAACGTCATCATGGAAAATTTCGATAGATCCAGTTCCGGACCCGCGACCTGACTCCAAACCCACTGGTCCTGAAGATCAAAATCATAGTTTTCGGAGGTGCTACTGGTGAAATTCAAAGACAGCAGGGAGGGCGGTCGGTTCTTCCTCGTGGTCACCTCTGACAAGTTCTCCCAGATCGCAATTCGGGAGAATCCCTTTTTTACAGCCATGGGAATAAGGTGATCCTGAAGTATTTCCACGAGTGACGCTGTCCGCTGGTCTGATGAGTCTGCCTCGTTGTCGAACTTGACCTCCAGAACGAGGCGCTTGCCTCCACCGACCGTGAATGTGGTTTGATACTCCGAATCCGCAAGAGTTTCTCCCGATTTCAGGGAATATGCTTGCGCATTTGCCGGTAAAACCGCGATCAGAGCGTACAGAAACAGAAGAGCAAACAGACGGGTCATGCCCAACCACTATAAATCGGGGGTTGCAATGTCCAGCGCAAATTCTGACCCTGATTTTCAGCAGATCGTATCGGCTTCGCCCTGTTCGCCGAAGCCGTCGGCGATGAGGCTGGCGATGGCGGTGACGGCCTCGGCGGCGTCGGGGCCTTCGGCGTTGATGTCGACTTCGCAGCCCTTGTGAGCGACCAGCATCATGAGGTCCATGATGGAGCGCGCATCGGCGGTTTCGCCCTCGTGCGAGACGATGATGCGGGATTGAAACTCACCGGCAAGGCGGGACAGGCGGGCAGAGGCGCGCGCGTGCAGGCCCTTGCGGTTGACGATCATGGCGCGCTGGCTGGCGGTGAGGGTTTCCGTGTCGGGCATCAGTTTGATTTCGCGAGGAGTTCGGAGGCGATGTTGATATACTTGCGGCCCGCCTCTGCGGCGACTTTGGCGGCGTCCTTGAGGGTCATCTCGCCGCGCACTTCGGCCAGCTTGATCAGCATGGGCAGGTTGACGCCGGACAGGACTTCGACATTGCCGGCATTCATTACCGACATGGCGAGGTTTGAGGGCGTGCCGCCAAACATGTCTGTCAGGATGATGACGCCCTTGCCGGCATCGCAGGACTTGGCCGTTTCGCGGATCTGATCGCGGCGCGCCTCGATGTCGTCTTCCACTTCGATAGAGATCGAGCGGAATCGATCCTGCTCGCCGACCACGTGTTCCGTGGCGGCGACGAGTTCGCGGGCAAGCTTTCCGTGGCTGACAACCACAATTCCGATCATATGCCGGTCCCAGTGCTCAAACTTTACGAACTTGTCATGCTGCCACTGCGAACACGAGCGTCAACCCTGATTCAGCTGTTGGGAGAATGGTGACCTGTGGGCGTTGCTTCAAAGCCCCAGCACGTCATTCATGTCGTAGAGGCCTGGATCCTGGCGCATCGCCCATGCTGCCGCGCCCAGGGCGCCATGCGCGAAGACCGCGCGGTCAATGGCGGTATGGCTGAGCGAGAGGATTTCCATGTCCGAGCCGAAGCTGACTTCATGCTCGCCGATCACTCCGCCAGACCGGCGTACGGCAAAGCCGATGCTGCCAGCGCGCCGCTTGGCGTCTGGGCCATCATAAGGGCCAGCCCGCAGGTCTGACAGCGGCTTTCCGCGGCCTGCAGCGGCGGCCTCGCCCACCATGAGCGCGGTGCCCGAGGGGGCGTCGACCTTGCGGCGATGATGCGTTTCGAGGATTTCGATATCCCAATCCGGACCGAGCCGTTCGGCCGCCATGCGGGTGAGGGCCTGCAGCAGATTGATGCCCACCGAGAAATTCCCCGCCTTGACGATGGCAAGGGACTGCGCGGCCTGCGCAATCTCGGCCTCTTCTTCATCAGTGAAGCCGGTCGTGCCGATGATGGCGGCGCGCACGCTTGTGTGTTTCAGGGAGTCTAGCGCAGCCAGGGTCGCGGCAGGGCGGGTGAAGTCGATCCAGACATCAGCCTTTGCCGCAGCTGCGACCGGATCGGTCGCCGGTTTCAGGTCCAACAGGCGACGGCCTGCCAGTTCGCCAATATCCTCGCCGAGATGTTCGGAAGAGGGAGCCTCGCTGCCGCCCACCACGGTAAGGCCAGCATCAAGCGCGGCGCCGACCAGCTGGCGGCCCATGCGACCCGCGACGCCGGCAATGGCGACGCGGAGCGAATCGGAAGGTGTCATTTCTGTCATGCGCGCCGTTATAGCGAGGTTTTCCCGCAGGGCGAGAGCTTGCTGAACGCCGGGAACAAATTTGTCATCTGGCGCGTTCTACGCACATGACTCCAACAAATGTGCTTTCGCGGCTTGGCCGTGTGTCCTGTGTGATCAATCCGCTCTCGGGCAGCACGCCCGAGGGAGCCGCTGATCTCTTGCGTGAAAAACTCTCCGGTCTGCCGGACGCTACCTCGATCCATACGGTCGGTGAGGATGATCTTGCGCTGCTCATGGAAGCGGCGCTCGCTGAAGAGCCGGACACGCTGATTGTCTGGGGCGGGGATGGCACGATTGCCTGCGCGTTGTCGCATGCCGGTCTGCTCGGTCCGGCGGTCCTGCCACTGCCGGGCGGGACGATGAATATGTTGCCCACTCGCGCCCTGGGCGGCGACCATGAGTGGGACGTGCTGATCGATCGCGCGCTGCAGGGGGGCAAGGTACGCCCGATGCCATGTGGCGAGATTGTCGGCGGACCCCGCTTCTTCGTGGCGGCCATGATGGGTGACATGACCCGGTTCACCAATTCACGCGAAGCATTGCGCGAGGGGAAAATTCTTGAGGCCGCGGAGATCGTGCACGACTCTTCGGCTCTGGCCCTGAAATCCAACATTGCCTGGAACGCCCCCGGCAAGGCCGCCGAGACCGCCACCACTCTGACGGTGAACATCAATCCGGACACGCCCGGAAAGCTGGAGATTGCGAGTATTGACCCTCAGGGCTTGCTGGACCTCGCCAAGCTTGGCCTGGAGATGATGTTCGATGGCTGGCGCAATGCTGAGGATGTTGCGCTGAAACTTGCTGACGAGATCGAGGTGCACCAGACCGACAAGGGGCGCATCAATGTCACGCTGGATGGTGAACTCAAAGAGATGGACACACCGCTGAGGTTCCGGCGGATCGATTCTGCGGTGAAAATCTTCGTTCCAGACATGTCCTGATGACGGTAATTGCACAGATTTCAGACATTCATTTCGGCGCCGAAGACGAAAACGCGATTGAAGCTGCCGAAGCCTGTATCAAGTCCACCAAACCTGACATGTTGGTCGTATGCGGAGATTTGACCCAGCGGGGACGTACACGTGAGTTCGATGCTGCGGCCGAGTGGCTGGACAGGTTCGACATGCCGAAGCTCGTTGTGCCCGGCAATCACGACACCCCCATGTTCAATGTCGCGGCGCGGGCGGCGGAACCCTTTAAACGATTCAAGCGGCGATTCAATCAGCAATTTGAGGTCGTCGAGGCTGGCGGTGCGATCGCTGTCGGCCTCAACACGGCGCGCGGCTGGCAGGCACGGCGGAACTGGGCTGAAGGGTCTGTCAATCTGGACGATCTGGATGAGGCGATTGTTCGCGCAGGCAAGTCGAGAGCAGAGGTCAAACTGATTGCCTGCCATCACCCATTTCATTCCCTGCCGGGTGCGCCGCTCCGCACACGGACCCGCAGAGGCCGACGCGCCAGCGATATGGTGGCGGCGAGCCATGTACAGATGGTGCTGACGGGGCATGTCCACACGCCCTCGGTCGTCGTGCGCCAACGCGCCAATGGTTGCTATCTCGCCGTCTCATCCGGAACGTTATCGGTGCGCCTGCGGGCTGAGCCGCCTTCGTTCAATCTGATCCGGCTGGAAGAGGGAGAGTTGCGGATCGACCGATGCGATATTCATGAAGATGGGCCGAAAATCTCCCGTATGGGCGCGTTTGATGCCAATCTGGAGGCTTGCGCCTAAAAGGGGTGACGGGGTTATCCTTGCAGGTGATGCTGGATGCGCACTTCGAATGCGGGCTGCAATTGTGCGCGGATGCGATCTACCAGCAAGTGCACCTTGGGCTGAAGATGACGGGCTTGGGGGTAAACCGCCCAGATGGGTTCCGGCTCGGGCCGGAATTCCCTGAACAGTTCGACCAGTCGCCCGTTCTCGAGATACGGCGCGACATAAAAAAGTGGTAGCTGTCCGATTCCTTTGCCTGCGAGCAATCCGTCCAGCACGGATGCGCCGGAATTTGAACGCCAATTGCCCCGTGGACGGAGGGTTTGGTGCTGGCCGCCCTGCCGAAAGCGCCATGTGCTGGAGGAGCCTGTCAGGCAATTGTGGGTTTTCAGGTCGTCAAGCCGTTCGGGTGTGCCGTGGGCGTCCAGATAGGCAGGGGATGCGCAAACCAGAAATTGCCGGCTGGCCACCCGCGAACTGATCAGGCGGGAATCTTCCAGCATGCCGGTGCGGATTGCGAGATCGATGCCCTCGGCGATCAGGTCGACCAGCCGGTTGGAGAGGTCGAGCGTGATCTCTACTTTGGGATAATCCTGGCTGAACTCGCGCACGATGGGCGAGATGTAGCGTTCGCCCAGAGATGTGGGGCAGGTGATCTTGATCTCTCCCTGCGGTTCATTGGTGCCGCCCACCACGGCATACAGCTCGTCCCGCGACTCGATAAGTTGCTGGCAATGGCTGAGCACGGTGCGGCCCGTATCGGTGAGAGAGACTTTGCGGGTCGTGCGATAGAATAGCGGCGCGCCGATGGCGTTTTCCAGTCTGGTAACGGCGCGGCTCACATGCGAGGTTGAGACGTTCAACATTTCCGCCGCGGGCTTGAAGCCCATGCACGTCGCCACAGCCACGAACTCCTCAATACCATCCCAATCCGTTTGCATTATCCCAGTCCTGCAACAATGAATTGCGAATTACGTACTTTATCGCGCAGAGCGCAAGAGTAGTATGGCACCCAAACATTATGGAGCTCCCTCATGAAAACGCGCGCCGCTGTCGCCTTTGAAGCCAAGAAACCGCTGGAAATCGTCGAACTGGATCTGGAAGGCCCGAAGGCCGGGGAAGTTCTGGTCGAGATCATGGCGACAGGCATTTGCCATACGGACGCCTACACGCTGGACGGGCTGGACAGTGAGGGCATCTTCCCGAGCGTGCTTGGCCATGAGGGCGCAGGCATTGTGCGTGAAGTGGGCGCGGGCGTGACGAGTGTGCAGCCGGGCGATCATGTGATCCCGCTCTACACGCCGGAATGCCGCCAGTGCAAAAGCTGTCTTTCCGGAAAGACCAATCTCTGTACCGCGATCCGCGCGACGCAGGGCAAGGGTCTGATGCCCGACGGCACGACGCGCTTCAGCTACAAGGGCCAGCCGATCTATCATTATATGGGCTGCTCGACTTTTTCGAACTTCACCGTCCTGCCGGAAATCGCGGTCGCGAAAATCCGCACCGACGCGCCCTTCGACAAGGCCTGCTATGTCGGTTGCGGTGTGACGACGGGCGTGGGCGCGGTGACCAATACGGCCAAGGTTCAGGTCGGTGACAATGTCGTCGTGTTCGGCCTGGGCGGCATCGGCCTCAACGTGCTGCAGGGCGCGAAGATGGCGGGCGCCGACAAGATCATCGGTGTCGACATCAACAATT
The DNA here is from genome assembly GCF_002388935.1 of Hyphomonas sp. UBA4494. Taxonomy (NCBI): domain Bacteria; kingdom Pseudomonadati; phylum Pseudomonadota; class Alphaproteobacteria; order Hyphomonadales; family Hyphomonadaceae; genus Hyphomonas; species Hyphomonas sp. UBA4494. The sequence continues at coordinate 24,670 of NZ_DGNK01000017.1, forward strand.
CCAAGAAGGAATGGGGCGAGAAATTTGGGATGACGCATTTCGTCAATCCGAAGGAGACCGCTGATGTGGTCGCCCATCTCGTCGAGCTGACCGATGGCGGCGCGGACTATTCCTTCGATTGTACCGGCAATACGGACGTGATGCGTCAGGCGCTGGAATGCTGTCATCGCGGCTGGGGCACCTCGATCATTATCGGCGTGGCCGAGGCCGGCAAGGAAATCAGTACACGGCCCTTCCAGCTGGTCACCGGGCGCAACTGGCGCGGCACGGCCTTCGGTGGCGCGAAAGGGCGCACGGACGTGCCCAAGATCGTCGACTGGTACATGAACGGCAAGATCCAGATCGACCCGATGATCACCCACGTCATGAAGCTGGACAAGATCAATGACGCGTTCGACCTGATGCATGCTGGCGAGAGCATTCGGAGCGTGGTGGTGTATTAGTGTCGCGCCGGCCCGCACAGATTCTTTGCGCAAGCGTGGCCTTGGCGGGCGCTTCGATCGTTTCCGGTTGCATGAGCACCGGCCCGACGATGGATCAGAAATTCTGCAGTGATCTTCAGACGTGGGTCGATTCAGGGCCGCGAGCGGGTTCCTCCGCCCGGTATATGCGTCTTGCGGCGTTTCGCGGATCTGAAGACGAAATCATCATGTGGGGCATAGCGACCGATGCGGGATGTGAAGAAGATACCGACTGCCGCGACGAAGCAGACAAACAATTTGTCGGTGAAGTCGCCCCGATGACCCATTATTGGTGGATCAATCAGTTCGCCGAGGCGGCATCTGTTTGCCTGCGCGGAAATCCGAGGATCGGCAAGATTGATCTCCTCGACGATGAGGCCGGACTGCGAGAGTCCATCGCGAGCAGGAATGGAGCCCGCATTGTCATTTCCTGGGATCGCACGGATTGCGATTTCGAAGGCTGCACCACATTTGAAGTGGATTACCGCTGAGTCGCGCTAGAGGGAAAAACAAATGACCATCGTAAAACGTAATCTCGACATCTACCGCACGCGCCTGATCACGCTGCAGAATATTCTTGGCCGGGCCGAGGCGGAGCTGTTTCCGGACGACGCAGCGAAGACAGCCCTGCTGACGGCGCGGCTGGCCGAGGACATGCTGCCTCTGCCGAACCAGATATGGTTCACGTGCCGTCAGGCAGAATTACTTCTGGGCAAGCTGAACGACACGCCTGTGAAAGAGTTCGAGGTTGATGCGGCGAGCTTCGCGGACCTGAAAGCCCTTGTGGCCGAGACGATTTCCCGGATCGAGGCGCAGACCGACACGAAGGAAAGCTTCGCCGAGGCGAAGACCTCTCTCGAACTGCCAGGCATGCCGACGCTTTCCATGACCGGCCAAGACTATATCGACGAATGGCTGACGCCGAACTTTTATTTCCATCTCGTCACCGCCTACGACATCCTGCGGGCCGAAGGGCTGGCCATCGGCAAGGCAGACTATTTGAGCCATCTGCGTCCGCTGCTGGCGGCGGCTATGGCAAGCTGACGCGGGGGGAGGCCGAAATCCCTCTGGCGCTGTTTCGGCGGCTGAGGCACAAATTCCCCATCCACGAGGAGGAAACACATGTTCAGTCACGTTATGGTCGGCACGAACGATCTGGAAAAATCAAAGAAATTCTACGACGCGCTTTTCAAGTCGCTGGGCGGGCGCGAGGCGATTGTCGATCCGAAGGGGCGACTGATCTATCTCCACAATGGCGGAACATTCCTTGTCACGCCGCCGATTGATGGCGAGCCAGCCTGTCATGCCAATGGCGGCACGATCGGTTTTGCGGTCGACAGCACCGAACAGGCCGATGCCTGGCACAAGGCCGGGATCGAGGCAGGCGGCAAGGCCATCGAAGACCCACCGGGCTGGCGAGAAGGCGGCGGCATGAAGCTTTATCTCGCCTATCTGCGCGACCCGGACGGCAACAAGATCTGCACCATGTTGCGCGGCTAGCGTGGGATGCACGTCAACCTTGGAGGGCGGCGCTGTACCGTCGCCCTTTTTTGTGCGCGCCAGCCCCCGGAAATTGGCCCCACGGGCTCGACCTTGGCTGCAAAGCGGGTAATGATTTCTCCATGACGGAGTTTACTCACTATACGCTGATTGCGGACGGGCAGGTGTTCGAGCCGAACGCCGATTACGAGACCGAGATCGGTCCGTGCATCATGGGCATGAAGGTCTGGGCGACCGACCCGGAACAGGCCGCGGACATGATTTCTGTCATCGGCAAGCGGCTTGGCTTCAAGATGGACGGCGAGTTGCAGGTCTATGTGACCGAGCCGGACGTGCCAGCGGAAGACCAGCCCTTCGGATACGATGTTCAGTTCACGACCTATTCAGACCTTGACGATGACGAGGAGGATGGGATCGAGGGCGAAGAGCCAAAATGGATTCACTGAGGGGAAGGCGGACATGATGAGAATTTTGGGGGTGAGCGCGGCGGCCATGCTGTTGAGTGGCTGCGTCGCTATGGATGTTCAGGACATTCAGGTTAACACCTCGCCCGAAGTTTCCCATTTTGCCGGCGTCACCAAAGCGGGAACGGATCTGCCCTTTTCCAAGGCCGTGCGCGTGGGCGACGTAATCTATCTATCCGGCGAACTGGGCATTGATCCGGCAACGAATGAACTCGCGCCTGGAGGCGTCGGCCCTGAAACCAGGATGATCTTTGCGAATATCGAACGAACGCTTGCCGAGTTCGATGCCGACCTTTCTGATGTGGCAAAATGTTCAGTTTTCTTGGGCGACATGGCGGCTTATGGCGCAATGAATGCGGCTTATGACGCAGCGCTGCCGGACCCCAAACCGGCGCGGTCGACCTTTGGTGTCAATGGTCTGGCTCTTGGGGCAGAGGTCGAGATCGAGTGTCTCGCCGTCGCGCCCTGACCCAATCAGGCGAGTGCGAGGCGATAGTCTGCGCGCGCAAGCCGGGCCGGCAGGATGAACTCTTTTAGCGCGCTGCCGCGAACACGTTCCAGCAGATCATCGGCGCGGGCGAGGGCGTCGCCGTCAAGCACCGCATAGGCGTCGAGCGCTGCCTGCAAACGCCATAGCGGGAAGGTGCGCGCAGCGGCAGGACCTTGCGTATCCTCAATGTCGATCTCGATCTGGCCGACCGCGCGCGGCACATGTGTGCCGGGGGAAGCGGTCTCGGCCCAGTTGGCAAAGAGTTGCGCGGTCTGGTGCAGGGCCGGGAACTGCTCGCGCATCTGGCGGGCGAGGATGGGCACCAGCGTAACGGGGATTTCGTCATTTGCGGGCCGGTCGCCCTGAGGCGGGGAGCCTGCCTTCACGCGCTCGACCCAGTCGGCGACCTTGGGCGCATAACGTCTCATCAGATCACCCGATGCGGGGTCTCGGTAGAGGTGTGCATAGAGTGGGCCATAGAGCGCGAAGTCCGCCAGCGTGGCGCGGCCGCCCAGCGCATACGGGTGCACTTCCAGATGCGCAGAGAATTCGCGGAGGAATGCCTCATAGCTCTGCTCGATCGCCGGTGCAGTGGTCGGGGAAACGCCAAGCGGCGGCAACGCGCCCTTGAAGCGTTCTCCATTGCGCTTGCCGATGTCATATTGTTCCGGCGCCGGGCGGTCCGGCGCAGAGATCGCGCCAAACTCCTGATAGGCCCAGTCTTCATTATAGTTCCAGCGATAGTGCATTGCCGGCAGGACGAGCCACTCATCTGCATAGAGCTGCAGCAGCTGCGCGACGAAGGCCTGAACCGGCGTGTCCGGAATTGCAGGAGGGGAGAGCCCTTCCGCCACCTCGACATGGGCGATGATGTCGGCGGTATCCTGCACGATCTCGCCGCTTGGCGTCTTCATCACCGGAATGACCGGCCAGCCAACCGAGGGCAGGATGATGTCACGGTAGACCTGCTGCGTCGCCAGCTCCTCGACATAGTCCACGCCGCGCCAGTCGAGATAGGCGCGCGCCTTGCCGGTGAAATAGCTGACTTCGGCGCCGTAGAGTGTGTAGCCTGGCATGATACGGTTTTCGTTCCTGTGTAGTCGATGTTGTGCAGTCTGCTGAAGGAAGGTCGCGCCTAGTCGCTGAAGCACCTTTGACGCGTGCCATATTTCGTCTCTTCAACATTGTAGCAGCGCAATTCGGACTGCTTCTGATAGGGCGGCTTCCAGTTCAGCAGCTCGTCATAGGCGGCGTCGATTTCGGCACGGCGCGCGGCTTCCCGGCGATTGGCGGCGTCCCACTCGGCCTGTTGCCGGGCTTTCTCACGCATCACCTGATTGTAGTGACGTTCCCAGGTCTTGCGGGCCAGTGGCAGCACATCCGGCGGGATCGCCGCGCACAAGGCTTTGTCAGGGGCGCCCCAACGGTCGAAGACTCTGGCGAGACCGACGAAATCCTCTTCAGCCTGACTGAACTTGCTCCAGTCATGGGCAATGTTGCGCGAATACCAGATCGCCGCCTGGCAATTGCCGCCCTGAACATAGGTTTCGGCGAAGGTCTGGTCGCGCCACATCCAGCGTTCAACAAAGGCCTTCCAGTCAGTCTCGTTCCAGATGTTCGGCTTGTTGTTCCGGAATTCCTCCTCGGCCCCATAGGCCTCGAACAGTTTCGGGTCCTGCTTCGCGACCCAGTCGCCCAGCTCCTGCGGCATGGCCGGGCATGCCTGTCCGGCGGCTTGTGTCTTCTCGAATTGCAGGGCCCAGCTGATGCCGCTGTCCGGCACCGGATCGACGATGAAACTCATCTTGTCCCGATTGATACCGCCAAAGACGTAGGAATAGGCGATCTGGCAACCATCGAGCGTGCCGAAACGCTGATAATCGTTGCGGGCCAGAAGGCGCTTGCGCTTGGACTTTCGCAGATATTCGTCCTCGCGGGCCTGCTTCTCGGCGGCAGCCTGCGCCGCTGCAGCAGCCTCTGCTTCCCGTGCCGCGATCTGCACGGGATCTTCAAGGGCGGCATAATTGTTGTCGTCATAATACTGCATGAAGGTGGGTATCAGCTCGATGGGTGCAACGCCGCATCGCGTCGCCCCTTCATCAGGCTTGTTGCGCACCTGATTGATCAGGTAGTAGGCGAGCATGCCCCATTCCCTGTATCTGGCGATCTGGGCGTCGGTCATCGGCGGCGCCTCGCTGCGGTAATTTTCTCCGCGGTAAAACATCGTCTGTCCGGCGCGAAAACAGATATCGATCGGCAGGTCCGTTTCGGTCAGCTCGACCTCATCGAGATAGATGCCCTCGCCGGCGGAACCGAAACAATCGCCGACGACCGCCATCGCGTTGCGCACGGCGCTCGCCGGCGGCGGGTTCTTGAAATAGGCCGTGGAGACGCCATTTTCCGGCACGTCGAACTGGCTGAGCTCATTCGCGATATTATAATTCAGCGGCAGTCCACATTCGCGCTCACCATTGAAGCACGCCGCAAAACTCTTGCGGGACACGTATTCCATTTCGTTAAGGAACTGGTCGCCGGTGACATGCCACTTCAGGATTATCGTCGCCATCGAATTATCCGGGATGAACCAGTATTTCGTCCCATCACTTCGATAAGTTGTATTGTAAAAATTCTCGGAAATCATGCATTGCTTGTTCTGCTCATAGGGCGTCCAGTCCCGCTGAACGGTCTGTGCCTGTGCACTCGCGGCAAACGCCGTCACAACCCCCAAAAGAGTCAGCAAAATCCGGATCATACTTGTCCCCTTAAGCGTGCATGTCTTGTGCGGCCGTATCCCCGGTGTTTTCGGAATCAAGACCGGTGCGACCTGTGATGATGGTTTCCTTGTACCAGAGGCGAAGTCGAAGGGAATCCCAAGTTTCGCGGTTTCAGCGAGTTGAGCCTGTTTTTTTCCGATTGTCTTCGTTTTACTTGGCGGGGTCTTTGCGCCACTATCGCCAACATGCGTGGAGTGGCGTATTCGAGGCCCAAAAGGGTGCTGAACCTCGAGGGGCGGCGGCCACCAAAGCAAAACCGAAAAGGATCATGGCGTGCAACCAATTGAAGTTTCTTCGTGGCAATCCTTTGGCGGCACGCTGTCTGTCCATGATCATGAAAGCGCCTTGCAGAACTGCACGATGCGGTTTGCGGTCTACACCCCCTCGCAGGCGAACCCCGAGAAGGTGCCCGTGCTGTGGTATTTGTCGGGCCTGACCTGTACCTGGGCCAATGTGATGGAGAAGTCCGGGTTGCAGCGTGCGGCCTCGAAGCATGGCATCATGATCATCGCGCCGGACACCAGCCCGCGCGGCGAGCATGTGCCGGATGATGAGGCCTATGATCTGGGGCAGGGCGCAGGACTTTACCTGACGGCGACGCAGGAGCCGTGGGCGAAGCACTACAAGATGGACGAGTACATCACCGAGGAACTGCCGAAGGTGATCGCGGAGAATTTCCCTTATGCGGATATGAGCCGGCAGGGGATCTTCGGCCACTCTATGGGCGGTCATGGCGCGATCACGCTGCACCTGAAACATCCGAAAATATACAAATCCTGTTCGGCGTTCAGCCCGATCACAAGCCCGGCGCAGGTTCCGTGGGGCCAGAAGGCCTTCACCGCCTATCTCGGCGAACCTTCCGTGGCATGGGAGCAGTATGATGCGACCGAACTGGTCAAGGAGCGCCAGACCAAGGCGACGATCCTCGTGGATACCGGCACGGCCGACACATTTCTGGAGCGCGAACTGAAGCCGGAAATCTTCACCGACGCCTGCGCAAAGCATGGCCAGCGGCTGGATTACAATATGCGAGATGGCTACGGCCACGATTACTATTTCATCGCGACCTATATGGACGAGCATATTGCCCATCATGCGCGGGCGCTGGGCGCTTAGGCGACGTAGAGCGTCTCTGGCTAAACCTGTTCAGCTTCCAGAAAAGTGATCAGGTCATCCAGATCTTCCCGAACCAGGAGGCTGGATATTTCGCTGTCGCCACCAAATTCCAGCCACGTGCCAGCTTCGTCATGGGGCCGCAGCATGCGTACATGCTCGATATTCACGACGCGCACCTTGTTATTGTTCTTCTGATGCAGGACCAGGAATTCAGCCATGGGATTTCACGCTCCGGATTGTAGAGCCTGCGTGTAACACCAGATCGAGTATCTGCAAGGGATGCCGCGTGCCCAGACGCGATGGACTAGACTGCCTTGGCATGGCGCCGCGGCGCGGGCTTGTAGCGACCATCAAGACATTGGGCGACCGTGCGCAGGAAAAGGCGTGCGTCTGGTGGTACTTGGATAGTGCTGCCGGCGATCCGGCACAGGCCTGCGGACTGGAGAAAGCGGGCGGTTTCAAGCGCGTCGGCGAGGCTGTCGGGGGCAGCGCCCATTTCGCGGCAGAGCCCGTCCACGTCCACTTCCATCTGGCACATCAGCGTCTCGATGGCGCGGGCGCGCAGGCAGTCATCCTCAGTCAGCGCGACACCACGCTCGACCGGTAGGCGACCCGCTTCAATCGCTGCGCGCCATGCTGTCCGCTCCTTGAAGTTCTGGATGTAACCGCCCGAAAACTGGGAGATTGCCGTGCTGCCTATGCCGACCAGCGTGTCGCATGGATCGTCCGTATAACCCTGGAAATTGCGGTGAAGCGCGCCCGTGCGGGCGGCTTGAGTGAGCGAGTCGTTGGCGCGAGCGAAATGATCAAGGCCAATGGCCTGGTAGCCTGCCAGTTCCAGCGTGCGCGCGCCTGCCTCGGCCTGTTCAAAGCGGGCTTCAAGGCCGGGAAGGGCATCTTCATCAATTGCGGCCTGATGTTTGGCGAACCATGGCACATGCGCGTAGCCGAACAGCGAGATGCGGGCGGCGCCCATCTCGGTGGCGAAATGCGCGGCTTCCTCGACATCTGTGACCGTTTGGTGGGGTAAGCCATACATGAGGTCCATATTGATCGCGCCGATGCCTGCTCCATGCAGTCGGGCGATGCCCTCGCTGAGGAGGACTATCGGCTGAATGCGGCCCACGGCTTGCTGCACGGTGGCGGAGAGCGTCTGGACGCCGAAGCTGACGCGATTGACGCCGGAGGCCGCCATGGCGTGAATGAAATCCGGGGTCAGGCCACGCGGGTCTATCTCGACCGCGATCTCGGCGCCGGGACGCAGGCCAAAGGCGCGGCTTGCATGCGCGACAAGGTCCTTGAAGTCGTCGGCTGAGAGCGCATTGGGAGACCCGCCGCCGAAATGCAGGTGCGCCATCCCGTCATGGGCCCCCAGCGCCCTGGCCCAGAGGTCGATTTCGCGATGTAATGTCTCTAGGTAGGCGGCGATGCGCGTATAACCATTCGGCACGCTGGTCGCGCATCCGCAATAGAAGCAAAGCTTCTCGCAGAACGGCACGTGAATATAGACCGAGATCGGTTTATCCGGCGCAGTCTGGCTGGCCCAGACTCTGGCCTCCGTCTCCGCCACCTGCGGCGTGAAATCCGCCGCCGTGGGATAGCTTGTATAGCGCGGGACGGGGCGCGACGCGAAAGGAATCCATGCCTGTTTCATGGCGATGGTCCTAGCAATGGTGGACGGCCCGGTGACTACGCAAAAGCCCGTACATCAAATGCGGCTCGACGTCGCTGGCGCCACCGCCTAGGGTCAGCGGCACTCAGAGGAGATGTCCATGATACGATCAATCCTTTCCGCCACCGCGGCTTTGCTGCTGGTTGCGCCTGCGCTGGCGGGTCCTGATGATTTCAAACCCGGTATGGCGATCCCTGCTTTCGGAAAAGTGGCGAGTGTGCCGGATGCCGAGCGGCTGTCCAAGGACGCCGTCTTCAAGATCGCTTTCGACACGGCGGCGCCTGCTGAGCCGGGCAAGGTGAACCGGACATTGGAAAGCGCAGCGCGTTTCCTGAACATGCACGAGGCGGTCGGTATCCCTGCCGCCAACATCAAGCTGGCGGTGGTTGTGCATGGCGGAGCCTCGGCGGACCTTGTGGCAGGAGCAGGTAACGCGAATGCGCCCTTGGTGGCCGCGCTCGCAAAGCACCGTGTCCGTATTATTCTGTGTGGCCAGACTGCGGCCTATCGTGACATCGAGAAATCAGATTTGCTGCCGGGTATCGAAATCGCACTTTCGGCGATGACCGCGCACGCGAAATTGCAACAGGATGGCTATACGCTGAACCCGTTCTGACGGCTCAGTCCATCGCCTCGGCTTTCAGCCAGATGCCTTCGCGTTCGCCCACACGCCGCTCGACCAGCAGGCGGGCGACCTGGTGGTCATCCTCGAAGACGTTCCCTGTCAGACTGTCGAGCAGGGCCTTGGCGAGATTGTCGAGGTCCATCCAGGGCGCATCGCCTGTGTATTCCATCATGATGTGGACGGAATAATCCCCATAGCCGGGCCGCAGGGGCGGGAACTCCTTGCGAAAGAATTCCTTGAGCAGGGTCTTGTAATATTTCGCCTGCGTCGTCAGGCCGTGACATCGCACTTCGAGCGCGCCCTCATCCGTGATGCGCGCGCGCACCTTTCCGGCGGAAACCCATTCGGCAAGGCTCATCCCCGCATCCGATGACGTGACTGCATGCGCGCCTCGACCGCTTCCTTCGAGGCCTTCAGGCCGAGACCCGTTTGTTCGCGCAGCAGTTTGATGGCAAGGATTTTCTTGCGGTCGTCGGTTGCCCGGTCGATCTCGGCCCACTTGGCCTTAGTGACTTTCGAAAGGGCTTCCTCGATCTGGGCCTCGGTCATGAGGGGTGGCGACAAGGAATTAAGCCCGATGCCGCGCACGAGAAAACCGAGGAAAAACGCAATCACGACCAGAAAGAGTGTGGCCGGTTGCGTCAGGGCGTGGGCGAATGCGTTCAATGGGGAACCCGTCTCTTGTTTATGGGCTCTGACCGACCCGGTTGAACAATAATCTAGGCGGGCAGGGCCGTCACAGGCAAGCCGCGAATCGGCACAAAGGACTGCGACCGATCCGGCCCGCGACCGGGATGCACCTTGTCTTGTGCGCCCACTTGGCTAAACCCGGCGCGAAAGCTCTCCACGCAAGAGGATACGAGATCATGACGACGCGCACCGAAACCGACACGATGGGCCCTATTGAGGTCTCTGACGACGCCTATTGGGGCGCGCAGGCTCAGCGCAGCCTCGGAAACTTCAAGATTGGCTGGGAAAAACAGCCAGAGCCGATCATCCGTGCCCTTGGCATCGTCAAGAAGGCCGCCGCTGAAGCCAATATGGACCTCGGCAAGATGGATCCCGAACTGGGCAAAGTGATCGTGCAGGCCGCCGAAGAAGTCATTGAAGGCAAGCTGAACGATCATTTCCCGCTGGTCGTCTGGCAGACCGGGTCGGGCACGCAGTCCAACATGAATTCGAACGAAGTGATCTCGAACCGCGCCATCGAGATTCTGGGGGGCGAAAAGGGCTCAAAGAAGCCGGTTCACCCGAACGACCATGTGAACATGTCCCAGTCGTCGAACGACACGTTCCCGACGGCGATGCACATCGCGTGCGTTGAGGAAGTCGTTCATCGCCTGGTGCCAGCGCTTCAGGTTCTGCACAATGCGCTCGATTCCAAATCCAAGGAATGGGCCGACATTATCAAGATCGGCCGCACGCACACGCAAGACGCAACGCCCGTCACGCTCGGCCAGGAATTTTCCGGTTACGCGCAGCAGCTGGCCAATGGCATCGAGCGCATCGAACTGACGCTGCCAAAGCTGATGGAACTCGCGCAAGGCGGCACGGCCGTCGGCACGGGCCTCGCCTCGCCGGTCGGATTTGCAGAAAAGGTCGCCGAGAAGATCGCTGGCATTACCGGCCTGAAATTCACGACCGCACCGAACAAGTTCGAAGCGCTGGCCGCGCATGACGCGATGGTGTTCACGCATGGGGCGATCACCACCGTGGCCATGTCCTGCTTCAAGATCGCCAATGATATCCGTTTCCTTGGGTCCGGCCCGCGTTCCGGCCTTGGCGAATTGGCCTTGCCGGAAAACGAGCCGGGCAGTTCGATCATGCCGGGCAAGGTCAACCCGACCCAGTGCGAAGCGCTGACCCAGGTTTGCGCGCACATTCATGGCAACAATGCCGCCATCGGCTTTGCCGACAGTCAGGGCCATTTCGAGCTGAACGTGTTCAACCCGATGATGGCCTACAACTTCCTCCAGTCGGTACGCCTTCTGGCCGATGCGGCGGTGAGCTTCACGGAGAATTGCGTTGTGGGAATCGAGCCACGGCTCGAGAATATCCAGCGCGGCCTCGAGAATTCTCTCATGTTGGTGACGCCGCTGAAGGAAAAGTATGGCTACGACCGCGCTGCCAAGATCGCCAAGACGGCCCACAAGAACGGGACGACGCTTCGCGAGGAAGCGATCAAGGACGGCATTCCCGGCGAAGATTTCGACAATATCGTCGATCCGTCCAAGATGATCTCGCCTGGCTGATATGCTATGAGCGGGCATGCTGGATTTTGATCCCGAGACGTTTGGCGCGCTCAATGCGGATGATTATGACGCCCTCCATGATCCGGGGACGACGGAGGAGTCTGTCGCCCTGATTGCGGAGCTGGCTGGCAAGGGCCGCATTCTTGAGTTGGCAATCGGCACAGGCCGCATGGCCCTGCCACTGGCAAAGCACGGCTTTGCCATATCCGGCATCGAAGGCTCTGCCGCCATGGTGGAGAAACTGCGCGAAAAGCCGGGCGGGGCAGACATTCCGGTCGTCATCGGCGATATGGCCGACTGTGCCATAGACGGCGATTTCGAGTTTGCTTTCCTCGTCTTCAACACGCTGTTCAACCTGACAAGTCAGGACGCTCAGGTGCGCTGTTTCCGCCATGTTGCTGACAGGCTGGTACCCGGCGGTGGGTTTCTGGTGGAAACCTTTGTGCCGGATTTTTCCGGGTATCACGACAATCAGAGCATGCGCACGACGCAGATTGGCTTCAAGTCCCTTTGGTTTGAAGCGAAGATCCATGATCCAACCCGGCAAGTGATCCAATACCAGCGCGTGCGTATCACCGAGGGCGGTACAAAACTTGTGCCGCTGGTCATGCGTTATGCCTGGCCGCAGGAAATGGACCTGATGGCAGAGTTGGGCGGCCTGATGCTGGAACACCGCTGGGGCGGATGGAAGCGAGAGCCTTTCACCCCCGAATGCAGGATGCACGTTTCATTGTACAGGAAATCGGCAGACTAAAGTCTCCCGGCCAGTTTCTTCACGCCTGCGGTTGCGCCGCAGGGGGAAGATCGCCATACGGCGGCAAACATCTTCCTGCCCTCAGATCGAAGAGTGTCATCCCGTGGTAAAATCGACTTTTGCAGCCTTCGCAGATCGCCTTGGCGCCCAGGGCCTGTCGCAGGCCAGCTTCACGCAGTTCACGCCGAACCGGATCAAGATCGAATTGCTGTCCGGCCTGACAGTCGCCTTGGCGCTCGTGCCGGAGGCCGTGGCTTTCGCTTTCGTGGCGGGCGTGCACCCGCTGGTCGGACTGTATGCGGCCTTCATCGTGGGCCTCGTGACAGCGGTGATTGGCGGGCGTCCCGGCATGATATCCGGCGCGACCGGCGCGCTGGCGGTTGTTATGGTTTCGCTCGTCGCGCAGCATGGCGTTGAGTACCTGTTCGCGACTGTTGTGCTGATGGGTATCCTCCAGCTCGCAGCGGGTATTTTCAGATTCGGAAAATTCATCCGCCTCGTACCGCATCCGGTGATGCTCGGCTTCGTGAACGGCCTCGCCATCGTGATCTTCATGGCGCAGCTGACCCAGTTCCAGGTGCCGGGCACGGCTGAAGTGTCGGCGCACGGCATGTCGGGCGGGGAATGGATGAGCGGCTGGCCGCTCGCGGTCATGCTGGCGCTGGTTGGCCTGACCATGGCGATCATCTGGCTGTTGCCGAAATTCACCAAAATCATTCCTGCGCCACTGGCCGGGATCGGCATTGTCGCCGCCGTGGTCATCGGCTTCGGCCTTGATGTCCCGCGCGTGGGCGACCTCGCCTCAATTCAGGGCGGGCTGCCGAGCTTCCACGTGCCGAGCGTGCCGCTGACATTTGAGACGTTCAAGATCATCCTGCCTTACGCGGTCATTCTCGCAGCTATCGGCCTCATCGAGAGCCTACTGACGCTCAATCTTGTCGGGGAGATCACCGGCAAGCGAGGCGGAGCGAGCCAGGAGTGCGTGGCGCAGGGCACCGCAAACCTGATCACAGGCTTCTTTGGCGGCATGGGCGGCTGCGCCATGATCGGCCAGTCGATGATCAATGTGAAATCCGGCGGACGTACGCGCCTCGCAGGCATCGCGGCGGCGCTGTTCCTGCTGGCCTTCATTCTGGTGGGCTCTGGCCTTATCGAACAGATCCCACTGGCCGCGCTGGTCGGCGTCATGTTCATGGTCGTGATTGGCACGTTCGCGTGGAACAGCCTGCGTATCATGACACGGATCCCGCTGCTGGATGCTGCCGTGATCGTGCTGGTGACAATCGTCACCGTCTTCTACGATCTTGCCACAGCTGTGGTCGTTGGGGTGATCGTCTCGGCGCTAGCCTATGCGTGGAACAATGCCCGCCGCATCCATGTCATTGAACGCGACAGCGTGCGCACACCGGGCGCGCATGTCTACGAGATCGAAGGCCCGCTTTTCTTCGGATCGACCGATGGTTTTGCCGAACTGTTCCATCCCGAAACCGACCCAGATGTGGTGATCGTGGATTTCCTGCGCTCGCGTGTTGTGGACCAGTCCGCATTGCAAGCGATCGAAGACCTTGCGCGTCGCTATGAGGCCCTCGGAAAGACCCTGCAGCTGCGCCATCTTTCACGTGATTGCCACAAGTTGCTCAGCAAGGCCGGGCAGCTAATGGTCGATTCCGATGATGATCCCGAATACGCCATTGCAGTGGATTATTCGGTCAAGACGGGTGCCTTCAGCGGAGCGCACTGACGCGCGCCTGCGACGTAATCTCCTTGCCTCGGATCGGCAGTTCCGCCACTAGGAACGCCAATCAGAAACTTGGAGGAACAGGCGCATGGATATGGATTTCAGCAATTTGTTTTCGGTGGCCGGCAAGACCGTCGTGATTACGGGCGGCTCGCGCGGCATTGGCGAAATGATCGCGGCAGGCTTTCTGGCCAATGGTGCGAAGGTGATCATTTCCTCGCGCAAGGCGGATGCCTGTGAGGAAACGGTTGAGCGCCTGAAAGCAAAATATGGTGGCGAGATCTATGCCATTCCTTCCGATGTGGGCCAGATGGTCGGCATCGAACACCTCGCCAACACGCTCGCCGAGCGGGAAGAAAAGGTCGACGTTCTGGTCAACAATGCCGGTGTGGCATGGGGCGCCAAGCTGGAAGACTTCCCGGAGCATGGCTGGGACAAGGTGATGGACGTCAATGTGAAGGGGCTCTTCTTCCTGACCCAGAAGCTGATGCCGCTGCTGCGCAAGGCGGCGAGCGCGGACTCTCCGGCCCGCGTGATCAATATCGCCTCGATTGACGGCATGCACACCTCACCGATGAGCGGCTTTGCCTATGGCACGTCCAAAGCGGCCGTCATCCATCTGACGCGCTTCATGGGCGCGCATCTGGCCGGTGAGCATATTCTCTGCAACGGCATCGCGCCGGGCCCATTCCCGACCTATATGCTATCCACCGGCGTCGGCTTCAAAGGCGAAACCGAAGGCGTCGACTGGCAGAAGATTGGCGACCAGAATCCGTCTGGCCGGGTGGGCCAGCCCTCCGACATTGCCGGCCTCGCCATGTTCCTGTCATCCAAGGCCTCCAATTATATCACCGGGCACACCGTCCCGTGCGATGGCGGCATTGTCTCGTCCAGCTAGAGCTGCGGGAACCAGAGAAACGTCGACGCTCCGAAAATGCCGATCGCGGTAAAGACGGTGGCCGCTGCGACAAGCAGACTGGCTGCCGCCTTTGCGGGGGCGGAGCGACTGCGGCGGGCGGCACAATAGAGTTCAAGCACGGCCAGCGGAATCAGGTAGCTGCCATAGGTGATGATGATGTCGGCAGGTCCGCTCATCGTGCTGTTCATCCAGCGAGGGGACTGGTTGATCATTATCCAGCCCATCAGGCCGACCCGAACGAACCAGACGCCATTGGCAACCATGAACAGGCGCATGGCCCAGCGTTGATGGTCGGCGAGTCGGCGCGCCAACGCCAAGCGGATTGTGTAGACGGCGCAGACCAGAATCAGCACGGCGTTCAGTGACACGCTGGCGGCTCCCACCAGAGACAGGTATGTGTCGCGCCCCCACGTCAGCCAGAGCCCCCCCAGTGCAAGGGTGCAAGCCAGCACCAAAAAGATGCGGCCAGACCATCTGTGCAGGGTTGGGAACCGCCGCCGCAGAGCCGGAATGAGCTGTATGAGGCCCGTCAGCGTCATTGCGGCCGCCAGCAAGACGTGACTTGCAAACATCAGATTGCCCGCATCGTCTCCCGGAACATGGCCTTTGATGAGTTGCTTGTCGTTCCACCCTGCAAAGTTTCCCGTGGCTGTGCGGGTGCCATAATGAGCAATGATAAAGGCGATGAAGGCCAGTTGGCCGACCGCAGCAATGCAAAACCACGCTATGCCTGTGCGGCTCAGGAGCTTGTTCCATTTTCCAAGATTTTGTGAAGTGGGTGCCACGCGCAATCCTTCCATGTTTCAAACAGGGAAGCTGTGGTCAGGACCGCCGACATCGTCTTGCCGATTTGGAAATCGGCGAGGATTTCCGCAGAAAACCGTCGATATTGCTCCGGTAAGCTTCTAAGCTTGTCCCCGTTGCTGGCCAACTGGAAGAGATGCTTATGAAGATCGCCCAAATACGCATTGAGAACGATGGTATGTTCAGGCACGGCCTGCCATTTGGTCCAGTTGCTCCGCTTACACTGTATTGGGCGGCGTTTGCGCTTTCGGTATGTGCTTTCATTGCCGAGTATTTCGTCGGCGGCATTGTCCCCCAGCTCGGTGTTGTGCTGGTGCTCATCGGTTTCGTGCCTTGCGGTATGGCCTGGCTTTTGTCGCGCGAATTGTTCCGGCAGGAAACCGAGCGAAAAGCCTGGCCGCTCGTCGTGGTCGTGACGCTCTATTTGACCTGCCTGATCAGTTATGTGGTCCCGGAAGGGCATGCGGGCAGACTGGTCGGAATGGTGGCCAGCATGAAGGGGCTGATTGGGTCAGCCATGCTGCTCATGACTTTCGTGGAGGCCATTGATGGCTTGAAGGCCTCATCTGCGGAGCGACGGTTCCGCTTATGCTTTGCGGGTGGCTATGCCGCGATCGTCTTTGTTTCCCTCATGAACGACCAGCGCGGACTCGATGTTTGGCAGGAAGAGTTCAGGATTGTCGCCGCCACGCTCGCATTGGTCGGTGCAAGCGCGGCAGTGCTCTATCGAAGGCAAAATCCTCTTGCGCAGACCAAGCGGCCAAAGTCAGCGGCAGGACATCCGGCGCTTGCCTTGCGACTAGAGCGTCTGATCGAGACTGATCACGTGTTTCTGGAACCCCAGATAAAAGTCGCCGATGTAGCCGAACGTTTGCGCGAACCGGAATACAAGATCAGCCAATGCATCGTATCCGACCTTGGCTTCGCCAATTTCAACCAGATGATCAATTCCTACCGCATAGCCGAGGCGAAGCGCAGGCTTGCCCGTCCTGATCTTGAGGGTCAGCCTATCCTGTCCATCGCGATGGATTGCGGATTTGGCTCGCTCGGCCCATTCAACAGGTCATTCAAGGCGATGACAGGTCTGACGCCGAGCGCGTATCGCCGGCAGGCGGCGGTGCAGTGAGGGCTGGCGATTGGCGCGGTGAAGACTAGACTGCGCGACACAGAATCACTTCCCGCCAAGAAAGGCCGTCTCCATGGCAAACGCTCCCGTCGGATCCAAATCCAACCCGTCCCAGTTCGATATCCTGGACAAGCTGGCCGAGGACGAGCCGTACTTCGTGATCCGAGCGCATGATCCGCTATCTTCGGCGCTGGTCGAGCTGCACGCCTATATCGGCGCAGGCCAGTCCGGCGCGGCCCACAACAAGCTGGCCGAGATCATGGCGATGACGGCCGCCAAAGCCCCGCGCCCGGCCTCCAGCCCGAAATATCGCGAAACCTTCGCCATCTCGCTGGCCATGGAACAGTGGCGCGAGACGCATTCCGGCGATTAAGGGATTTGCCGGTTTGCAGATTGCGCCCGTCACGCTGGAGAACCGTTTCGTACGGCTCGTGCCGTTTGACATTGACGCGCATGCCGAAGCGTTACGGGACATGGCTGAGCGGTCCGGCCAGCGGCTGGCGACGTGGCCGTATTTCAATCCGCCGGGCGACTGGATTTCGGTTTGGGTAAAAGCGATCCGGAAACGTGCGGAGGCTGGCACACTGGTGCCGTTTGCCGTTCTGACGCCGGAGGGTCGCTTCGCTGGGATGAGCGCCTATCTCAACCCGGATGCAGTGTCGAAGAATGTCGAGATCGGTATGACGATTTATGCGCCTGAATTTCAGGGTGGCGCGACAAATCCCGCTTGCAAGCATTTGCTGCTCGGCCATGCCTTTGGTCAGGGAGCAATCCGCGTCTGTTTCAATGTGGATGAACGCAATGCCCGGTCTCGTGCAGCGGTGACCAAGCTGGGCGGCGTGCAGGAAGGCGTCCTGCGCGATAATCGCGTCCTGCCGGATGGTTTTGTCCGCACCACTGTGGTGTTCTCGATCCTCGCCCGCGAATGGCCCGGCGTGAAAGAAGGCCTGGAGGCGCGGCTGGCGCATTTCGGGAGGGAGGACTGATGGCCGAACCGATCAATCTCAACAAGTTTCGAAAAGCGAAAGCCAAGGTCGAGAAAGGCAAGTTGGCCAAGGAAAACCGCGCGAAATTCGGACGCACCAAGTCCGATCGATCCCTGGAGCAAGCGCGCGCGGACAAAGCGCGCCGGGAGACCGAAGCCCATCGCCGGGACGATGATCCCGAAGGCCATGGTTAATCAGGTCTTACCAACCGGCCTCTGACTTGCAGTGTCCCTTCTGACTTTGTTTCAAAGCGGGAGGACACGCCAATGGGTCGCATTCTGGGAAAATTCGTGGTGGCCGGTATCGCATTTGCGGCCGGGATCACTTGGGGCATCGTGGCTGACGCGGCTGAAGCCGGTATTCCGATCCGCACGCTGCTTGGTTTTTAGTCATCCGTTCAGCTAGCCGGTTCTTCCGGATACAGGATCGAATTGATCAGGGCGTCATCCATGCGGCGGCCTGAAACGCGCTCCAGTGCGCTGAAGATCGGCTTGGCCTGTTTGTCTTCGAGCAGGGGGATTGACTGGGCCAATTCGGCGGCGCGGGCATAACGCAACTGGGCTGTGGCCATATCGCCGCGCGCCTCTGCACATGCACCCAGATTATGAAGAATGGCAGGGGCGTGGGTCCATTCGCGTCCCAATTCGTCCCACTGTGCGCAGGCCCCCATGAAATTGCCATTCTTGGTGGCCTTCACGGCTGCGGCGAAGCGAG
This sequence comes from Hyphomonas sp. UBA4494, assembly GCF_002388935.1. Lineage (NCBI taxonomy): Bacteria > Pseudomonadati > Pseudomonadota > Alphaproteobacteria > Hyphomonadales > Hyphomonadaceae > Hyphomonas > Hyphomonas sp. UBA4494. The sequence goes on from NZ_DGNK01000017.1 coordinate 43,065, forward strand.
GGTCGTTCTGGGCTTCTGGGGTCAGGCCGTCCGTCATGATTTCGGCGCGCATGGTCTGGTAGTAAGGCGCGATATCATTGCGGAACCGGCGAACGGCTTCCACGGTCGCATCCCGCACCATGCCAATCGGGGCATTGTAGGGATCGTAGCTGGACTGGTGAGGGTCGCGCCAAACGCCGAGGTCATGGCCGCGATCTTCATATTCGGCCACGTCGACGCATGTTTCCCGATTTGCCCCGCCCAGCTGTTGCTGGCTGAAGACCAGCCGGTTGGTGCGATAGTCCACCAGATTGGCGGTGACAACGACTTCGACGGTTTCTTCGCGACATTCCGTTTCGACGATGGCGCGGTGTTCGCAATCGAACAGGCCGTCATATTCAACGCATCGCTTCTCGCGTTCAAAGCGCGTTTCGGCATCCCAGGACTCTATGTCGACCCGGCCCTCATAAATTCCGTCCGGATCGCCGGACGGCAAGGTGAACCAGTAGGATCCATCCAGCGTAACCTGTTCGATCATGTCGGCGAACTCGGCTTCTGCGACATTCCCGGCTGGCCCGCGGAACTGGCCCACGGCGACATCGCGATATTCTGCGGCCTGAGGAAAGCCAGGCGCCATGCGCGCCTCATAGTCATATCCGGGCGTGGCACAGGCAGCGGCCAAAGCGGGCAGGAAGAATAACAGGGCGTGTCTCATGTGGAGAGCCTTCAACAGTTTCAAGTCAGTAGCGTTGAGAGATACTGAACAGACACTGAACCATGCAATGGCTGTCTTTGCGTAGGGGAAAATCTTGACCTTGGGGGAGGGTGCCGCCACCTGTCTCGCAACATTGATGGAGCCCTAAATGACAAGTTCACTGTTCACCCCCTTCAAGATGAAGTCCCTCGACTTGCCTAACCGCATCGTGATGGCCCCGATGACGCGGTCGAAGTCGCCGAACGGCGTGCCGGGCAATGATGTTGCAGACTATTATGCGCGTCGCGCCGAAAACGAGGTTGGCCTGATCCTGACCGAAGGCACCACAATCCGCCGTGGTGGGGCATCGAACGACCCGAACGTTCCGAACTTCCATGAGCCGGACTCCCTGGCTGGTTGGAAAAATGTGGTTGAGAAGGTCCACGCCAAGGGTGGCAAGATCGCGCCCCAGATCTGGCATATGGGCATGGTGCGCAAGGAAGGCAGTGGTCCGAATCCGGACGCGCCGACCGACAGCCCTTCGGGCATGACGCATACCGGTAAAGCTGTGATTGAGGCACCGACATCCGCTGAAGTCGACGACATGGTGCTCGCATATGCTGACGCCGCCGCTGAAGCGGAAAAGCTCGGTTTTGACTGTGTCGAAGTGCATGGCGCGCATGGCTACCTGATCGACCAGTTCTTCTGGAATGTCATGAACAAGCGCGATGACAAGTTTGGCGGCACATCGCTGGTCGATCGCGCCAGCTTTGCCTCTGATATCCTGAAGGAAATTCGCAAGCGTGTCTCTCCGGATTTCCCGATCATCCTGCGCTACTCGCAGTGGAAACAACAGCAATATGATGCGCGCCTGGCTACGACGCCGGAAGACCTCGAAGCTTTCCTGAAAGTGTTCGTCGATGGCGGCGTGGACGTATTGCACGCGTCCCAGCGCCGCTACTGGGAACCCGAATTCCCTGAGGTCGATGGCGAGAACGGTCTGAACGGTGCAGGTTGGGCCAAGAAGCTGACTGGCCTGCCCACCATTACCGTCGGGTCGGTTGGCCTGTCAGGCGATTTCATCAAGGCTTTCCAGGGTGAGGGTTCGGGGACACGGTCGCTCGATGACCTCGAAGAGCGCTTGTCGCGCGGTGAGTTTGACCTTGTTGCGGTTGGGCGCGCGCTGCTTCAGGATCCGGCATGGGCCCGCAAGGTGCATGAAGGTCGCCTTGATGAGTTGAACGATTATGATGCAGCGAGTTTGGCAACGCTATCTTAGGTCGATTTGGACTTGCATCCGATCGTCAGGAATGGTTTTGGTTAATTCAGCTGGGCCGAAGGTGGCTATTCCGCCAAGGTCCAGTTGGATGGTGGGGACAGTTTAGGCCATCCCGATACAATTGGACGATGAAGGCGTGTGGGGGACCCGTACATCACACGCACTTTGTCCGCGCTTCGACGCCACCTGCGCGATAGCCGTCTTGTTCGGATGACCTTTTCCCCCTTCTGACGCGGGCGATGCCCGTACCAAAGTGAGATGCCTTCACACCAGCATCTCGCTCGACCCTGCAAGGCTGCGTCCCGCACACCTGACGCATCCCTGCAGGGTTTTTTTGTTTGCATATCAGGCCTTGGTGTAAGCCTCCGCCAACCAGGCCTTTAGCTCGGCGTCGACGTCTGTGACGGATGTGAGCCGAACTTTGTGCGTACACATGCCGCCGGGCTTTTCCTCCAGCAAACGGTTGGTGCCCGGCGTCCCCTTGAGGTTAAGGCCCAGATCAACGCGTGTCTTCGTTGCCGGCGTTACCACGGCAAAGTTCTTGGAGCGACGGAACGCGACCGAGGTCTTTTTCGGCGCGATCTCGACATCTTTGCCAAGAGCGCCAGCATGGGCCGCAAGTGCGTCAAAGATCGGTCGCAGGCTTTCCTTGCCGCTGTACTGGTTGGCCAACATATCACCCTCATTTGCATCCAGTCGGCCCTTGGCCGCCTGGCAGGCGAGGTTGGCATAGCCGTGGGTCAGGCCGTGCTCGGTCTTGAGCAGTTTCATCTGGTCGCCGAATTTTTCCAGCCCGCTCTTGCGGACGAGGTCTGTCCAGTGATCCAGCGGCTTGCCGGTTTTTTCCAGCAGGCCCTGTTTCATGCTTTCTAGCATCTGTTCAGGCGATTTAGCCATGCGGCGTCTCCTTTTCCGGGGTGGGCATTTCCAGGGTCGGCTCGACAAGGGGCCAGTGGTCGAGACGACACTGCGCCGGCGTGAACAGGGCCATGACAGGCCCCAGCATCATCACCATGCGACCGGAAAATCTGGGCTTGCCGGTCTCGACCAGCGCCTTGAGATTCTCGGTGATGAACTTGCCTCCAGGCACCATGGACTTTTCTGTCTTCGTACCGGCGGGCACGTTTTCCGTGATCAGGCGGAACCGGGTGCCGCCGTCTATCTCGGCCAATTCGTAGATGACCGTGCAGGGGGCATCTTCGTATTGGGTGAACTTCAGCGTGTGCGCATAGCGGTGAGGTGGGGAGAATTCCAGCACTTCGCCTACGACGGAGGCAAACTTCCGATTGGGCGTGATCATGCGCATCGGCTTGCCGGGTTTCAGACCGTCGACCGTGTCGCACACGGCCCCGAAAAAGAAGGGCAGGGCTTCGTCGGTTTTGACCAGCGTATCCCAGACAGTGTGAATGGGCGCTTCGATAAAGACTTCGTAGATGGCGCGGTCGGCAATCATGGCCGCGTCGGCGGATGTGGCAGTCATTGAGGGTCCTCCTTCTGCCGGGCGGCCGCCTCGGCGGCATATTTCAAGCCGGTGACACGGCTCGCGAACTGACTGGAATAGGCACTCATCCAACGATCCTGGATCATCTGGATGGGCGCCGCGTTGATATAGAGCCGACGGCTGCGGCCGTCCTTCTCACTGACCACGAGGCCCGCCTTCTCAAGCACGGCCAGATGGTTCATCACCGCAATGCGGCTGACATCGAAATGCTTTGCCAGTTCTCCCACCGGACAGCCGGGATTGGCTTTCAATATGTCGAGGATTTGCCGCCGGCTCTCATGGGCGAGTGCGTGGAAAACAGCAGACATGTCCTGATCAGTAATCATGTAATTACTGAATTACATATAAAGGTGTGAGTCAACACCCTTTGGTTCACAATGGTCAGGAGAGGGGATCAGCTGATCTTGTCGCTATTGTCGAAGGGTTTGGTTGGCGTGCATCGGGCCTCGTCATTGTTCTCCCCGGACAATTGCTCGCCTTTCAAGTCCCGCAGATTAGTCTCAAACTCTTTCAGCAATACGGCATCCTGTTCGGTAGGATTTTCCAGTTGCTGCAGGGCGGTCACGCGATCTTCAAGCCATTCGACTACCCTGGCCGCGCCTTCACCCACCACGGCGTTGCATGCGGTTGGATGGGACGGCGCATCAGCCTGCGCGGGCAATAGGGAAGACGCGATGGCAGCGGCTATGAGAAAGCTGGCCTTCTTCATCTTGGGGTCTCCAAGTTCTACTTCCAAGAGCATGACAGGGTGCTGGCACATGCACAACACCCGTCTGTGCCGCAAACCCTGCCCAACGGGGCATTCGGTGCTATATGTTCGCCATGAGTTCCAATCCGAATCGCCTGTCCATTTCCCAAATGGCCGCCGCCAAACCGCCCGCTGCCAAGAGCGAGGCGGAGTATCTGGACGGCCTGAACCCGGAGCAGCGCGAGGCCGTGCTGACGACCGAAGGACCGCTTCTGGTGCTTGCCGGTGCCGGCACGGGCAAGACGCGCGTGCTGACGACGCGTCTGGCGCACATCATCGGCACGCGGCTGGCCTGGCCGTCGCAGACGCTGACCGTGACCTTCACCAACAAGGCCGCCCGGGAAATGCGCGAGCGGGCGCTGAACATGCTGGGCGAGGCGGGCGAGGGCCTGCGCTGGCTTGGCACGTTCCACTCGATCAGCGCGCAGATTCTTCGCAAACATGCCGAACTGGCAGGGCTTAAATCGACTTTCACCATCATCGACACCGATGATCAGGTGCGCCTGTGCAAACAGATCATTCAGGCCGAGAACATTGATCCGAAACGCTGGGCGCCGCGCTATCTCGCCAGCCTGATTGATAGCTGGAAGAACCGGGCGCTGACGCCGGACAAGGTGCCGCCGGAAGAGGCTCACCAGTTCGCTGACGGCAAGGGCATCACCTGTTACCAGATTTATCAGGCGCGGCTGAAAGTGCTGAATGCGTGCGACTTTGGCGATTTGCTGATCCACAACATCACGATCTTCCAGAAAAACCCTGATTTGTTGAAGGAATATCACGACAAGTTCTGTTATGTTCTGGTCGACGAATATCAGGATACGAACGTTGCGCAGTATCTCTGGCTGCGCCTTCTGGCACAGGGCTCGCAGAATATATGCTGTGTCGGTGATGATGATCAGTCGATCTATGGCTGGCGCGGCGCGGAAGTCGACAACATCCTCCGCTTCGAGAAGGATTTCCCCGGCGCGCATGTGATCCGGCTGGAAAAGAACTACCGCTCGACCAAGCATATCCTTGCCGCTGCTTCCTCGGTGATCAGTCACAATAAGAGCCGTCTCGGCAAAACGCTCTATGTCGGCGACGACAATGCGATTGATGATATTGACGCCTCCAAGGTGAAGGTGCGCGGCCTGTGGGATGGCGAGGCCGAGAGCCGCCTGATTGCGGACGATATCGAGAGCTGGGTGTCGAAGGGTGGCAGCCATGAGGATTGCGCCGTTCTGGTGCGCGCCTCGTGGCAGATGCGGGCCTTCGAGGAACGCTTCATCATGCTGGGCATACCGTACCGCGTGATCGGGGGCCCGCGCTTCTTCGAGCGCGCCGAGATACGCGATGCGCTGGCCTATTTGCGGCTTGTACGGTCGCCGGATGATGATCTTGCGTTCGAGCGAGTCGTGAACCAGCCGAAGCGCGGCGTGGGAAATACATCGCTCGCCAAGCTGCAATCCTATGCGCGCGAGGATGGCCGAAGCCTGTTCGTGCTGACGCCAATGGTGCTGCAGACTGACGAGATCAAGGGCGGCGCGAAGCGCGGGCTGAACCAGTTCATCGACCAGATCAATCTCTGGCGAGACAAATTGGCCAATGGCATGCCGCATACGGAACTTGCCGAAACGATTCTCGAAGAGTCCGGCTATACCGACATGCTTCAAAAGGATCGCAGCCCGCAGGCGCAGACACGGCTCGACAACCTGAAGGAACTGGTCCGGGCGATGAGCGAGTTCGACTCACTGGCCGGCTTCCTGGAACATATCGAACTGGTCATGGACGCTTCGACCGGCGGGGCCGGGGAAGACCAGGTGCAGATCCTGACCCTGCACGGCGCCAAAGGGCTGGAATGGCCCGTCGTCTTCTTGCCCGGATGGGAAGAGGAAGTCTTCCCATCCCGCCGCAGCCTCGATGAAAGCGGCATGAAGGGGCTCGAGGAAGAGCGTCGGCTGGCCTATGTCGGCATCACGCGCGCGCGTCAGCACGCCTATATTTCCTTTGTGGCGAACCGCCAGATCTATGGCCGCTGGCAGAGCGTACTGCCGAGCCGCTTTGTTGATGAGTTGCCGCATGATCATGTCGAGGCGATTTCAGAGACGGGCTTTTCCGGCATGCCCGGTGGCGAGAGTGGATTTAGCGGATCGGTCGAAGACCTTGGCGAACGTTCGAATTACAAGAGTCCGGGCTGGCAGCGCCTGAAGGAAAATGCGGGCCGGTTTGACACGCGCCCGCCGCGAGACAATACGACCCTGTCGGCTACTTCAGGCGGACCGGCAACTTTCAAGGTCGGCACACGTATCTTCCATGATAAGTTCGGCTATGGCCGGGTGGCTCATACGGAAGGCAACAAGCTGACCGTGGATTTCGAAAAGTCCGGACGGAAGAAAGTGATCGCCACATTCGTGCAACCCGTTTGATGGTTGACCGCGCGTTCCATTCCGAATTGGATGGGTAAGGCAAAGCGGTGAGGCGATCATGGCCGGTTATCTTGAGAAGCGGCTCTATGAGGGCGAGGTCCTGCGCTATCGCGGCCAGTTCCATTGGCTCGAATATGCCAAGGCATGGGCGATGCTGATTATCTTTGGCATCATCATCTTCGGGATTTTCTATTTTATCGCCCAGATGATCCGGCTGAACACGACCGAGTTTGTGGTGACAGATCGCCGGGTTGTGAAGAAAACCGGGCTCTGGTCAGCCAATGTTGAGGAGATCACGCTCGATTCCATAGAAGGCAGTTCCCTCAACCAAGGCATCTTGGGGCGGATATTCGGCTTCGGAAAACTGTCGGTTCATGGGCGTGGTGAAACCCACATCAACTTCCCCAACATGGCCCATCCCCAGAGGTTTCGGGCTGAAGCGGAAAAATCCAAGCAGACAGCGCTTGCGCCGGGCGGGCCTCTGGTCGGCTGACCTGTTTCGCGAGAAAGGATATGCAGCACCGGGGGCCTGGTCAGGGGGGAGGGAGTCCGGCCGGCCTCATGAAGCGCGATGGGTGGAGGCGCTTGCCCGAAAGGGCGAAGGCTGACCCGGTGCTGCAGGACCTGTTCTCGCATGAACCACGCGAACGCAAACCGAATGGCGCGTTCATCTGAGGCTCATCTGGATTCCTATTCAGCGGCGGGCAGGGACCGGTCAGACGGTTCGTTCTCGTTGGCCGTGGTCTGTTCAGTTATACTGCGGGCGGCTGCCTGTTCGCCCCGGACCCGATCCTTCAGGCGACCTGCCCAACGGCGAATACGGTGTGGTGCAAGCAGCCAGACAGGTGTCACCAGCAAGATCATGATTGTGGAAAAGCCAAGGCCAAATACCACGGCCGTTGCCAGTTGGACCCACCATTCGGAGCTGGCACCCCCGAAATTGATCGAGCCTTCGAAGAAGTTCACATTCATCTGAATGATCATCGGCAACAGGCCACAGATGGTCGTGCCGGTCGTCAGCAGGATCGGACGAATACGCTGGGCGGCTGTCGCGACGGCGGCTTCTTCCGGCGTGCGGCCATCGCTGAGCAGACGGTTATACGTGTCGATGAGGACGATATTGTTGTTCACCACGATCCCGGCGAGCGCGACAATGCCCGTACCGATCATCAACTGGGAAACGTAAGGCAGGACGAGCTGGATACCAACGAGCACACCGGCTGTGGAAATGATTACCGCCGTCAGGGTCAGGAAGACCTGCCAGAAATTGTTGAACTCCCACAGCAGGATGATGGCCATCATGAACAGCATGGCGAGCAGGGCTCCCTGGAAGAAAGCAGCCGCATCGGCGCTATCTTCATCCGCGCCTTCAAAGCGCACTTCGACCGTGCCGGGAATATCCTGTTCGGCAACCCAGGCCTTGACCTCTTCGACGATCGCAGCGCCTGCACCCTGTTCCACGGCATTGGCGCGGACATCCACGACCCGGGCTCCATCACGGCGCGTAATCTGGCTGACCCGCGGGGCGGGCACGCGCTCGACAAACAATGAGAGCGGAACATTGCCGCGCGGCGTGGCGATACGAAGATCGTCAATTGCGCTGGCGCTGCGGTCTGCCTGTGGGAAGCGGACGCGGATGTCGACTTCGTCATTGGCATCGTCCGGCCGATAGCGACCGACGAGCACGCCATTGGTGATTAGCTGTACGGCTGCGCCGACCTGGCTGATATCGAGTCCATACTTGCCAGCTTCGGCGCGGTCGACTTCGAGCTGGTATTCGATACCGGGCAGAGGGCGCGTGTCTTCAACTTCGCGCAGGTCAGGTCGGGAATCGAGGTAGTCGCGGATCATGCGCGCAGTGGAATTGAGGGAGGCGGCATCCTCGGAGAGTAGAGCGATCTGAATGTCCTTGCCCGAGGGTGGGCCTTGTTCTCGGGCGGCGATTTCGAAGCGAAGGCCAGGAATTTCAGCCAGCCGGGTGCGGATGTTCGCGAGTGTGCGGCGGCCATTGTGCACGCCATCGGCCGTGGCCAAGTCGACCAGTAGCTGCCCAACCGTGTCGGTCGGCTTGCTGGACGATCCGTCCGGCGAAAAGATCGCGCCACCGGAGGCGCCGGCTTCGGTCGAGATGTCTTCAACGCCGTCCATGCCGGTAATTGCCACTTCGGCCCGTTTGACAAGAGAAAGCTGTTCTGCGGTGGAGAGGCTGCCCTGAGCCTGAACAAACACGAAGGCTTGTTCAGGTTCGACATCCAGAAAGAGTTCGGTCTTGTGCGGTGTCGAGCCAAACCAGACAAAGATCATCATGACCCCGGCAATGGCGACGCCCGTCACAGCCAAAGGATGCGCCAGCAGCACTTTCAGCAGGCGAACATATCCACCAAGCCAGCCGGTAGCCTCCGACGGATCGGCGTCTGCCGCCAATGCCGCCAGACTCTCATCGGTACCATCAGGCCGTGCGCCGATCACCGAACCGAGCACCGGCAGGAAGATCAGCGCCATGACCAGCGACGCCGACAAAACGAAAATCAGCGTAATCGGCAGATAGGCCATGAACTTGCCGGGCATTGAGTTCCAGAACAGGAATGGGATGAAAGCCGCAAGGGTTGTCGCGGTCGATGCAACCACTGGCCAGAACATCCGCTTGCCGGCCATGCCGTAAGCTTCTTTCCGGTTGAGGCCCTCGGCCATTTTTCGGTCGGCATATTCGGTTACGACAATGGCCCCATCGACCAGAATACCCACCGCGATGACCATGCCGAACATGACCATCATGTTGATCGTGTAACCAAATGCCCCAAGAAGCAGGAACGCCATCACGAAGGAGGCGGGGATGGAGATACCCACCAGCAGCGCGGAGCGCCAACCAAGTGCAGCCACACAGATTATCATCACCAGCATGACAGCGGTGATGATCGAGTTCTGGAGTTGTCCCAGCTGATCCCCAATCAGTTCCGAGGCGTCTGATGTGATGCGGACATCGACCGTGTTGGGCCAGCTTTCCTGCTGGGCCGCGACGGTGTCGCGCACGAAATTCGCCGTGTCGAGAATGTTGGCACCGGAGCGTTTGACGATCTGCAATTGCAGGGAGGGTTGGCCGTTGAACGTCGCGTAGCCGGTTGCGTCCTTGTAAGTGCGGCGGATTTCGGCCACGTCCGACAGGGTCACCGTGGCATTGTCAGAGCGTTTGACCGGCAGGTTGAGCGCATCCTGGGCGGATCGGATCAGGCCGGGCACCTTCACGGCAAAGCTGCCTTCGCCGGTGTCGATCTGGCCAGCCGGGACGAGCTGGTTGTTCGCAGTCACGACGGCGTAGATGTCCTGATAGGACAGATTGTAAGTTTCAAGTTTGACGGGATCGACCACAATTTCGAGCACGTCTTCGCGCTGGCCAATAATGTTGGCTTCCAGCACGCCCGGATTGCGCTCCAGCATGTCCTGCAGGGTCTCGGCAATCTGGTTCAGTCCGCGCTCAGGCGCCTGGCCGAACAGGTTCACGACCATGATCGGGAATTGTGAAGCATTCACTTCGGTGATGATGGGCTCGCGGGCATCAGCCGGGAAGAACCGTTTGGCCAGATCGACCTTGTCCTTCACGTCCAACACTGCCTGATCGACATCGGTTTCGATTTCGAATTCCAGAACCAGTTGGCCAGCGCCCTCTGCGCCGATGCCGATAAAGGTTTTCAGGCCCTCAAGAGACTGGATTTCCTGTTCGATAGGTTTGACCAGAAGGCGCTCGGCATCTTCTGGCGTCACGCCTGCCAGCGGCACCGTGATGCCAACAAAAGGAATTGGAATGTCCGGATCCGCTTCCTTGGGCAATCCGATATACGTCGCCGTACCGGCAATGATGGCGCAGATCAGGATGGACAACACCATCCGCGCGCGGCCGATGGCACCCTCGACGATCTGGGTCATGGCTGGGCACCGCCTTGGGGAACAGGTTTCACTTCGACCCCTTCAGCCAGGTAGTCTTGGCCAATAGAGATCAGTCTGACAGTAGAGGGCAGGCCTGTGACCCACGCGCCCTCAGGCGTCTCATCAATCACTTTGATGGGCGCGAACTGTACCGTGTTCTGGTCGTCGACGTAGCGTACGCCGAGTTCGCCAGCGTCCGACAATGTCAGAAGGCCGGGAGAGATCAGCGTCGCTGGCACCTCGCCCATTGGAATAAAGAGTTCTGCCGTGACACCCGCGGCGACCGGATCGTCGCCTGTGTCGAGTTCACCCTCGATCAGGAAAGTGCGCGTGCCCGCGTCGGCCGTGCGTGAGACATAACGCAGCGTGGCCGGATAGGTCTTGCCGCTGGGCAGGCGGGCTGTGCCGGTCATGCCGGTCGTCAGTTGGCCGGCATTGGCCTCGGCCACTTCGACCGCGACAATAACCGGGTCCATGTCGACCATGGTGCCGCAAGGCTGACCGGGTGAAAGATAATCACCAGCTTCGGCCAGCCGGTTTTCAAAGATACCGTCGAACGGGGCCCGAATCTGTGTCTTGGAAAGTTCCACCCGCGCGGCGTTCACCGAGGCTTCTGCAGCGTCGAGAGCTGCCTTCGCAGAGGCTTCATTATTGGCGGGAGCCAGGCCTTTTTCGGCCAATGTTCTTGCCGCCTCGAAATCGATCCGTGCAGCGTCGCGGCGAGCTTCAGCCTCTTCCAGACGGGCGGCGCGGGCTTCGACATCCAGTCCGCAGAGCAGCGTGCCACGTGAGACGCGCGTACCCTCGCGCACGGGCGTCGAAGTTACGTTGCCAGCGGTTCCAGCTTTTACCGTCACCGATTTATCGGGGGCCGTCAGGCCCTTGGCCTTGAGGCGGATGCCGTGAGTTTGCGCCGAAACCGTGAAAGTGACCGCTTCGGGCGCGACCTCGCTGGCTTCCAGCCGGACATCTTCATGCTGTGTGCTGATGTCGCCCCGAATGACACTCCGGATCACGAACCAGGCCAGTAGGCCGACAAAGATAGCAATGGCAATTTTTAAGGATCGGTTCACGGTTCAGTCTTTCGCACGGCTGGCGCTGTATCAGATATAGGGCGCGGCGTCGCCTGAATAAGGTCGCCACTCGATCATAGTTAACAGCCGATTGTTGCAATCCGGCAAAGCTGGCGCGCAGATTTCAGGTTTCAGTGCAAGGTGTGATTAATAAATGCCCCGATCAGCGAGGGCGGAGTCAGATCCAGCGTCGCCAGCGGAAGATGGCCAGCATCAGGATGGTCGCCACCGCGAGCGCCCCGACCAGGATGGCAAATGCGCCGGCGCTTTGAACCCCCGGCATGCCGCCCACATTAACGCCGAAAAGGCCCGTCACGAAGCTGATTGGCAGGAAGACCGCTGACAGGATCGAGAGCACGAACAAGCGCTGGTTCATCACTTCCGCGCGTTCCTCTATCACCTGTTCCTGCAACACGGTACAGCGGTCCCGGATCGTGTCGAGTTCTTCCGCCAGACGTGTGACCCGATCAGCGGACTCGCGGAGGAACAGCAGATCATGATCGGAGAACAAGCCGGACTGGGTGCCTTCGCGGACAAGCTGGGAAAGCGCCTCGCGTTGGGGCAAAATATAGCGACGTACCTGCAATACGCGGCGGCGCAACTCCGACAGTTTTGAGCGCGGGAGACGCGTGCCAGGATCGAGCAGATCATCCTCGAACTGGTCCGCCTGTTCATCGAAACGCGACACTTCCGGTTCCATCCGGTCGGTCAACGCATCGGCAAGGGCGGCAACGAGGCCGCCCGTCGAATTGGGCGCATTGCCCTCTTTGACCTTTAGTTCGACATCGCGCGTCGCCTGGATGGGCTTGGCGCGCAACGTGATCAGAGAGCTTTCACTGGCCCACATGCGCAAGGCCAGCATGTCTTCCAGTGCTTCGCCTTCGTTCAGGTTCATGCCGCGCAAATTGATCAGGAAACCAGCACCATGCCGGGTCGAGCGCGGGCGAGTGTCTTCCTGAAGCAGCGCCTCGGTGGCGATACGGTCCAGCCCGCTCTGGCGAGCGAGCCACGTTCTCACCTCCGGCGACAAACGGTTGAGGTGCAACCAGTGGCGACTGAACTCATTCAATCGGCCGGAGGTCACATCCTCCCAGTTCAGCGATGCGATGGTGCCGTCAGCCGCCATTCCGTAGCCGAAGACCAGCGGCGCCGTCATTGCGTCAGTTGAGGAAACAGCGGGCGACACCATGCAGGATCAGAGCGCCGAGACTGGCGGCGTGCGCGCAATCCAGGGGCGTGTCATTTCGAGCTGCATGGCCAGTTCAAACAGCAGGCCATCCTCGCCCCGTTTGGCAGAGAACATGGAGCCGATCGGCAGGCCGCCCGACGACCATGACAAGGGCACGCTCATCGAGGCTGCGCCTGCAACGTTCATCGGCGCAGTGAAAGCGGCAAAGTTCAGAACACTCTCCATGACCGCGTCGAAATCTCCATCCGGGGCCTGTTCGCCAATCGGTACGGCGGGGCTGCCTGTTACGGGTGTGAGTAGCACATCCATGTCGCTGAACCAGTCGTCATAGACGGCTTCGAATGCCTTGAGATACGCGATCGTGTCTTCCATTTCCGACTGCCGCGCCTGGAACATGGCGGCCAGGCCGAGCGTCCATGGCTCGACAATGTCGGGCCCGATCGGCTTGCCGGAATAGGCGCTGGCCTGTTGGGCAAACTCGGCGGCGCCAGCCGCCCAGTAGAGCAGGAACTTGTCGGTGAACTCCTTGCCGTCGAGCGGAACTTTGAAGTCGATCACCTCATGGCCCAAATCCCGGCATAGCTGCGCGACGTCCTCAAGCGCTGCGGTGGTTTCAGGGGACACGCGTGTCCCGCTGATCGAGTCCGGTGCGAAGCCAATCCGTAGCGGACGGTTCAGGGTCGATATGTCTCCGAGGGGTGCATAGGTCCCGTCATTGGTCTCCGCCACACGAAACAGCTCAATGGAATCCTGCACCGTGATGGTCACGGCATGGTTGACCGAGATATCGACAGGCGGAGCGTTGGCCGCGTCCCGCTTGTCCAGTCGGGCACGTGATGGCTTCAGCCCAAAAACACCACACGTAGAAGCGGGAATGCGGATGGATCCGCCGCCATCGCTGGCATGCGCGAACGGGACGATACGTGCGGCCACGAGGGCGGCTGCGCCGCCGGACGATCCGCCCGGAATTCGGGATAGGTCCCAAGGATTGCGGGTCGGGCCTGTTACTAGCGGCTCGGTTGATGAAATGAGCCCCATTTCGGGTGTCGTGGATTTACCGAGAGAAACGACGCCTGCCTTTCTCCACGCTGCGGCAAAGGGGGAATCCTCCTGTGAAATATTGCCCACGAAAGCGCGGCTACCCCACATGGATTGCGTGCCCTTCCACCCGACAAGGTCTTTCATGAATGTGGGCACGCCACTGAACGTTCCCGGCGCGGGGGCGGCTGCGTCGCGCAAGGCCTGGTCAAAGCTGTCGGTGGCGATCGCATTGAGATCGCCATTCACGGCCTTGGCGCGAGCGATGGCTTTTTCCGTTTCAGCGAGCGAAGTGGTTTCGCCGGAGGCAATTCGGGCGGCGATGGTGAGACCGCTTTCCCAACCGGCTGGTGGGACAGCTTTTGCTGCCACGGGACCTGTCGGCACGGTGGCCGCGGCGTCGCTCGGCGTTTGTCCACATGCCGCAAGTGTCGCGATGGCTGCCCCGCCCAGCAGAGCTTCCCGCCGTGAAAATCCAGTCATTCTATTCCTCCCAATTCCCATTTTTAGCGAAGCCTGTAACGGGAATTGGAATTTCGCAACCACCAAATCGTGGAAAAGCCGCGCGAAATTGCGCGGCTTTTCAATATTTCTGATCTGGTGGTGCCTATTGAATAACGCCGCACGCCACTCGCGCACCGGCGCCGCCAATAGGCTGGGTCATGTGGTCGTCTTCGGCCTCATGGATGATGAGCGCCGAGCCGTCTTCATCCAACAGGGAGTCGAGTGCGGTCAGGCGTGTGAACGCCTCATATCCGGCCGAACCATCTTCCGCGACCCAGATATTTGGCAGGTCGCCGGCTTCCGGTCCCTTCGGATTAAGCAGGCCATGCGCACCTTCGATCTTTCCATGATGACCACCGGATGCCTTGAACACGCCAACATCTTCACACGTGCCGGTGCCGTGTAAATGGATGCCGTGCCAGCCGGGCGTCAAGCTGCCGGAATTGAGTTCAACACGAATCATTTCGCCATTCGGACCATCGAGAAAATTCGCGGTGCCGATCTCCGTGCCTTCCGCGCCAATGATGGAAGCCGTCGCGGTCATCATGGACGGGAACACGCCCTCATCCGGCCCGGGCATTTCGTCTGTCGTTGGCAAGCCATTGTCGCTGTCGGGCATCTCCTGCGGGGTCGCGCCTTGCTGTCCGCAAGCGGCAAGGGCGATGGCGAGTGAGGCGATTGCAGTTCGAGTGATCATGGGGGTCTCCTGTCAGCGGGGTTCTGATATAGGCGTAACGTCTATTTGGCAGGAAGGCTCCATATCGTGAAGGACCGCGCGGATAAATTGCTCGTTAGTCTGGGGTTGTTCGACAGCCGAGCCTCTGCGCGCGCCGCGATTGAGGCAGGCAATGTGACGGCTGGCGGCGTCGTGGTAACCAAACCATCGCAAATGCTGTCACGCGACGACCGCATCGAGGCACAACCGGCGCACCCTTACGTATCGCGAGGGGGATTGAAACTGGCGCACGGCCTGAGCGCTTTTGGCGTTGATCCGGCTGGGCGCGTTTGCCTTGACATCGGGGCGTCCACAGGCGGTTTCACAGACGTGCTGTTGCGGGCCGGTGCGACGCATGTCGTTGCGGTCGATGTCGGGCGAGGCCAGCTTCACTCCTCTCTTTCCGATGAGGACCGCGTCACGAGCCTGGAAGCTCAAGACGCCCGGACCCTGACCGGAGAGATGCTGGGCGACACGCCTTCCTTGCTCGTATGCGATGCGAGCTTCATTGCGCTCGAAAAGCTGCTGGCCGTTCCTCTGTCGCTCGCGGCTGAGCGGGCGGAAATTGTCGGCCTGTTCAAGCCGCAATTCCAGGTTGGTCGGGAAAACATCGGCAAGGGCGGACTGGTCAAAGATTCCGAAAAGGCAGACTTGGCGGCGGACGTTTTCGCGGAATGGATGGCCGGGCAGGGGTGGCCAATCCAGTCATGGACACAAAGCCCTATCACCGGGGGCGACGGCAATGCAGAACGCCTGTTTTATGCGGTGCGAACCTAGTTCCGGCGCCTAGTAGTTCTCGTCCCCGAAACCGTCATTGATCTCCCATGTGCCATCATAGGGATCGCGGCATGCGGTGATCGGGTCGCGGATGACCTGACCATCGGGCAGCCGCGTTTCGCGCTCAATCGTGCGGCACTCGATATCTGTGCCCGGTTGGGGCGGCAGGGTCGGTCCCGCAGTCGTTGACGCCGGATAAGTGCGGCTTGGCGGCGGCGTGTTGGGATAGTTCATGATCTCCGGACCGCCATACAGGCCGTCGGTCGTGCGCGGAATGCCGCCGGCTGGATAGGTACCGCTCGTGGCCGCTCCATAAGGTGTTGCAACCTGACAGGGTCGGCTTGTGTCTTCTGCAATGGCTCCGCCAGCAAGACCGCCCACAATCGCGCCAAGAATGGCGCCCGCAGCGACTTCATCAGAGTTTCCGTTGCCATGATGGTATCCGCCGTGACGCCGATGACCGCGATAGCCTCTATGGCCGCGATACCCTCTGTGACCCCGGTAGTGGTACGCATCGCCATCATCCACATTATTGCCGATTGCACCGCCGATCAGGCCGCCCGCGATCGCGCCGACGAGCACGCCCGCAAACTGGTCATCCTTGCGCTGGCGCTCACATTGGACGTTCTGCACGGGGCGATTGTAGGTGTAGCCATATCCGCTTTGGGCCGAGGCCGTAGCCGGTATGGCAAGACTGGCCATGGCCAGCGCTCCGATGAACAGCGAGTGGGATTTCATCGCAATACTCCTTGTCGCGGATACACGTCCGCCAGTGTCAGACTAGCATACTGCGGGGCTGAACCTGAACAGTAGGTGAAAACTGGACGCCGGGTACACTTGGCCACATATTGACTGCATGGGAGTGTTCGACATCGCCAACCGCACCGCCGGCCGGGCGCGTTACGCCGCTGCACAAGGGCTGCGGTCGGCTTGGTATGGCGCGCAGATGAGCGCGGCGCGTCGGCGTGCCGGCGGCTTTGATCGCCCGGGCGAACCAGCGTTCCAGCCCACCCGAGGCCAGCCCGACCTTGCTGTCCTGCGCCGAGCTTATTTCGAACTGTTCATCAAGGATCGCCTGAATGTTGAGGCAGGGCTGTATCCAGCGCCATCGGATGTGCGCCTGAAGGATTTGCCGAAAGCGTTGAGATCGGCGCGGGCTTTCCGGGAAGATGTCGAGGACGTTGATCGGCGCAGATTGGAACGCAATGGAACGGAAGTACGGCAACAGGTGACCAACGGGCATAACCGGTATCCCGCCTACTATCTCCAGAATTTCCACTATCAGTCCGGCGGCTGGTTTACCGAGGACAGCGCCGATATCTATGACACTCAGGTCGAAGCATTGTTTACTGGCACAGCAGATGCGATGCGCCGCGCTGTTCTGGCCGAGATTTCACGGGAGCTCAGGGGACGCGACCAACGCGGTGTCAGCCTGCTGGATGTGGCGTGCGGCAATGGCCGCTTCCTGTCGCAAGTGATGCAGGTATATCCAAGGTTAATGGCGAGCGGGCTGGACCTGTCACCGACCTATACCGACGCCGCCCGCACACGTCTGAAACCGTGGAAACAAGTAGAGATCCTGCACGAGGCGGCCGAGGCGATGCCCGTAGAGGACAATAGCCTCGATATGGTGGTCTCCATTTTCTTGTTCCACGAATTGCCGCCCCGCGTGAGGGAGAAGGTGCTGGCGGAAATTCGACGAGTCCTGAAGCCGGGCGGTCTGTTTATCCTGGCAGATAGCGCGCAATTTGGAGACTATTCGGGCCTTGATGGACTGTTGGAATATTTTCCCCACGGTTTCCACGAGCCATACTACAAAAGCTATCTGTCCTGGGATGCCGTACAAGCATGCGATTTGGCAGAATTGGTGCCTGAAACGCAGTCACTGGCATTTCTTACAAAAATCAGCACCTTCCGGCGATCATCATAACGCCTTGAAATGAAACTTTTTTCCAGAGCTACGAGCGCTGCTTAATCCTGGATGAAAAAATATTGATTTGCGCGAATGGAACATGACAGTAATATGACAGTTACGTTACGGTCATGTGACACGAACTATGTACCAGGAATGAAAGGAGCCACCTATGGCAGTCCTAGATCATAATGATAATCACGTTTCCTGGCTGGCGCACAGGGACCTGACCCTCAACGAGTCGAGCCTGCGCGTCCTGCGGGGAGCCATGCTGGCACTGGCAGGCGTCGTCGGGGTAAGTCTCGCGATCGCGCTCGATCCGATCTTTAACCTGTTCGCCTAAACGCCAACGGCGCTAGAAGCTCGGAAGCTTACCTGTCCCCATGAGGGGCATGGCAAAAGCCAGAATGATCGAAATGATGAGGCCGAGGAAGGCACGTCCGGCATCGCCGAGAACGTCTTTCACGGCCTCATTCTTTTCGCGCAGATGCGCGACGTAGGAGATCGCGAGTTCGCGACCGGCCAACAGGCCGAGGAATACCCAAGTCGTGCTCATCGGCACATTGCTGACTTCTTTGAACAGGAACAAGATGATTCCGTAGATCAGGTCGACGATCGTCGCGGCGCGCACATCCACCGTGTTGATCTTGCGTTCCACGATCTTCTGAATCTGGCCGCCGCGCGTGGCGAAGATGTAGCCTTGGATGGCCACAAGCAGGATCGCACCGAAAATGACGTAGCCGAGCGAGAAGGCCACATGCGTCTCGTCACCAGTGACTGTGACCGTCCGTGGCAGGTAAACGAAGATATTCGCCAGATCCTGCATCAGCCATTGTGACCAGAGGAAAGTCGTGGTCAGCCATTGGAATGTGATCCAGTAGGGCCAAGGCAATTCGTCTTTCGTGTGAAAGACCCAACGCTCGAACGTGCGGGAAATTATCACCCAGATCACAGCGCCGCACGCGAATGCCACGACATAGCCCATCGCTGACTTGATGATCATTTTCTCGAGGATACCCTCGCTGGCCGACCCGCCTGACAATGCAAACAGGGTCAGAACCAGGAAGGTCGTCGACACAGGGATGCCAAATCGGGTCAGGAAGAGCAGAACCAGGGGAGGCAAGGCGTGCCACCACTGAATGCCAGGCATCAGCACCGCGGTGCGATCCCCTTCACCGGGCAGCACAGACAATTTGTCGAGACGTTCGTAGGCAACGTCTCCCTGACCATTGAAATACCCGTAAAAGAGCACGGCCAGCAAAATTGCGCTGGCAAAAATCCAAAGGACCCACCAGGGACGCTTTGCGTTCGAGGACAGGAACGTCCCCAGTGTCTGGATCGAATCATTCGCGACGACGGCGTAGCACGCCAGCATAAATCCAATGATGCCGAAAATTTCTACGCCACCCATTACGCCAACCCATCGCTATTTGAATACTGAACGCGAGGTAGCAGGTTCAATGTGCAATGCCGATAGCAGGTATGTGAACTTACTGTGACATGCGCATTTGCGGTCATTTTCCCGTCTGCCCTCTATGTCGCAACTTCGCGTCGGCCAGCACACAGGCGAGCATCGCCTCCGCCACCGGCACCGCACGAATGCCAACACAGGGATCATGCCGTCCGATGGTGCGTACGTCCACCTCCTGACCGTCACGCGTGACAGTCTGGACGGGGGTAAGGATGGAAGATGTTGGTTTGATTGCGATTCGCACGACGATCGGCTGACCGGTTGAAATGCCGCCCGCAATGCCGCCATTATGGTTGGACAGGAAACGGGCGCCGTCATTGCCAGTGCGCATCTGGTCGGCGTTTTCCTCACCGGACAAAGCCGCAGCGGCAAAGCCTTCGCCGATTTCCACGCCTTTGGCCGCGTTGATGCTCATCATGGCACCCGCGAGTTCGCTGTCCAGTTTTCCGTATATGGGCGCGCCCCAACCGGCAGGAATCCCCGTCGCTTCGACCTCTACAATTGCGCCAGCAGAGCTTCCAGCCTTGCGAGTTTCGTCCAGAAAGGTCTCCCAGACGGGCACCATTTCGGCGTCAGGACACCAGAATGGGTTCGATTGTGTTTCATCCCAGTTCCAGCGCGAGCGGTCGATGGCATGGGGGCCGATCTGGACGACGGCGCCGCGCAAGAAGATTCCGTCGCCAAGAACGCGGCGCGCCACCGCGCCTGCAGCTACCCGCGCGGCAGTCTCGCGCGCACTGGAGCGGCCACCGCCGCGATAGTCACGGACGCCATATTTCTGATCGTAGGAATAGTCGGCATGACCGGGGCGGTACCGATCACGGATCTCACCATAATCTTTCGACCGTTGATCTGTATTTTCGATCATCAGCGAGATGGGCGTGCCCGTGGTGACAGGGCCGCCGGTCCGGTCATCCTCAAAGACGCCGGACAGGATTTTCACCTGATCGGGTTCCCGACGCTGGGTTACGAATCGCGAGGTGCCGGGGCGGCGCTGGTCGAGGAATTGCTGAATGAAGGCCTCATCCAGCGGAAGATTAGGCGGGCAGCCATCGACCACGCATCCGAGTGCGGGCCCGTGGCTTTCGCCCCAGGTGGTCACGCGGAAGAGGTGGCCGAACGTGTTGTGAGACATGGCTGCCCGTTTCAGTATTGAGTCAGGGCCTAGCCGAGCAGGTCCTGAACAGCTTCGCGTTCTTCGCGCAGTTCTTTCTCGGTCGCATCCATGCGGGCGCGCGAGAATTCACCGATTTCGAGGCCCTGGACGATCTCGTACTTGCCGTCCTTGCAGGTGCACGGGTAGCCGTAGATGACGCCCGGCTCAATGCCGTAGGAGCCGTCAGACGGGATGCCCATGGACACCCAGTCACCAGCTTCGGTGCCGAGGGCCCAGCTGCGCATATGATCGATGGCGGCTGACGCAGCCGAAGCGGCCGAAGAGGCACCACGTGCCTTGATGATGGCTGCGCCGCGCTGCTGCACGTCCGGGATGAACGTGTTTTCGTACCAGTCCTGATCGACCTTTGAGAGGGCAGCTTCGCCTTTGACGGTGGCGTGATGCAGGTCTGGGTACTGAGTTGAGGAATGGTTGCCCCAGATTGTCATCTTCTTGATGTCGGTATTGTGGGCGCCCGTCTTCTCAGCCAGTTGGCTCATCGCGCGGTTGTGGTCGAGGCGGACCATGGCAGTGAAGCATTTCGGATCCAGATCAGGCGCATTCTGTTGTGCGATCAGGGCATTGGTGTTTGCCGGGTTGCCGACGACAAGCACTTTCACGTCTCGGCTGGCATGATCATTGATCGCCTTGCCCTGTGGGCCGAAGATGCCGCCATTTGCAGACAGCAGGTCCTTGCGTTCCATGCCCTGTTTGCGTGGCATCGCGCCGACGAGCAGGGCAAAGTCGCAATCCTTGAACGCAACATTCGGGTCGTCAGTGGCGATGATATGGTTCAGGAGCGGGAAGGCGCAATCATTCAATTCCATGACCACGCCCTCGAGCGCGCCGAGCGCAGGCGTGATTTCCAGCAGGTGAAGGTCGACCGGCTGGTCAGGTCCAAGCATGTTTCCAGCGGCAATGCGGAACAGGAGCGCATAACCGATCTGGCCTGCAGCGCCAGTTACAGCGACTTTCACGGGCTTTTTCATGGGAGAGTCCTTCTTGCATAGGGTGATTTCGCGGCATCAATGACGAATTTGTCAGAGAAGGGCAAGCGGCCATGCGCCTATGCCGCAGGATGTCGCCGCCGTAGCGGTATGACTCCGCGCCCGATTGGCCTATATGACGGCCAGCCCCCACAGCCTGACGAGCGGACAGATCGATGAGCCAGAGCGACCAACCCGACATCATTCCCCCTTCACCCAGCGCGACGGATTATCTGACCGACCCGTCGGGAAAACCCCTGATTCCAGACGTGGCTGACCCGATAGCCCTGTTCAAAGAGTGGATGGCGGCGGCGCGCGAAGCCGAACCGAATGATTCCAACGCAATGTCTCTGGCGACCGTGGACGCTGACGGCATGCCGGATGTCCGTATTGTATTGCTGAAAGAGGTGACTGAGGCGGGGTTTGTTTTCTTCACCAATCTCGAAAGTGCTAAAGGCCAGCAACTGACCGAGACCCCCAAAGCAGCGCTTGGCTTTCATTGGAAGAGCCAGCGCCGGCAGGTGCGGGTGCGCGGGACGGTTATGCCAGTCTCCGAAGAGGCCGCCGATGAGTATTTCGCCACCCGCGCCGCCCAGAGCCGTATCAGCGCCATCGCGTCTGACCAGTCGCGTCCACTGGCCGATCGGGCCGAGTTCGAACAGCGCGTGGCTGAACTATCGGAAATCTTCGGCGACGGACCAGACATTCCCCGCCCCAAATTCTGGGGCGGGTTCCGTGTCGTGCCGGTCGAGATCGAGTTCTGGCAGGACCAGGCTTTCCGGATGCACGACCGGCTGAAGTTTGTCCGCTCAAACGAGGGTTGGACCACCGGTCGACTCTATCCGTAGCGTTCCGCTGCCAGATCAAACGATTCCGTTCGAGACGGCTTCGATGACAAGGTGCGGGACGCCATCACTGGTCTTTGCCCATGACACGCCATCACCACTCACCATGGCGGTTACGCGCTGGCGAAATCCCGAGAAGCTCTCGAACTCAACCACATCTACCGGCGTGTCGAAGTGCAGGGTGACTTCGTACTCCATCCCACCCGCCAGTTCGCGGACTGCATGGACGCGACCCTCAAAGGATTGTTTGAGGTAGCGGCCCGAGATGCGGTCACCCAGCTGGCAGGGTGCCTCGGGTTTGTTCGACAGGCGCGCCGATGCGGTATTCCAGTCGCGGTAGCCGAGTTCAGTCGCGACGAGTTCAAGTGCTCTCGCATGTGAGATGGACGTACCGGCATTTGCCTGTTCTGTCCGAATGTCGCGGGCACGGGCCTTGGCCTGTTCGCGCGTTGTTATAGAAATAGACATTGGAAACATCCTTGTCCGGGCAGTCACTTCTCAGCGGGGCTCGCCTTGCCGCGGGACTGCCGGATGGACCGGTGTTCCGTGATCAAAAGTCGCGGCGCGGAGTGCGCCGGGGGGATCTTCACCGAAAGACCAAAGGCCTTGCGAGCGGCGGGCGTCCCAGAGCCCGCGCGCCTCATACTCCTGGGAAGACGTTGCGTCAATCATTGTCACCAGACATTTGCCGTGAGTAAGTGACGGCAGGGCGTACGGAAACGATGCGCCATTAGGGGAGGTACACCACATAATGAAACGCGGACTTCAGATTGCCCTTGGCATTTTCTCACTCATTCCCGTTATTTTTGCCCTGATGGGCTTTCTGCACGGGGCGGAACGATTGTCCCCGGCAGGCGTCACGACAGAACTGGACAATCAGTATCGGTACTTCTCCGGTATGTATCTTGTGGTGAGCTTCCTGATCTGGTCGATCATTCCATCCATCGAAAAACAAGGGCGGCTTCTTCTGGTGGTTAGCGCAGCCATCTTTATCGGAGGGCTCGGTCGTCTTGTCTCAGTGATGACCGTCGGTCAGCCCGCGCAGGACCAGATGGTCGCGCTGGGTATTGAGTTGGTTGTGCCCGTGGTCTTTGTGCTCTGGCAACGGATGGTTTCTGCCCGAGCCTAGCCACCACACGCGGCGATGGCGGTGTCATCTGCGGTCATTGCCGCCGCCGCTTCGAGCGGTCGGTCGGTGGCCAGCATGACGAGGCCTTTATCGGCAAGATCCTGAAACTCTGATCCGTTGCCGTCGGCCAGATAGATATCGTCCAATCGCTCGCCAGAACGACCCAGCGTGCCGAAAGCGGATTCGACATCATTGCGGGCATTGCGATCCCAGGCTGCGGCATCGGGGCGGCCAGTGCCGGTCCAGGCGATCAGTCGACGGGAGTCCACACCGCGTGCCTCAAGTGCCGCAATGTCACGGCCGCCGCGTGCCGAGGCGGTCATCATGAAATGGGGGTCGATGGCCGCGATTTCGGCGGCTTCGTCATCATTGTAGGAAATCATGATGATGTTCTCTTCCGCGCCCGCCGCATAGACGGCCTTGGCCATATTGGCGAAGCTTGTGGTCTTCTTGCGGTCGAGTTCCAGAATGGCGCCGCTGTTTCGGGCCCAGACCAGGGCGTCGGTCAGCTTGGGCGGGCTAAAACGCGTGTGACGACCATCGTTGTCGACCAGGGTCAGGCCCGACAGTTCTTCCCAGCTGATATCGGAGACATAGCCCCGGCCGGTCGTCGTTCGGTTCAGCCGGTCATCATGCATCAGGGTCAACACGCCGTCTCGAGTTTCGGCGACATCAATCTCGAAGACCCGGACTCCCTGGTCGAAATTGAACTGCATCGTCTCAATGGCATTCTCAGGATAGCCCGGCGCAGGGCCCCCGCGATGCGCGGCGATCACCACGCCTCCGTTTTCACGCAGGCAGTCGAAATAGTCGGGCAGGGGCATGCGCGCAGAAGCTTCGGTGATTGCGGGCTCCACAGCCCCTGACTGTGGGGTATCGCTTGACGGGCCGCAGCCAGACAGCAGGATGAGAGCGATAACAAGCAGTGCGGAGTGGTTCATTCGGGTGGTCCTCTTCTTGCGCTGCAGCAATCGCACGCATAAACCGGTTCTAAATCAGGCAATTATTGCCGAAGACAAAAACATTACAGGGAGACTTACCATGCTGGGTATCATGCAGGACTGGCCGCTGACGGTTAACAAAATCCTCGAACACGCCAAGCGCATCAATCCTACACGAGAAATCATCACTCGGCGCGTGGAAGGCCATATTGTCCGCACGACCTATGCCAATCTCTTTGACCAGTCCAAGCAGGTCTCGAATGCGCTTATCGATAGCGGCATTCAGTTGGGCGACCGCGTGGCGACGCTGGGCTGGAACTCTGAACGGCATATGGCCTCCTGGTATGGCGCCATGGGCATTGGCGCGGTGCTCCACACGATCAATCCACGCCTGCACCCTGAACAGGTCGCCTGGATCGCAAATCACGCCGAAGACAAGGTGCTCATCTTCGACAAGACCTTCCTGCCTATTGTGGAGGCCATCAAGGACCATCTGCAGACGGTGAAGACTTTCGTCATATACGCTGATGCTGACACGATGCCGGAAAACTCTCTCGGTGCAATCCCGTTTGATATCTGGATTGATGGTCGCTCGACCGAGGTCCGCTGGGGCGACTTCCCGGAAGATACCGCATGTGGCCTTTGTTATACGTCGGGCACTACAGGCGATCCGAAAGGAGTTCTCTACTCCCACCGCTCGAACGTGTTGCACACGCTGATCACGATGGGCAAGGATGTGATGGGCATGGGCGCTGACGATGTGGTGCTGCCGGTCGTGCCGATGTTCCACGCCAATGCGTGGGGCCTCGCACTGTCCTGTCCTGCTGTTGGCTCGAACATGGTAATGCCGGGGGCACAGATGGATGGCGCATCCATCTATGAATTGCTGGATACGGAAAAGGTGACGATCACCGCCGCGGTTCCAACCGTCTGGCTGATGCTGCTGACACATTTGCAGGAAAACAACCTGAAGCTGCCGCACTTGAAGAAGGTACTCATCGGGGGCTCAGCCATTCCGGAGAAGATTCTTCGTGCCTTCGAGCAGGATTATGAAGTGGACGTTGTCCACGCCTGGGGCATGACCGAAACCTCGCCGCTGGGAACGCTGGGCGCCTTGCCGCCCCATCTCGTGAATGCCGACATCGACACGCGTATGGAGCAGAAGCTCAAGCAGGGGCGCCCGCCATTCGGCGTGGAGCTCAAGATCGTCGATGACGAAGGCAAGGTGCTGCCGAATGATGGCGAGACGTCTGGCCGGTTGATGGTGAGCGGCGCTGCGATTGCAGCTGGATACTTCAAGGGCGTCGGCGGCGACGTGCTAGACGAGGACGGCTATTTTGATACGGGCGATGTCGCCAATATCGACGAGTATGGCACGATGACCATCACCGACCGCGCGAAGGATGTGATCAAATCAGGCGGCGAGTGGATTTCCTCCATCGACATCGAGAACATCGCGGTCGGCCACCCGAAAGTGGCCAATGCGGCGGCTATCGGCATCTATCACCCGAAATGGGATGAGCGCCCACTCCTGGTGGTTCAAGCCGCGCCGGGGGAAACGCCGAGCAAGGAAGACGTGCTGGCCCAACTGGAAGGCAAGATCGCCAAATGGTGGACACCGGACGATGTCGTCTTTGTCGATGAAATTCCGCTTGGCGCCACGGGCAAGATCAACAAGCTGGCCCTGCGCAACCAGTTCAAGGACTACAAGCTGCCGACGGCCTAGTTCGGGCTGAACTCGGGAACCTGACGGGCGGCCGCTTCTTCGGGAGTGGCCGCTTTTCCATTTTTGGAGATGTCATCGATCAGCCATTCCATTTCAGCTATTTCCACCTTCTGAGCTTTGATGATTTCATCGGCTAATTGCCGAACGCGTACGTCTTCTATGCCCGCCCTTTCGCTGGTCATGATGGCGATGGAATGATGCGGGATCATGGCGCGCATATATGATTGGTCGCTTACCGTTGCTTGCGAGCGCACCAGAAGCAGGGCGGTAACAAAGAGCAGGCCACTGCCGACGAATATTGCGAGGTTCTTGCGGCTATCCTGATACATGTTGAGCATGAAGGCCAACATCACGATCGCCATCGACGCGGCCATGATGAGGGTCATGTAGAAGCGGGTTTCACTCCAATGCACATGGGGCAGGGCATAGGTGTTTAGATACATAAGTCCGAACATGACGATGGCGGAGGTCGTGATCATCAGGCCGAAGCGGAGATAGCTGCCGGAATGGTCCATGGTCTTTCCTTTCGAATTGACGTTGAAGAGGTTCAGTTTGAACGTGCAGGAGCGGACGCTGTTCCGCACGAATCTGTTCCACGAGACTGGTTGAGAGGGGCAGTGTGATCTATGTCAGGTGACAGGGATCATCCGGAGAGGGCTGGAAACACAATGGATACGATAGAACAGACACAGGATGCCGGTTGGCGCGGCACGGTTGCCAAGGCGTCGCTTGCCTTGTCGATCTTTACGGTCTTCTGGTTCATCATCGCAGCGCTTGGCACCAAGCTGGGCCTGTGGAACTGGCAGGTTGGGCTTGGTCTGATGACGATCAATTGGGGACTCAAGCTGATCTTCGTGGCGCTCGGTGTCTCAGTGATCGCGGTGATCCTCTCATTGATCAAAGCACCCCGGAAACGCGCTTTCATTCTGGCGTTTGCCTCGCTCTTGATTGCCGGGCTCAGCTTTGGGCGCGTCGCGGCGTTTGGCGGGGAAGCGTCCCGCTTGCCGCCGATCCACGACGTTCAGACCGACTGGTCCAACCCGATCATGCCGAGCGATGCCCTGCTCGCCGTCCGGGCCGAGACTGAGGCCATGAACCCGGTCGAAGCTGCACCAATCGTTCCGGAATATGCCGAAGACCGTTGGCCGGGCACTCCGGGGCGCCTCGTGTCCGAATTGCAGGAAGAGGCCGAATTCGATCCGACCCAACAGGATGACCGTGCGGACGCCCCCTATCCGAAACTTGATTCCTATATCACTCAAGCTCCGTCGGAAGCGGCATTCGAGGCCATCCTCACGCTTGTGAAGGAGCGCGGTTGGGTGATCGTTGCCAGTGACGAGACGGCCGGTCGCATCGAGGCAACCGAAACGAGCTTCTGGTTTGATTTCAAGGATGACATCATGATCCGTATCCAGCCGACAGAAGAGGGCGGGTCCCGCATTGATGTGCGCTCAACCAGTCGGGTCGGCCTGTCTGATCTTGGTGCGAATGCCAAACGGGTCCGCAATCTGCTCGATGATATCGAGATCGCGCTGCGCTAGGTATCAGTTGTTTCCTTTGTCTGGGCTTCCGGGCCCAGACGAAGGAGCCCTGCTGTCGGCGCAATCGTCCAGCCCTGAATGGTCAGCGAGATTGTCACGATCACGAACACGACATTGAAGAAGCCAACTGAAATCGGTCCTGGTGCGATGACGGGATAGATCGCGAGAAGGATCGGTACCGCGCCGCGCAGGCCCACCCAGCTCAGGAAGACATTCTCACGGAAGGAAAAGCCCATCCATCCCACGCTGGCAAATACGGCGAGCGGTCGAGCGATCAGCATCAATACTGCGGCGCATCCGATGGCAGGCCAGATGTCGTTTAACAGCGCACTCGGCGTAACGAGCAGACCGAGGGTCAGGAATAACACCATCTGGCAGAGCCACTGGAAGGCTTCATTGAAGTCGACAATGCGATCGATTGGTCGCTTCAGTTTGGCCTTGAAACTGACGCCGGCAAGATATGCCGCGAGGAAGCCGCTGCCCCCAACCAGCGACACGCCGGTAAAGATGACGAGGGCGCCTGCAAGGGTCATGATGGGATACGTGCCCATTGGCAGGAAAAGGCGATCAAGAATGCGGGCCAGAAGCCTGCCGCCAAGGACGCCGCCCAAAATGCCGATACCGGCTTGCATGAGCAGAAACAGAGCCATGCCGGGGAGGTCCGCCGGCGCATTGGTCTGTATGGAGGCGACCAGCGTGGTAAGCGACACTGTCAGGAAAATGGCCATCGGGTCGTTCAGGCCGGATTCCAACAGCAGCGTATCCTTCAGGCGTTGTCTCAGGGCTATGCCGCTTTGCTGAACGAGAAGGAAGGTCGCGGCCGCGTCGGTAGAGGCGACCGCTGCGCCAAGCAATAGGCCAACTTGCCAGGGCAGGCCCATGAATAGACAGGCCGCAACACCCGTGATGCCTGCTGTAATCAGCACACCGATGGTTGCGAGTAGGGATGCCGGCGCACCAGCGGAACGGAAGACGCTGCGTCCAGTTTCCAATCCGCCAGCAAACAGGATGACGGCCAGGGCCACGCTGCCAAGGTCGAACGCAAAGTTGAAATTACTGAATTGAATACGGCCTGGACCATCTTCTCCCAGCAGCATGCCGATGAGAAGTGCGATCAAGAGAATTGGAGCTCCTGCTCGCCTTGCCAGCGGCATCAGCGCAAAGCTGACAAATATGATGAGGCTGCAAAGGAAGACAAAGAGTTCCAACGGGCATCCTCGGGTCTGAAATGGGGGAACTTTTTAGATAAGAGTGCCGCACCTCGTGCCGCAAGGTGCAGATTCATTCGAATTCAAATAAGTTCGACTCCGCAGACTCTAATCGCGCGCGTATTTATCTTCGTATCGTATGATGTCATCCTCACCGAGATAGCTGCCAGTTTGAACTTCGATGAGGACGACGGGCAGTTTCCCCGGATTTTCCAGCCGGTGAACGGATCCTACAGGGATGTATACGGACTGGTTCTCGGTGACGAGCTTGACGTCCTCATTGATCGTGACCTTGGCTGTTCCGGATACGACAATCCAGTGCTCGGCGCGATGATGGTGCGATTGAAGGGACAGCGACTGGCCCGGCTTTACCTGGATGCGCTTGACCTGAAAACGTTCGCCCATCGCAATGGACTCAAACCAGCCCCAGGGGCGATAGTCCCGCGGAAATTGCTCGGCCTGGCGTGCCTGTTTGGCCTTGAGCTCGGTAACGGCCAGTTTCACGTCCTGTGCGCGGGACGCATCTGCGATCAGCACCGCATCCGGCATGGCAACGGCTATGATGTTCTTCAGACCGATACCGACGACTTCCAGTCCATTATCTTCGGACCTGATCAGGGAGTCTTGGCAATCCATGACCGTGACATGTCCGCTGGTCGAAACCCCATGCTTGTCCGGCCCGGTTTCGCGCAATACGGCATCCCAGCCGCCAAGGTCTGACCATCCGCCCGAAAATGGCACGACGCTAAGATTTTCGGTGCGTTCCATGACGGCATAGTCGATCGAGATCGACTGGGCCCGGTTCCAGCTCTCCGGATCGAGCCTCATAAAGCCGAGATCCATCTGCAGGTCATCGACAGACTTGCTCACGCATTCAACCATGCCCGGCTCATGTTTCTGGAAAGCTTCGACAATGCTTTTGACGCTGAACAGGAAGATCCCTGCGTTCCAGAGGTAGTCACCACTATTCACCATTTTAAGGGCATTGGTCGCAGAGGGCTTCTCCACGAAACGCTTCAACTTGATGGGGGACAGACTGTAGTCGTCCACCGGCTTGCTGAGCTCCAGATATCCGTATCCGGTTTCGGGATGTGTGGGCTGGATTCCGAACGTGACGAGCTGGCCTTTTTGGGCCGCATCGACGGCCGCATTGATTGACTCCAGAAATGCATCACTGTCCGGGATCACATGGTCGGATGGTGCGATCAGCATCAGGGCATCTGGTTGGGTCTTTTGCAGATGCAGTGCTGCAGCCAGGATTGCCGGGGCCGTGTTGCGCGCGTCTGGCTCGATCATGATGGAAGCGTCATCGATTTCGATGTCGGTGAGCTGTTCTTGCACGATGAACCGGAAATCCGCATTGGTGAGGACAAGCGGCGGTGTGAAGGCGCCTCCGGTCAATCTCAGCGCGGATGCCTGGAACAGGGATGTATCGCCGATCAGGGGAACAAATTGCTTGGGATAGCTCTTTCGCGACAGCGGCCAGAGCCGCGTGCCTGCTCCACCGCACATCAGTACCGGAACGATGCTGGTCATCGATTTTGCCATCGTTTGCTCTTTCAAATTACCCGCGAATCTCTTGCCTCAGCGCACCAGCAAAGGCCACCCTGAACACCAAGATTTTCCCTGTGTGACGGGCATTTGGTCCAGTCTGTCCAGGTGCCAGGTGAAAACTGTCTAGCGGTCTTTCGGATCCAGCGCATCGCGCAGGCCGTCACCGATAAAGTTGAGGCACAACAAGGTGACTGCCATCGTGACGGCGGGTGCCAGCAGCATCCAGGGCTTTTCTTCCATCCGGTGTGCGCCATCCGAAATCAGCACGCCAAGTGAGGTAAGGGGCTCGTTCACACCGAGGCCGAGGAAGGACAGGAAGCTTTCGGCGAGGATCACCACCGGGATGGTCAGCGTGACATAGACGGCAACCGGGCCGATCACGTTCGGCAGGATGTGGCGCACAATGATGTCCTTGCGGCTGACCCCAGACGCGCGCGCGGCTTCAATGAACTCCTTGCCCTTGATGGCCAGTGTCTGGCCGCGCACGATCCGCGCCATTGTCAGCCACTCGATCGCGCCGATGGCTGCAAAGATCAGCACAATGTTGCGCTCAAACACCGTCAGCAACAGGATCACGAAGAAGATGAAGGGCAGAGCGTAGAGTACGTCGACAATGCGCATCATGAAATTGTCGACGCGACCACCGAGATAACCTGCCGTCGCACCCCAACTGACGCCGATCACGAGGCTGACAGCCGTGGCGACAATGCCGACCATGAGTGAGATACGCAGGCCGATCATCAGGCGCGCAAGCAGGTCTCGTCCCTGCAGGTCGGTTCCGAGCGGATGCAGGCCTTCCAGCGTCGGCGCAATGGTGCGCAGGTCAGAAATGGTGCTGTATTTGTGGACCCAGACAAATGGCCCGACGACTGCAAACAGAATGAGGAAGCCGAGAATCCACATGGAGACGACGGCGGCGCGGTTGCGGAACAGGCGCGCCCGGGCATCTTCCCAGAGCGAGCGTCCCCCTATAATGGCATTCTGAACCGGTTCGATGCGACCAGTCGGGTCGAGGAGAGGATCAAGATCCGTCATCAATCGTACTTCACTTTCGGATCAAGCAGGGCGTAGAGAATGTCTGCTACAAGATTGAGCAGTACGATCAGGCCCGCATAGACAATGATTGCGCCCATCACGAGCGTGTAGTCACGGTTCAGGGCACCATCGACAAAATATGAGCCGAGGCCGGGCAGGCCGAAAATCTTTTCGATCACCACTGACCCGGTCATGACGCGTGCCATTGCGGGGCCGGCATACGAGATCAGTGGCAGCAAGGCCGATGGCAGGGCGTGACGCGCAATCACCTGGCGTTCGGTCAGTCCTTTGGAACGCGCCGTGCGGATATGGTTGGAACGCATTGTCTCGATGATCGAGGCGCGCATGAGGCGGGAGATGATCGCAATCTGTGGCAGGGCCAGAGTAATTACGGGCAAGGTCATATTGTGCCAGTTCATCCCGATATTCGGATAGGTTCCGAGACCGCCAACCGCGAAGATGCCAGCCCCGAGGGCAAAGATGAAAATTAGGATCGGTCCGGTAACAAAGGTGGGGATCGAAATGCCTGCCATGGCGATCCCCATGACGCTGTAATCCGCCGCTGAATTCTGCCTGAGTCCCGCAAAAACACCCAGCATTGTACCCACCGCTATTCCCAGACCCATGGAGAGAAACCCGATGGTGAGGGAGATGGGCAGGCCGTCTGCAATCAAGTCGTTCACGCTCTTGCCAAGCGTCTTGTAGGACGGGCCAAAATCCCCGGCCAGCACGCCGCCGACATAGTCGAAATACTGCTCGTGAACGGGCTTATCCATGCCGAAATAGGCGAGTTGGGCCTGTTCGATCGCAGGCGGCAGTTTCCGCTCACCATCGAACGGACCGCCCGGCGCGGCACGCATCATGAAGAACGCCATCGTTATGATGGCAAGCATTGTGGGGATTGCAATTAGCAGACGCCTGAACGTATAGGCCCACGGAATTCGGCTGATGACACGTTGAAATGAGGACACGTACTTAAGTTATTCCGCTGCTGGTAATAGGAATTTGATCATGCCGCCGTCACCGACGCTTGGCATAACGATCAGCAATCCTTAGCTTGTAGCGACAGCCGATCAAGACCGCAGACTCAGGCAGGGACACTAAAATATGGCCGATATTCGCCGCGTTACGGAAGCTTTTGCTGTCGCCCCCCAGATTAACGAGGAGGATGTTGCCCAAATTCAGGCTGCAGGCTTCAAAACCATTGTTGCGAACCGCCCAGATGGTGAAGGCGGCGTGGACCAGCCCCGTATGGGCGCGATTCGTGCCAAAGCCGAATCCCTGGGTTTGGCCTTTGTGGCACTGCCTTTCTCAGGCGCCCCCACCCCAGAAGTCGTCGAGCGGATGAGCAATATCCTGAACGAAGCGCCTCAGCCGGTGTTGGCGTATTGCCGCACCGGGACACGATGCATTACGGCATGGGCCCTGACTCATGCCGGGCAGGGTACAGGTCAGGAAATCGTCGATGCTGCCGCAGATGCGGGCTATGATCTGTCGAGTCTGCAATCGCTGCTGTGACCATCCTTCTCACAGATGTTGTGAGCAAGTGGTCACACTTGCGCCGCATTATGTGTGTTGTCAGTGATGACCGGTCATGCGAAGGCCAAGACAGGGAGGCGCTGGCCATGAGGCTGTATGCGCAAGAGGAGTGGAATGGATGAGCGATCGTCTGTGGATCACCGATTTCAAATACGATGACGGCGCCATGCTGGTGAAGAAGACCGGGCACCGCGTTCCGCTCACATTTTCGCTCGCGCACGACATCTTCACCTGGTTCTGCTTCTATTTCTTTGCGCAGACATGGCGCACCTGGCGCCGGGTCACCGGACACAAGCGCCCCACGATTGCATTCTATCCTGACAAGCCACGCCCATGGTATTTCATCTGGCCCGTGACACATGTGTCAGGTGCCAAATTGATTGATGACGTCGCGACCGCTGACATTGTCATGCAGTTTGATGACTCCACCGAAACCGACAATACGGTCCCGATGGTTCGTGATGGGGCGAAACTGGTCAATTTCACCTGTGATGATATTTCAAAATCGACCGTCGCAGCCGCTTTCGGTGAGGCTGCGGGATATTCTCTCGCGGTTGACCCTACGACCCATCAGGGCCGCATGGTCGAGAAGTCTGAATTGAATGCCGCGCATGATGGCCGGATTCTGGAAGGTCCGCTGGATACGCCCCTGCCGGGCAAGACCTATCAGCGCCTCGTCGACAATGAGATCGAAGGCGGTCTGGTCGAGGATCTGCGCTGTTGCATCGTGGCCGGCTCACCCGTCATCGTGTTCCGCAAGCGTCGGCCCTTGGAGCGCCGTTTCCTGAACGAGAATGTTCAGGTTTTGCTCGACGAGCCTCGCAATTGCTACACGAGCGATGAAATTGCCGTGATTGAGCGGTTTGCTGCATCGATCGGACTGGACTGGGGCGGCGTTGACGTCCTACGTGACCGTTCATCCGGACGAATCTACATCGTCGATGCAAACAAGACGGATATGGGCCCGCCCGTGGCGCTGAAGCTTGGCGCCAAGCTGAGGGCTACACGTCGCATGGCGCAGGCCTTTGCCGTCGCCTTTGCTTCGAAGAAGCGCTGATCGCTCCGGCAAGCCAGGATCGCTGCAAGAGACTAGAATAATATGGCTATTCCCTACGTTCGCGAAATCGAGTTTGAATACGGCATCGTAGAGCAGGTTTCCCCGCTCATTCGCCGCGTAATCGCGAACAATCCCGGGCCGTTCACCTATGTTGGCACCGGCGTCTACATCATCGGTCATGGCGAAGTGGCTGTCATTGATCCCGGCCCGGAAGATGCTGAGCATTTCGAAGCCCTAAAGCGGGCGCTGGAGGGGGAGACGGTCACCCACGTTCTGGTCACTCATGGCCATTCCGACCATTCCCCCCTGGCGACGCCTTTGGCGCAGTGGGCGGGTTGCAAGACTTACGCGAAAAATTGCGGCGTACCGACCGCCAAGGGCGAGCTTGGCAGTGCAGACGACCTTGGCTTCATGCCGGATGTCAAAGTTGGCGATGGCGACGTGATTTCGGGCCCCGGCTGGACACTCGATGTGATTGAGACGCCGGGTCACACTTGCAACCATCTCTGCTTCGGCTTGCGCGAAGAGAATGCGTGTCTGTCGGGTGATCACATCATGGGCTGGTCCACGACTGTTGTCGCGCCGCCGGATGGGGACATGGGCGATTACATGCGCAGCCTCGACAAGATTCAATCCAGGAAATTCGACACGCTTTGGCCGACCCATGGCGATCCGGTGCGTGGCCGCGAATTCGTCGACCATTTCATCACGGAATACGCCAACCACCGCCGGGCTCGCGAAGCTGCCATTCTTGACCAGCTTCGGGCGGGTCAGTCCTCGATCCCTGAAATGGTCAAGGTGATGTACGCCGAAGTCGACAAGCGCTTGCATCCAGCCGCGGCCATGTCTGTGCTTGGTCATATGATCGAGCTGATCAAGACCGGTGTCGCGGTTTCTCCGGACGACAAACCCACCGTCCGGTCTCATTTCGAACTGGTGAAAACCCCGGTGTGACGGGCTTGATGTCGGTAAACCCGTCCTAGACTGTTTCAACCTTGTTCGGACGCATCAGCAGGCGTTGGATTGCTTCATCGACGCTGATTGCGCCTTCAATCACATCCGCAACTGCATCACAGATCGGCATGTCGACGCCGCGTTCTGCAGCAATCCGTTTCAGAACCGGCGCGGTTGCGACGCCTTCGGTCACGGCGTTTCGCGCGCCCATGATGTCTTCAAGGGGCTCACCTTTGCCCAACGCCAGTCCGCAGCTCATGTTGCGGCTCGTCTCGGAAGAACAGGTCAGGACGAGGTCGCCCAGCCCTGACAGGCCGGAAAGGGTTTCGCGCTCGGCGCCCAGGGCAAGAGCGAGCCGGGTCATTTCCGCGCTGCCGCGGGCAATCAGCGCTGCATGAGCCGAGCGGCCCAGGCCCTTGCCGAGTGCGATACCACACGCAATGGCGAGCACATTCTTCACCGCGCCGCCGATCTCTGCGCCTAACAGATCATGCGCGAGGTAAGGGCGGAAATTCGGGGTCGCAACAGCGGCGATCAGTTCGGCGCCAAGGGTTTCATTTTTGATGGCAAAGGTCACAGCCGTCGGCAGGCCCATGGCCACATCGATGGCGAAGCTCGGCCCGGACATGACAGCCGGAACCGCTTCGGGCAGCTCGTCGGCCAGCACTTGCGTCATGAATTCGCCTGTCTTCAGTTCGATGCCTTTGGAGCAGAGGACAACTGGTGTGCCGGGGCGGATATGCTCTTTCAGCGCCTGCAAGGTTGCCCGTGTGTGCTGGGCAGGGGCGACAGAAAAGAGCGCGTCCATCAGGTGCAGGTCTGCGAGGTCCGATGTCGCCTTGAGCGCGGGGTTCAAAGGTACGCCCGGCAAGAAGACGGTGTTTTCGTGGTGCGTATTGATGGCTTCGGCCACCTCCGCCTCGCGGCACCAGATCAGCACGTCCTGGGCCTCACGGGTCAGCATCTGGGCAATCGCTGTGCCCCATGCGCCGCCGCCAATGACGCCGAATGTCTTGAAATGTTTCGTCATGCGCCGGAGATTGGTCGAAACCGGGGGGCGGGGCAAGCGGCTCGGTCAGATGAAACTGAACGTGCCACGCTCCTTTTCAAGATCCACGCTGACGGCAACCTTGCGGCCGACGGGCGAGGCATCTTCACGTAACGTCGCGAGCGCAGCGGGGGATGCGACGGCAAGTGCGCGGCGCCCATCATCGAGGCGTACGAACGCGATGCCCTTGTTCGGTCCTACCTTGCCATGCGTGACCGTGAAGGTTTCCAGCGTGCCTTCGCAATCCTCGCCACAAAGTGGGACTTGTTCGGTTGGTGTTGCATAGGATTTTGCGGGTGCGAAACGGGTCGGCTTCTGTGTTGAGTAGATCCCGACCGCTTCCTTTGTCATCCAGCCACCATTGGCGAGCACAAGGCCATAGCTGCCGGGATCTGCGCGAAGGGTCGACACCATTTCGGCGATGCCGTGGAGGGAATAATTGTTTCCGGGGCCACCAAAGAAGGGCAGGCCGCCCGTCAGGGTGAGTGGGCGCGGATCATTCTTCCAGTCGATGCCCAACGCGGCGGTCGAGGAGAATACGGCGCACGGAAAGCAGGAATAGAGATCCAGATGCTTGATATCGCCGGGGGGCTTTGCAGCCTGATCCAATGCGCGATCTATGGCGGTTTGCATCGCCCATGAGCCGTCGAGTCTTGGGCGCAGCGAGATCAGATCGTCGGCGGCTTCGCCTGCGCCGTGAAGATAGACACGCTTGTCTTCCGGAATACCCATTGCGTCGGCTTTGGAGCTACTCATCAGGATCGCAGCAGCGCCCTGGTTCACAGCGTCCTGGGCGATGAACCATTTCAGGAAGGGATCAGCATACTCGTAATTCGCCTTGGACGGTGTTGAAAGAAACTCAACCGAGCGTTCCTCCGGGAATTGAGAATATGGGTTCTTTGCGGCAACAACAGAGAAGGGCTGGAACAGTTCGGCCATGGCCTTGCGGTGCTGGCTTCGCGAATGGCCTTCGCGGGCGGCGATGGCGTTTTCGAACAGGCCATAGAAATAAGCTGGCGCGACGATGCCGTGCTTGATTTCTTCACGCGACAGCATCATCGGGCCCATGCCGCGATCTTCGTAATCCGCATCAGCGCTGTCGGCCCAGTCAATTTCCACATTATTCCGGCGCGCGCCCTTTGAGGCCCGATTGGCCTCGGAACCGGAAATCAGCACGCAGTCAGCATCGCCCGCATGGATACGCGCGGCCATCTCATTGACAAGGGCCTGCGGGCTTTGACCGCCAACTGTTTCATAGATCAGCCTGTCGGGTGCAGCGCCAATATCGCGCGCCAGCGTGCCGGGAAGATTGGTGTTATGTCCATGCGGGTGTGGTGCGCCACCGACTGAATCTTCAAAGATGCGAACAACCGCGATCGTGTCGATGGCCTTGGCGAGGTCTGCACCACTGTCAGATAGAGCCGCCTTGGACGCGTCGACCATGAGTGACAGGGGCGACGGCGCACCGTCTGGTCCGCTTGTTCCATCCCACTGGCTGAGGCTTTGTCCCACGCCAACCAGAACCGGCTGATCACCTTTTGCCATGACACGCTCCCTTATCGTTGTGTGGAACGACACCTAGCGTGCGAAATTCGGCAAGGCGAGCCGGTACGTTGGGGAAGGAGGCTATGATCGGCACCGTGCCCGGTCAGGTGGGCGCGGCGCCATCAATACTGGATCACCCGCCGTTCAGCAGACCCTTTTCGCGCATGAAACCAAGGATGACTTCAGCGGCTTCTTCCGGAGAATTGTTCACCGTGTCGATGCGCAGTTCAGGCGCCTGAGGTGGCTCGTACGGACTATCGATGCCGGTGAAGTTCTTGATCTCTCCAGCGCGGGCTTTCTTGTAGAGGCCCTTCACGTCCCGGTCCTCTGCGACGCTGAGTGGTGTGTCGACATAGACTTCAATAAACTCGCCATCAGCCATCAGATTGCGCGCCATTTGACGCTCAGACCGGAACGGCGAGATGAACGAGACCAGTGTGATCAATCCGGCGTCGGACATCAGGCGTGCGACATTGGCGACGCGGCGAATATTCTCGACGCGGTCAGCATCGGTAAATCCGAGATCGCGGTTCAGGCCGTGACGGACATTGTCCCCGTCCAGCGTGAAAGTGTGCTTGCCTTGGGCAAACAACAGTTTCTGCAGGGCGTTGGCGATGGTCGACTTGCCGGATCCTGACAGGCCGGTAAACCAGAGCACGGCTGGCTTCTGGCCTTTCTGCTCCGCCAAGGCAGACCGATCAACATCCATGGCTTGCCAGTGAATGTTTGAGGCGCGGCGGAGTGCGAAATCGACGAGGCCGAGCCCAACCGTGTCATTCGTCATGCGGTCGATCAGAATGAAGCCACCCATCTCACGATTGACATCATACGGATCATAAGGAATGGCTTGGTCAAGCGACAGGGTTGTAACGCCAATCTGGTTAAGCTCCAGCGTCTTCGCAGGAACATCGTTCAGTGTGTTGACATCAATGCCATATTTCGGCGCATTGACCGTGGCCGCGACAGTCTTCGCTCCCATCTTCAGCAGGTAGCGGCGACCGGGCAGAAGTGGCGTTTCGCTCATCCAAAGCAGGCGAGCCTGGAATTGGTCAGACACTTCGGACGGGTCTTCGGCTGAAACGAGAACGTCGCCGCGCGAACAGTCGATTTCGTCATCCAGTGTGATCGTAACGGATTGTCCGGCGATTGCCTGCTCAAGGTCACCCGTCGCCGTGACAATTCTCTG
Organism: Hyphomonas sp. UBA4494; assembly: GCF_002388935.1. Lineage (NCBI taxonomy): Bacteria > Pseudomonadati > Pseudomonadota > Alphaproteobacteria > Hyphomonadales > Hyphomonadaceae > Hyphomonas > Hyphomonas sp. UBA4494. Next base: position 81,721 of record NZ_DGNK01000017.1, read on the forward strand.
GACGGTCGACTGCTTCCCGGACGGCATGGATTTGACGCGGTCACCAGGTTGGATCGAGCCCGCAGCAATCTGTCCGGAGAAACCCCGGAAGTCGAGGTTGGGTCGATTGACCCATTGGACAGGCATACGGAAAGGCGTGTTCAGGCGGCGATCGCCAACCGGCACGGTCTCCAGATAATCCATCAGGCTGGGGCCATCATACCAGTCTGTTTCATTCGATTTGCTTGTAATATTCACGCCCTCGAGGGCAGACATCGGGATTGGCTGGATTTCCAAATCCGTCGCCAACTCGTCTGCGAAGGCGTAGAAATCGTCTACGATGTCGTCATAGGCCTGTTGGCTGTAATTGATCAGGTCCATTTTGTTGATGGCCAGCACGACTTTGCGAATGCCCAGCAGGGATGTGATGAAGCTGTGGCGCCGTGTTTGCGTCAAGATGCCCTTGCGCGCATCCACCATCAGGATGGCGACATCTGCGGTTGATGCGCCGGTCGCCATATTGCGCGTATACTGCTCATGTCCTGGCGTATCGGCGACGATGAACTTGCGCTTGTCGGTGGCGAAAAAGCGATAGGCCACGTCGATCGTGATGCCTTGCTCCCGTTCAGCGGTCAGTCCGTCAACGAGCAGGGCAAAGTCGATATTCTCGCCCTGAGTTCCGACTTTCTTGGAGTCGCTTTCGAGGGAGGCCAGCTGGTCCTCGAAGATCATCTTTGCGTCATAGAGCAGGCGGCCGATCAGCGTCGACTTGCCATCATCCACGGATCCACAGGTGATGAAGCGAAGCAGGGATTTATGCTCATGCTTCTCCAGATAGGCGGCGATATCTGATTCAATCAGGTCGTCATTGAGGCGCATCAGAAATAGCCTTCCTGTTTTTTCTTTTCCATGGATCCGGACTGGTCGGCGTCGATAACGCGGCCCTGGCGTTCGGATGTGGTGGTCAGGAGCATTTCCTGGATGATGTCTTCGAGGGTTGCGGCTGTGCTTTCGACCGCGCCGGTCAGCGGGTAGCAGCCAAGTGTACGGAAGCGGACGGATTTGGTGACCGCCGTGCTGCGCAATTCTTCCGGCATTCGGTCATCATCAACCATGATGTCCACACCATTCCAGTTCACGACGGGACGCGGGGCAGCAAAGTAGAGCGGGACAATCTCGATGTTTTCGCGGCGTATATACTGCCAGATGTCCAGTTCGGTCCAGTTGGACAGCGGGAAGACTCGAACGCTTTCGCCCTGATTGATGCGGGTATTGTAAACGTTCCACGGCTCTGGCCGCTGGCGTTTCGGGTCCCACCGGTGCTCGGCTGAGCGAAAGGAGAAAATGCGTTCCTTGGCGCGGGATTTTTCTTCGTCGCGTCGGGCACCGCCAAAGGCTGCATCGAACTTGTACTTGTCGAGCGCCTGTTTCAGGGCGAGCGTTTTCATCACATCTGTGTGCACAGCTGATCCGTGGCTGAACGGTCCGACGCCATCGCGGACGCCATCTTCGTTCACATGTACCAGAAGATCGAAGCCCAGCTCCTTGGCTTTCCGGTCGCGGAACTCAATCATTTCCCGGAATTTCCAGGTTGTATCGACGTGCATCAGCGGGAAGGGAGGGCGCGAAGGATAGAACGCCTTCATCGCAAGATGCAGCATCACCGCCGAATCCTTCCCAACGGAATAGAGCATGACCGGATTTTCGCACTCGGCGGCCACTTCGCGGATGATGTGCAGGCTTTCAGCCTCCAGCCTGTCGAGGTGGGTGAGGTTTTTCAAAACGCGTACAGTCCTTCAAGCATCATCGGTATATGTAAGTTCTTGATATCCCAGATATAGCGGGCTTGCGTGGGCGATAGACCCGAATGTGTGTGACATCCATAATTTGATCGTTCAGCAGAGCTAAAGCATGCAATATGCCCGCCATGAGACGGTTTTGCCCGTCTGTTGTCGCATTCCTACACAAAGTGTCATTATCCTGGCGGATTCAGGCGGTCTAAATACGCTTTACCCGAATGGAGGTAGAGTATGTGCGGAATTGTTGCGATCACAGGTACGGAAACCGTTGCCGGGCGTCTCGTCGATGGCCTGAAGCGTTTGGAGTATCGTGGCTATGACAGCGCCGGCATAGCTGTGCTGGCCGGAGATGCGATTGAGCGGCGCCGCGCCAAGGGCAAGATCGTCAATCTGGAAGCCCTTATGGATGACGCACCGGTAGATGGCCCGACTGGCATCGCCCATACGCGCTGGGCCACGCATGGTAAGCCGAACGAGACCAACGCTCATCCCCACATGTCGGGCAAGGTCGCGATTGTGCACAATGGCATCATCGAAAACTTCCGCGAGCTGCGTGAAGATCTGCAGGCTCGCGGACGGACATTCGAATCCGAGACGGACAGTGAAGTCATCGCACAGCTGATCGATCAGAACATGGCCGAAGGCATGGACGCGGTTGATGCATTCGAGGCCGCACTCAAGAAACTATCGGGCGCTTTCGCCATCGCTGCCATCTTTTCCGGCAAGACGGACTTGCTGATGGGTGCGCGCAAGGGCAGCCCGCTGGTGCTCGGATACGGGCAGGGCGAAATGTTTCTTGGCTCAGACGCCATCGCGCTGGCGCCTCTCACGCGCGACGTGACGTATCTGGAGGAAGGCGATTGGGTCGTCTTGACGCCCACCAGCCATGATGTGCGCAACGCAAATGGTGACCGCGTAAACCGTCCCCGCGTGAAATCCGCTGTGAACGAAGGCCTGATTGAGCGTGGTGAGTATGATCATTTCATGCTGAAGGAAATTCACGAACAACCGGAATCTCTCGCGCGCTCGATCCTGCCCTATATCGACCAGGCAACGCAGACGCTCAATCTGAGCGACGTGGCCGATACGATGTTCGCCAAGGCTGATCGGGCTGTGGCGATTGCCTGTGGCACAGCGTATTATGCCGCCCATACAGCGAAATACTGGTTTGAACAGAAAGCCAAACTGGCGTTCGAGACCGATATCGCGTCTGAATTCCGCTATCGTGAACCTGTGCTGCCTCGGACCGGTCCAGCAATGTTTGTCAGCCAATCCGGAGAGACAGCAGATACATTGGCGGCCCTGCGGTACTGTCGTCAGAACGGCACGCCAGCCGTGGCCGTGGTGAACGTGCCGGAAAGCTCGATTGCCCGTGAAGCGGCCGCGATCGTGCCAACCTATGCCGGGCCAGAGATTGGCGTAGCCTCCACGAAGGCTTTCACCGCGCAATTGTCTGTTCTGGCTGTGCTCGCCCTTAATGCGGCCAAGGCTCGGGGGCATCTTTTGCCTGGTGATGAGGTAATGGCGGTCAAAAGTCTGATGGCGTTGCCACGCAAGGTGACCCAGGCACTTGAGGCACAAGATGATATTCGCGAGATCGCAAAGACGTTGGCCCCTTGCCGGGATGTCTTGTTTCTTGGGCGGGGGCGGTACTTTCCACTGGCGCTGGAAGGCGCACTCAAGCTGAAGGAAGTGTCCTATATTCACGCCGAAGGCTACGCTGCCGGCGAGTTGAAGCATGGCCCCATCGCGCTGATCGAAAAAGACCTTCCGGTCGTTGTGATCGCGCCAAAAGACGATCTGTTCGAGAAGACCATTTCAAATGTCGAGGAAATCCGCGCACGTGGCGCGCGTGTCATCCTCATTTCGGATAAAGCCGGCATCAAAGCTGCCGGTAACCGGGCTGATCATGTGATTTGCTTGCCGGATGGTGATGATATCAGCCTGCCAGTGCTGGCCGCCGTGCCGTTGCAATTGCTGGCCTATCATGTGGCTGTTGCCAAAGGGACTGATGTCGACCAGCCACGCAACCTCGCCAAGTCAGTGACCGTTGAGTGATGAGACGCGCCTGATCGTATCAAATGCGGATCGTGACCACCTGACCTTGCTGGACAGCGTCTTCCTGGCCTGCCTTACTCATGCAGAATGTGGGAGATTCGTGCGTGCCGACCTATGATTTGAAAGAAATTGAAGCCCGGATCGAGACGGTCCTGGCGGAGAAGGGACCCCGGCTCGGCAAAGAGCTGGCTGACGATCTTTATGGCGTTCCACATCTGGCCTTGTGGCAAGCCTGCTATCAGAGCCGCAAGCTGCACGTGTCCCATTTCGCCAGCTACTATTTGCGATTTGATATCACGCGCGACGATCAGGTGCGGCTGAGCCCTTCGATCCTGCGAGATTTCCTGTCCTTCACCTTGTTCGGCTTGCCGGGCCAGCGCGACAAGATGATCGAGCGGCAGGGCACCCTGTCGAACATGCATCGGGAGATCAGCCGCGAAAAGCTGTCGGTGGCCCAAGCCGTGATGAAGCAGGTATTCGTCACTCTGGGACGCGACATTCGCAGCCAACTCTGCGCATTTATCGCGGGCGATCTCGCCTACTATCTCGCGCACAATGAGCCACGGGAACACGTCGCGAGCGGGGAGATGGTGAAGGGCTCGGATATCGATATCATCATCATTCTCAGTGAATCCCTGCCGGAAGATGTGCAGGCCCGGATCGACACGGAGATGACCGCGCTGAAGAATTTCTACTTGCGTCATCCAGAGCACCGGCACGAGATTGATTTCATCTGCAAGCGCAAATCGGTGATGGAGCGGCAATTCCAGTATTCTGACATCCATGACAAAATCGCCAGCAAGATTGCCTATGAGTCCATGTTTCTCGGCGGATCGCTGACGCTGTATATGGAAGTGCGCGATGCGATGGTTCGGACCGGTGTTGACCGCATGATCGAGGGTGATTTCGATCACGCGCTCAAGGATCGCAAAAACGCCATGCACAAATTGCTGGAAGCGCACAATGACACAATTGATGAGGAGACGCGCTCGCTGTTCTACTTCTCGCAAGAACGTGTCGAATTTTCCTGACAAGCTGAGCGAAGTGTTTGCCCCTTGGTTATCTTTGGGGTGGAATATTGCTTGGAAGGCACCGGCCGCAGGACGAGTTGGATGCCGCTATGGGAGGAATCTTCATGATCCGGTATCGCAACATAAAATCGGTGAAGCCCATTCCGCGGTCCATGCTGGCGGCTGCCATGCTGGGTGCGTCGGCCATTGTGCTGGGGGCCTGCGCAGGCGGCGGAGGAGGCGGCGGCAGCTCCGCTGTCACGCCGATGCCCCCTCCACCGCCGCCGCCTCCACCGCCGCCGCCCTCGAATCCGTTTCCTGACACGATCGCAGAGCGGGAACAGTTCGAAACGCGCGAGTACAATGCCACAGTAGGCCTGCCCATTATCGGTGCGTCAGCAGCCTATGCACTTGGCGCGACAGGCCAGGGTCAGACTGTGGCGGTCATCGATACGGGGACTGATTCTGATCATCCCGATCTCCAAGGGGCTGTTGTGCAGATGTTCGATGTCTGTGCGGACACTGCCTGTGCTGGCTTCAACGCTGCTGGAGACCGGGTCACCATCACTCGTCAGGATGGCGATATCGACACCGAAGGCCACGGCACACTGGTTACGGGCGTCATCGCTGCGCGTCGGCAGGACGATTTCAGCAGCGTGTTGGACGATAACACGCCGAACGGCATTCAAGGTGCCGCGTATGAGGCTTCCATAATCGATATTCGGGCTGACTCGCCCGGCAGCTGTGCGCGCACCGGGGAAGATGAAGGTTGCGTCTACAACGACGATACGCTGGTCCGTGCGATCGAATACGCCGTGGCTCAGGGTGCTTCGATCATCAACATGTCTCTCGGTGGCGAGATCGACAATGATCCGCGACTGGAGAACGCCGTCCGCGCTGCGGCCGCGGCGGGTGTGCTGGTCGTCATCTCTTCCGGCAATGAAGCTGAACCGGCAGGGACAGATGAAGATGGCAATGACACCGAGGCGGTCGGGGAACGCCCAACCGAGCCTGCGTACATCGCAGGTGAAACATCTTCACTCGGGCGGGTTGTCGCCGTGGGCGCGGTCGACCCGAATGGCATTCTGTCGGACTTCTCGAACAGGGCAGGCAGTGCGGCGCAGAACTTCTACCTGCTCGCACCCGGTGAGGACGTAATCTCGACTGGCCCGGACGATGATGTTGCATTCCCGGGCGACCCGACGAATGATGCCGACAGTGATGGAGACTATTATCGCATTTCGGGGACGTCATTTGCAGCCCCCTATGTTGCCGGCGCATTGGCGCTCTTGCTGGACGCGTTCCCGAACTTGCAGTCCCAACCTGAAGTCGCTCTCCAGATCCTGCTGGATACCGCGACAGACTATGTAGACACATCACCCGACCTGATCACGGGTGAGGTCGCGGGTGCTGGTACTGACAGCGTTTCCGGTGTGGGCCTCTTGAACCTCGAAGAAGCATTCCGCCCACAAGGCCAGCAGAATCTGGACTTCGGTCTCGAGAAAGTCAGCTTTACCGACGCGCTAGCGCCCAGCGGTGGCGCGTTTGGGGATTGGGCCACCAATTCCGGCGCGTTCAACAGCCTCGTCTTTCAGGACCAGTACCAACGCGGTTTCCGCCTGAATGCCGATGCCATTGCTGCGACCCTGCCGTCAGATGTGCTCGGCTCACGCCTGGTGAATTTTGAAACCCGCGCTGATTGGGCGGCGGGCGAATCCTATGCCGTTAATGCTGGAAACATGTCGTTCAGCTGGTCCCAAGCGCGGTTGCAGGATGATCCGACCGCCCCTTATCAGGAAGACCCGCAATCAACATTCCAGATGCGCTACAGTTTCGGCGAGAGCCAGGTGGAATTGGGACGAGGTGGATCATTGACGCATCTGGCGCCAGATATCTCCCTGCTCAACGAACCCGGTGTCGGGAACGCTTTTTCGACCGGCGGCGCATGGGCGAAATTCAGTCATGCCGTGACGGATGACCTCGTCATGGACATATTCTCTGCCGAGCAGGGCGGTCGCAGTCAGTCCGGCTTCATGTTCGGCCGCGATGCCCAGGATTGGTCAGTTCGTGCGGGCGCATCCTTCATTTCGGATGAAGATACGGCGCTCGGTGGAACACTGCAGGAGCGCTTCGGCGCGCAAGACCAGACCGAGATGACGGCATATTCGCTGGAGGGAGCATGGTTCGTAGGTTCCGACTGGGTCCTGTCTTCAGGAATGGAAATGGCGAGCGTCGACCTGCCAGGTGTTGATGTGGAAGGCATCTGGACGAGCCGCTGGTCGGTGGGCGCAGACCGATCACTGGGTGAGGGGCGGTTGCACTTCATCATGGCTCAGCCGCGGCGAGCCGAGACAGGTTTCTTGAACCTCGATGCGCCGATTGGTGTGGATATGAACAGTCAATTGATCCGGGATCTGGTGCAGGCTGAATTGACCCCCAGCGGTCGGCAAATCGATTTTGAAACGCGCTACACATTCGGACTGACCGACACATGGTCTGGCGAGGCCGCAGCTGTGGTCTCCACGTCGCCCAACCATATCAGCGGTGCCGAAGACCAGGAGGCGCTGTGGATGCGGCTGTCGACCCCATGGTAGGCCGCAGGTCATTGCTGGCAGTCGCGAGTGGGTTCATCCTGACCGGATGCGCCTGGTTGCCGTTTGGCGAAACCGCGTGCCCGGAAATCACGGACACGTCGGCATGGATCAATCGTATGCCGGGCCCGGGTCAGTCCGGGGGCAAATTGCACGTTGTTGTCCGTGTTGCGGATGAGCAGTCCTGGCGGCTTGGCTCTGTTCCGACTGAGGATGAGGGCTTGCTGATCCTCAACCTCACGGAAGGTGGGCCGTCCGTTCCCGGAACGGCAGCTTACCAGCAGTCGCGGAAGCCATTGCCCCAGCGAGTCAAAATAGAATGCCACGGCAAGACTGTGGCATTCATTGACAAAATCACTGTCGCGTATTGAGGCGGCGCTAATTCGCGAGGCGCTTCAATTCATCTACAAGGTCTGTCTTTTCCCAGCTGAACCCACCATTTTCGGTCGGGGTCCGGCCGAAATGCCCGTAGGCCGCGGACGGGCCGTAGATCGCCTGATTCAGCTTGAGGTGCGTGCGAATGCCTTTGGGCGACAGGTCGAACAATTCGCGCAGCGCCGCGGCGATACGGTCCTCGTCTGCATTGCCCGTATCATGCGTGTCCACATAGATTGAGAGCGGCTGCGCCACACCGATCGCATAGCTGACCTGAATGGTACAGCGATCAGCGAGGCCAGCGGCCACAATGTTCTTGGCAAGGTAGCGCGTGGCGTACGCGGCCGACCGGTCCACTTTGGACGGGTCCTTGCCGGAGAATGCACCGCCGCCATGGGGCGCAGCGCCACCATACGTGTCAACAATGATCTTGCGGCCGGTCAGGCCGGCGTCGCCATCAGGTCCGCCAATGACAAAGCGTCCGGTGGGGTTCACGAAAAACTTGTCTTCGTCTGGAAACCAACCATCGGGAAGGATGTCTTTGATCACGGGGCGGACGATTTCACGCAATTGTTCCAGCGTGGCGCTATCCTTGTGCTGATGGGATACGACAAGCGCGTTTACACCGACAGGCTTTGACCCTTCATACTGCAGCGTAACCTGGCTTTTTGCATCAGGCTCGAGCTCGGGGTGTGTGCCATCATGGCGAAGTTGCGCAAGGCGCTGAAGGATCTGGTGCGAATAGACCAGTGTGGCTGGCATCAGTTCCGGGGTCTCGTTCGTGGCATAGCCAAACATGATGCCCTGGTCGCCTGCACCTTCCTCAGCATAGAGGCCTTGTCCAGCTTCGACACCTTGCGCGATCTCAACCGACTGGCCGTGGACGTGATTGGCGATTTCCATGTTTTCCCAATGGAAGCCGTCCTGCTCATAGCCGATCCGTTTGACCACATCGCGCGCCGCCTGGTTCATTTCGTCATGCGTGATGACCGCGCCGTTATTGGTGCGCACTTCACCGGCAAGGACGACACGATTGGTCGTCGTAAGGGTCTCGACGGCGACTTTCGCTGTTGGATCGCGCGACAGGAACAGGTCGACAATTGCGTCTGAAATCTGGTCAGCCACCTTGTCCGGATGGCCTTCGGAAACGCTCTCGCTGGTAAATTCGTGGCTGGCAAGTTTCATGTCTGGCTCTCTATCAGTGTTCTTTTACCGGGCAAAAACGACCGTCTTTCCGGAATTTATGAAGATGCGGTGCTCTGCATGAGCCTTGACCGCGCGAAGCAGGGCGTTGCCCTCCAGATGCCGTCCGCTCTCGATCATGTCAGCCGGGCTGAACGTATGGTCGATGGCTTCGGTGAGCTGGGTAATGATTGGCCCTTCATCCAGATCGGCTGTCACATAGTGCGCCGTCGCGCCGATCATTTTCACGCCGCGGGCATGGGCCTGATGATAGGGGCGTGCGCCCTTGAATCCCGGCAGGAAGGAGTGATGGATATTGATGCACCGCTTTTCGAGACGACGGCAGGCTTCATCACTCAGTACCTGCATATATCTGGCGAGTACGACGAGATCAGCTTGCGTGTCTTCAACGATGTTGAACAGTCGAGCCTCAGCGTCCGGTTTTGTTTCCTTTGTTACCGGAACATGGAACCAGGGTAAGCCCCAATGGGAAAAATCATCCTTGAGCGTCTCATTATTGGAGACGATGCCGACGACATCAATTGGCAACTCACCCCGCCGCGCCGCGTAGAGGAGCGTGTTTGCGCAATGCTCTGATTTCGACACCATCAACAGTGTCCGTACGGCCTCACCTTCGGGATGGACTGACCAGTCCGCACCCAACTCGTGAGCCATTTCCGCCAAATCATCTTCAAGTCCAGCCGGCAGGGCGTCGGTCGTCCCGTGGAAGACCAGTCGTGCAAAGAAGCGGCTGGTTTCCGTATCCCCAAATGTACGCGACGCGGCGATGAAGCAATCATGACGCTCCATCAGTTTTGCCAGCCCTGCGACCAGTCCAACGCGGTCGGGGCAGGCAAATTTGAGGATATAGGGACGTGCCACGGAAGAAGGTTTCCCCTAGTAGCGGTAGTGTTCAGGCTTGAACGGACCGGTCGTCTGAACGCCGATATAGTCAGCCTGTTCGCCGGAAAGCTCTGTCAGCTGAACGCCAAGCTTTTCGAGATGAAGCAGGGCGACTTTCTCGTCGAGGTGCTTGGGCAGCGTATAGACCTTGTTCTCATACTGCTCGCCGCGCACATGCAGTTCGATCTGCGCCAGCGTCTGGTTGGTGAAGGATGCCGACATCACGAAGGAAGGGTGACCCGTGGCATTGCCGAGGTTCACGAGGCGGCCTTCAGACAGCAGGATGATCCGCTTGCCATCCGGGAAGGTAATCATGTCCACTTGCGGCTTGATGTTTGTCCATTCGAAATTGCGCAGGCCTTCGACCTGAATTTCATTGTCGAAATGTCCGATATTGCAGACGATGGCCATATCCTTCATCGCGCGCATATGGTCGACGGTCAGGATATCCTTGTTGCCAGTCGCGGTGACAAAGATGTCGAATTTCGGTGCGGCTTCATCGACCGTCAGGACTTCATAGCCGTCCATCGCGGCCTGAAGGGCGCAGATCGGGTCAACTTCGGAAACGGCAACGCGCGCGCCGGAACCGGACAGTGACGCAGCCGAGCCTTTGCCAACATCGCCATAACCGGCGACGAAGGCTTTCTTGCCAGCCATCATCACATCCGTGCCGCGACGGATCGCGTCGACCAGAGATTCCTTACAGCCATACTTGTTGTCGAACTTCGACTTGGTGACGGAGTCGTTCACATTGATGGCGGGGAAGGGCAGCTCACCCTTCTTCTCAAGCTGGTAGAGACGGTTCACGCCGGTCGTCGTTTCTTCCGACACGCCGCGGATCGCTGCCTTGGTCTTGGCGAACCAGCCCGGCGAAGCGGCGAGACGCTTCTTGATCTGCGCGAAGAGGAATTTCTCTTCTTCCGAGCCCGGCTTCTCTAGGAAGGCCGGATCGGATTCGGCACGCTCGCCGAGGATCAGATACATGGTTGCGTCGCCGCCATCATCCAGGATCAGATTGGCGCCGGTGCCATCATGCCAGTGGAACATGCGGTCGGTGAATTCCCAATACTCTTCCAGCGTTTCGCCCTTATAGGCGAAGACCGGCGTGCCATTCGCCGCAACCGCCGCAGCGGCATGGTCCTGCGTCGAATAGATGTTGCAGGACACCCATTGAACGTCGGCGCCAAGCGCTTCGAGGGTCTGGATCAGGACGGCCGTCTGAATGGTCATGTGCAGCGAGCCGGCGATCTTCGCGCCTTTCAGCGGCTGCGACGGGCCAAACTCTTCGCGCGCGGCCATCAGACCCGGCATTTCTGTCTCGGCGATGGCAATTTCCTTGCGACCATACTCGGCGAGGGAAATATCGGCGACGCGGTAGTTTTCAGCCATATCAATGATCCTTTATATGTTTGTATCGCGGCTAACATGGCGCACATCAAAAGGCAACGCGCGAAGTGCGCGTTACCCGTACTGAGTTCTGATTTCGCGGACGGCTTATTCGTTGAAAGCCCTGATCGCGTCGACGATGCGTGTCTGGTCCGCCTCTTCCAGATAGGGGTGCATCGGCAGCGCAATCACGTGTTTGCTCGCTGCTTCCGTGACGGGCAGCGTGCCGTCCGCGGGTTTGAAGCGGGCGCAGAAATCCTGCTCGTGGATCGGCACCGGATAGTAGACGGCGGTGGGGATCCCCTGCGCCGAGAGATGCGCCTGAAGGCCGTCGCGGTTTTCATGCTCGATGACATATTGCGCCCAGACACTCTTGCCGCCCTCAATGACGCTCGGCACGCGTTTGACATGGCCGGTCAGGCCCGCGGCATAGCGATCTGCCACGATCTGGCGTTTCTCGATCTCGTCAGCGAAGATTTTCAGTTTCTCCAGCAGGACTGCGGCCTGGATCGTGTCGAGGCGGGAGTTCATGCCGACGCGCAGGGAGAGGTATTTCGGGTCATGATGGAAATTGCGCTCGGCCGCATCGGTCGGGGTGACCTTGCCATAGACGCGCAGGGATTCGATCCGCTCGGCGAGTTTGGCGTCATTCGTGATGATCGCGCCGCCATCGCCGTAACAGCCCAGCGGCTTGGCAGGGAAGAAGCTGGTCGTGGCAATATCGGCCCAGTCGGACGGGTGCTTGCCGTTCAGCGTACAGCCATAGCCCTGCGCCGTGTCAGCGATCAGTTTCAGGCCGAACTCGTCGCAGATTGCCTTGATTTCGGGATAGTTGGCGGGCTGCCCGAACAGGTCGACGGCGATCACGACTTTCGGCGTCAGCTTGCCCTCGGCTTTCACGGCCTCAATCTGCTTGCGCAGATGTGCCGGGTCCATGTTGTAGGTCTCTGGCAGAATGTCGACGAAGACCGGCGCAGCACCAAGCCAAGGCACGACTTGAGCCGTCGCGACGAAGGTGAAGGATGGGCAGAAAACGGCGTCGCCGGGCTTCAGTTCCCACGCCATCAGCGCGAGCGCGAGGGCGTCTGTGCCATTGGCGCAGCTGACGGAATGCGCAGCGCCACACCAGGCCGCAAGCTGGTTTTCCAACTCGGAGACTTCGGGGCCAAGGACGTATCGCCCGCTTTCCACCACGCCCTGAATGGCCGTATTGATTTCGGCTTCGATGCGCTTGCGCTGTGCTTGAAGGTCAATGAAGGGGATGGACACGAGGAACCTGCCTGTTCTGCGATCTGATGCTGGCCGAATACGATCAACCCATAATGGGTGCAAGTCACGAGCGGTTACAGACTAATTCTGCGAATGTTTTCACACTCATGCCTGCGGGGAGTCGCAGCATGAGGGATTGTGAACGAATGCGACTGAATAATGTGCCGATTGGTTGCTGTGACAGCGGACTTGGTGTAGCCCGGAAGGCGGGCCGGGGCGACCATGACAGGGGCGTAATGTCTGGAATTGAACGACTGGCAAAAGCCGACAGGGCGCCGTTTTTTTTTCTCGGTTGCGGGCATGTCGGGAAGTTTGCTCTGATACGGAGTCGCAACCCAATCCCTTTTTGCGAAATTACAGGATTTGCTAAATGAAACGATATGTCGTGACGGGTGGCGCCGGATTCATCGGATCTGCGCTTTGCCACCTGCTATTGTCGGAAAGCGACGCCGAAGTCGTGGCTGTGGACTGCATGACTTATGCGGCTAATCAGGTCACGCTTGACGAATTGAGCTCTCAGGCCAGTTTCCGTCACATAGACGCTGATGTTCGAGATGTTGCGCGCATGACGGAGATCGTTCAGTCGGTCAAACCAGACGTCGTTTTTCATCTGGCCGCTGAGACGCATGTTGATCGTTCGATTGATGGACCTGCTGAATTCGTCACGACCAATGTTGTGGGTACGTATGCGATGCTCGAAGCGGCTCGGACATATTGGTCTGACCTACCTGACGAGGCAAAGCAACAATTTCGCTTCGTACATATTTCGACTGACGAGGTGTTCGGCTCTCTGGGCGCGGAAGGCCATTTCAGCGAGACGACGCCATATGATCCGTCATCGCCTTATTCTGCCAGCAAGGCCGGGTCTGACCATCTGGCAAGGGCGTGGCAGCGCACTTATGGGCTGCCGGTTGTGGTCTCGAATTGTTCAAACAATTACGGACCGCGCCAGTTCCCCGAGAAACTCATACCCTTGATGGTCCTGAACGCTCTGGAAGGCAAAGCCCTTCCGGTGTACGGCACGGGAACCAATGTGCGCGACTGGCTGCATGTTCAAGATCACGCCCGCGCCCTTAAGATGATGGCTGAACATGGCGTGCCTGGTGAGGTCTACTGTGTTGGCGGGGGCAGCGAGCGGACAAATCTGCAAATCGTGCACGAGGTCTGCCGAATCCTGGACGCCCGGCGTCCGGAAAATGCTCCTCATGCAGATCTGATCGAATTTGTAACCGATCGTCCGGGGCATGATTTCCGGTATGCGATTGATGCGTCCAAGATCGATACGAAATTGGGCTGGACCCCAAGGCAGGATTTCGAAGCTGGTCTTGAAGAGACAATTGACTGGTATTTGACGCATGAGGCCTGGTGGCGGCCCCTGCGAGACAAGCACTATAGTGGCGAGAGGCTGGGTGTTAAGGCATGACACGCATTCTTGTCGTTGGAAAGTCGGGGCAAGTCGCGCAAGCGCTGGTCTCGGTAGGGGGTGATCGGATCATTTGTCCGGGGCGGCCGATCGTGGATTTGCTGCACGCAGACTCGCACCTCAGCGCGCTCGACCGTTATGAGCCCATGGCGGTGATCAATACGGGAGCATTTACCGCAGTCGATGGCGCCGAGGCAGATGCTGACGGCGCCTATGCCCTGAATGCTGAAGGGCCGGGCTATTTGGCGGTTGCGTGCGCTCGGCGTGGCGTGCCGCTCATCCACATGTCGACAGACTGCGTGTTTGATGGCGCGAAGGATAGTCCTTACACGCCAAATGACACACCGAATCCGTTGGGCGTGTATGGCAAGACCAAGCTTCAGGGGGAGGTGGCTGTTCGCGAAGGGACTGAGCGATCCCTGGTTGTGCGGGTGTCGTGGATATTTTCGCGATTTGGTGGAAATTTCGTGCGGACCATGTTGAGGGTGGCGCAGACCCGCGACGCAGTGAGTGTTGTGAGTGATCAAGTTGGTTGTCCAACGCATGCGCCCGATCTCGCACGGGCTCTGATCACAATCGCTGAACACGCGGCCAAGCCTGGCTTTGATAACTGGGGTGTTTACCACGTTGCAGGGGCGGGAGAGACCGATCGCGCATCCATGACGCGGCGGATCTACGAGGTCAGCAAGGAGCTGGGCGGTCCGGTCGCCGATGTGAACGGTATTTTGACGGCGGACTATCCCACGCCGGCGCAAAGGCCCCTGAATGCGCGGCTTGATATGGCCGAGACCCGCCGTGTTTTCGGAATTGAAATGCCTGACTGGAATATTGGCCTTTCCGAGACGGTTTCCGCGATTATTGCCGAACCTGCACAATAAGGCTTTCGACCCGTGCGAAGACACTTTTCAGCTGCACATTCGGCGTCGAATTTTTATCTTCTTCGCCCAGTCCCGATGAAAATCGGCATGTGTATACGCAAGACGCGCGGCCGGGCGATGGCAGTGCAGCTTAAATTCAGTTAGCGGTTGACCAGCCTCGCCGAGATGGTCCAAACCAAGCGGATAATTGCTATGTGGAGTGTTGGCGGATGAAGGGCATCGTTCTGGCAGGCGGGACGGGGTCTCGATTATTCCCGTTGACCAAGGCTGTCTCAAAACAACTGATGCCGGTTTACGACAAGCCGATGATCTACTACCCGCTGAGCGTACTCATGCTTGCCGGTATTCGAGACGTTCTCATCATCACGACGCCCGAGGATCAGTCCCAGTTCAAACGACTGCTGGGAGATGGGTCGATGTTCGGAATCAACATCGAGTTTGCCGTCCAGGAGCAGCCGAACGGTCTGGCCGAAGCGTTTATCATCGGCGAGGACTTTGTGAAGGGCGGCCCGTCAGCCCTGGTCCTTGGGGACAACATATTCTATGGCGCCAATCTCGGCTTGATGTGTGCGCAGGCGGCTGCACAGGCCGACGGAGCGACGATCTTTGCCTACAAGGTTGCGGACCCGCAGCGCTATGGTGTGGTGTCCTTTGATAAAGACTTTAAGGCGTTGACGCTGGAAGAAAAGCCGAGCGCGCCCAAGTCGAACTGGGCGATTACCGGCCTCTATTTCTATGATGAACAGGTCGTCGATATCGCACGCGATTTGAAACCGTCCGAACGAGGTGAACTCGAAATCACCGACGTCAACCGCGCCTATCTGGAAATGGACAAGCTGAAAGTGAAACAGCTGGGTAGGGGATATGCCTGGTTGGACACTGGGACACATGACAGTCTGCATGAAGCATCCAGCTTTGTGCGTACGATCGAGCACCGGCAGGGCGTCAAGATCGCCTGTCCGGAGGAGATTGCTTTCGAAAAGGGCTATCTCGGGCGCGAAGAATTGCTTCATGCCGCAGACCAGCTCGGCAAGACAGAATACGCCGTTTACCTGCGTACACTTGCAAACCAGAATTGAGGACAGTGATTGATGAATGTGCGTGACCTTGGCCTTGATGGCGTCAAGGAAATCGTCCCGGCACGCTATGGCGATGCCCGTGGCTATTTCAGCGAGACCTACAATCACCAACGTTTTGTTGACGCTGGAATTGAATTGGACTGGATTCAGGACAATCACTCCTTCTCTGCAGAGAAGCACGTGTTGCGAGGCCTCCACTTCCAGACCCCTCCCTTTGCCCAGGACAAGCTTGTGCGCGTCGTTACCGGTGCGGTATTCGATGTGGCCGTGGATATCCGCAAGGGATCACCGAACTTCGGCCGGTGGACGGGGGCCACATTGACCGCGGAAGCGGGAAATCAAATCCTGGTACCGAAGGGCTTCGCGCACGGATTCTTGACGCTGACGCCAGATGTACATGTCATCTACAAGGTCACGGCGCCCTATGCTCCGGACAATGATCGTTCTATTCGGTATGATGATGCGGAAATTGGAATTGAATGGCCTCTGGACGGCGCCGTGCCGCAACTCTCCCAGAAGGATGAACAGGCCGGCAGTCTGCAGGACACTGATACGGGATTTGTGTATCAGGGCTGATCAATCGATACCGTGATATTCCTTGTACCACGCGACAAATCTTTCGATGCCATCCTTGACGGATGTGGAGGGCCGGTACCCGACGGCTTCCGTCAACTTGGTCACATCGGCATAGGTGTTTTTCACATCACCCGGCTGCATCGGCATCAAGTGGCGTGTGGCCTTGCGCCCCAGGGAGTTTTCCAGAGCCTCCACATAATCGAGCAGTTTTACGGGCTGGTTGTTGCCGATATTGTAAATCCGGTACGGAGCATTTGACGTTGCCGGGTCTGGCGCGCTCGCGTCCCAGTCCGGATCAGGCTCCGCGACCTTTTCTGCAATTCGAAGGACGCCCTCAACGATGTCATCGACATAGGTGAAATCGCGAGACATCTCTCCATTGTTGAAGATGTTGATTGGCTCACCGCGGACGATCGCGTCCGTAAACAGGTACAGCGCCATATCGGGCCGCCCCCATGGTCCGTAGACGGTAAAAAATCGTAATCCTGTGGTGGGTAGGCGATACAGGTGGCTGTAGGCATGTGCCATCAACTCATTTGCCTTCTTGGTGGCGGAATAGAGTTGTAGCGGATGGTTCGCCCCGTGAGATTCACTGTAGGGAGATGTCGTATTCGCGCCATAGGCGCTTGATGTCGATGCGTAGATCAGATGGGGCGTTTTGGCTGTTCGGCAAGCTTCCAGCATGTTGGCAAAGCCGACCAGATTTGACGATACGTATTCTTCAGGATGGGTGATCGAATGGCGCACCCCAGCCTGAGCGGCCAGATGAATCACGCGATGAAAGTCATGTGACTCAAAGCAGGCGTTCAGCTCTGCTGCGTTCTCGAGATTTCCCTCGACAAAGTTGAACGAAACGCCTTCTTTTGCCGATGTGTTTTCCAGCTCTTTCAGACGCGCCCGTTTCAAGGCGGGATCGTAATACGCATTCAGATTGTCGAACCCAACGACTGGCACGCCCCGTTTGAGAAGCGTGTTTGCCACATGAAATCCGATAAACCCTGCGCTGCCGGTGACCAGGTAGGTTTTGCTATCTGTGGCTGAGGGCATGTAATCGAATTCCGTGATGGTTCAGGTGAGGGCAGGGACCAATCCAGTTGGTCGTTGCGATACAGAGCGGGCAATCTTGTTGATACTGCGTCGCGGGCGGGCAGGCTAGGTGTCGCGTTTTGCCCAGAAGTTCAAAGTTCCCAACTCTCCCAAGTGCGACATGGGTTTGCTGCGGCTGCGCTTGGCATAGTTTCCAGACTTTCCGATCTGGTACCGGAAGCCGAGGCGCGTGAGGATCGAAAGAACATCGTCCAGGGCGATATCAGACGGGTTTGCGCCGAGATGCCATTCCACGCACATTTGTCTGACATTGGCGAGAGCATCCCCAGCGGCCATTAGGACTTCCCCTTCAGCGCCTTCGATATCCAGTTTCAGGAAGTCCACCTCGCGATTAAGATAATCAGCCAGAGGCACTGTTTCGATTGTCAGCTCCTCAATTTCATCGCCAAATGTCCTGCGCCGCTCGGTGAGGGATCCTGCCATACTGTAGTCTCCGGACATGAAGAATGTGGCGGTGCCCGGTTTCGCGGCCAAGCCTTTTTTCAACACTGTTACGTCACTCAACTTGTTGCGGGCGACATTTTTCGACGCCAGATCGTGAAGGAAGGGAACAGGCTCGAATGCCAGAACCTCTGCATTCGGATAAAGTTCCTTGAAGTAGACGCTCGACATCCCGAAATTGGCGCCAGCGTCGATAATGTAGGGCTTCTTCTGATCGGTATCGAAATAGTATTCCTGATCCATGAGGATTTCATGGATCAACGTCCAGATCGCATGCTTGTCAACATAGGTCAGCGTTGAATCGCGCATCAGGAATTCCTGCCCGCGGCACAAATGTTCGGTGAAGAAATCTCGCAGTACGATATCGTTTGGAAAACCACCATCGGGAATGGAGGCTGTCTCCAAATCTTTCAGGACCGGGCTGTCGCCGTAATACACTTTCAGTCTGGAAATCATGTCCAGGTACTTCGAAAATCCGTCCAATTGGCGCTGCTTCATGGGCCAGGTGCCGGACAGGACGCCCACTGCTTCTCTTTCATTGAGTTGAGAGGTTAGGATGGAATTCCGGACGGAGGAAAGTTCACCAATCGCGGCCTGCACTTCCCCATTTCCGAAGAAGGTCTTCCGGTTCGTCTCACTCAAAGTGTACTCGATAAGGAAGCGGAGATCGTTTCCGAGCGCGTTTCGGATTGACGTGGTCGCAATAGCTGCGGCCTGGACTTCTTCCTTTCCGAAGAAGGTTTTTCGGTTCTCTTCGCTCAAGGCAAATTCGGTGAGGAATCGAACGTCATTTCCAAGCGTGCGACGGATGGATGTGGTCGCAATAGCTGCGGCCTGGACTTCTCCGTTTCCAAAGAAAGCTTTTTGGTTGTCGTTGTTCAAAGCATACTCGGTGAGGAAGCGGAGATCGTTTCCGAGCGCGTTTCGGATTGACGTGGTCGCAATAGCTGCGGCCTGGACTTCTCCGTTTCCAAAGAAGGCTTTTTGGTTGTCCTTGCTCAGCGCATACTCGGTGAGGAAACGGAGATCGTTTCCGAGCGCGCTTCGGATTGACGTGGTCGCAGTAGCTGCGGCTTGGACTTCTTCCTTGCCGAAGAAGGTTTTTTGGTTCTCTTCGCTCAAGGCAAATTCGGTGAGGAATCGAACGTCATTTCCAAGCGTGCGACGGATGGATGTGGTCGCGGTTGCGGCGGCCTGAATTTCTCCATTTCCGAAGAAGGCTTTTCGATTTTCTGCGGATAAAGCCGATTGCACAAGAAAACGGACATCCTTGCCAAACTTGTCGCGGATGCCACTCTGCTTTGATGCAATGGTCCGGATACGGCCATCCGCGAAGAACGCATTGCGGTTCTTGTCGGCCGAGACTGAATTGATCAGGAACTCGACATCTCTCCCAAGCCTTTCCCGTATCCAGGGCAGGGCAAGAAATCGATCGCGCATGCTGGGTCGGCTGGCCACGCCATCGAGGAGCTCCGGCGAATCATCGACGAACGCGCTCAAAAGATCGGATTTTTCCTCAGCAGATGTCGTGCGTTTGACTTCAGCAAGGAGGAGTTGCCTGAACCTGCTGCTTTTCAACAGCAGTCGGCAGAGTGTGGAAATCAGTCTCTTCATAATCGGGCGCTTTGGCTATTTGCGATGAGGAATGGCGGCAGTGTATCTGACCCGCCCGTACAATTTGGGGCGTTAACTCGACACTTTGAAGATATTGTATTGATACTGCATGCTGATCGGGTTCCACACCATAAAGCGATTGGGTGATACTTTGAGTTCAAGGATCGCGTCGCGCCACAGATATGCATTGCCTTCGTGGATGGATATCGTGACAACATAATACCCGGCAGCAAATGGAATGTCGGCAATATTCACACGACACAGGACCCTGCTGTCGCCATTCTGCTTCAACAGATCACCGTTCAAGGTGGAGATGGTTGAAAGGCGTTTGCCGTCCTTTGTGTGGAAGACGAGAGAGACGTTCAGGTCGTTGATCGGTCGTTGTGGCGTGAAGCCGAATTCAATGGCGAATGGCTTGTTTACCTGAAGCGCATTGGTCGGCTGGCCCTCCGAAAGCACGACAGCGCGGAAATCTTGAAAGCCGGTAGGTTCTATGTGCCCACCATAAAGCTCTTCGACCTGATTTTCGGAAATGGTCGGTCGTTTCCACTGAAGCTGTGGGTTCTGGGCCAGGAAGCTCTTGTCGGGATCGTCGATGACCTTGTTGTCCTTCGGCGTCAGATTGCTCCAACGCTGCGCGATTTTTGCCGAAAGGGGCCGGGCAGGATGTGTAGGAGCGTGCTGCATCGGGGGGCTGGCCTCGGTCAGGGCCGCTGCCGGCTCTGCATTGCGCGACATCTCCTGATCAATGAATTCTAGATATTGCGCCGTCACCTGGTCAACCGGACCGTCAGCCTGCAGTTCGCCCGCATGAATCCAAAGTGCACGGTCGCAGAACTGCCGGATGCTGGTCATCGAGTGTGACACCAGCAGCATGGCAACTCCCTGCTGTTTCATGGTCTGCAAGTGCAGCTTGCATTTGTTCTGGAAGGCCAAGTCTCCCACAGACAAGGCTTCATCGATCACAATGAGATCGGGTCGCAGAAATATGCAGAGGGCGAAACCAAGCCGCGATTTCATGCCGGAGCTATAGGTTTCCACTGGTCCATCAATAAAGGCGCCGACCTCGGCAAAGTCTATGATCTGTTCCACAAGCTCTGGACTGCGCTTTGGACTGATTCCGCGCATGCGCATGCCGTTGAGAATGTTTTCACGACCACTTAGCCGTTGATTGAATCCCGCCCCCAGATTGATCAGCGCCTGGATCTCGCCATTGATTGAGACGTGACCCTTTGTCGGCGCAAGAAGACCGGACAGCAGCTTCATGAGCGTTGTCTTCCCGCTGCCGTTTCGGCCGATCACGCCCACGGCATCTCCGGGACGAATATCCAGGCTCACATCACGCAGGGCCCAGAATTCTTCTTCATCGCGGTCATGCTTTGGAGGGAGGCAGAAGATGTTGCCCAATATGTCGTTGAAATTGCGCGACACATTGTTCTGCCGCCGTCTGGGAAAACTACGGCCGATCTGCGAGGCGGAGATGATGGGGCGTTGCGTACTCACGTCAGACATAAGCTCTCATGGTACGATGATAAGCGAACCAGCTGACGCAGAAGAGCGCCATGATGCCGAGGGCAACATAAAAAAGCGGCAGGATGTGGGACAGGCTGGGCGAGAGCAGGCAAAAGCGCAATTCCTCAATTGTCAGAGCAACCGGATTGCCATGCTTGAAAATGGCGAGCCCTCCGGTGAGCGGGAAGACCGCGCCCGAGAGGTACAGCATCGGCCGGGCAATTACGCCAACGGCCAGCTTCAAGTCGCCGGAAACGAGCGTAAATGGCGCAAAAAACAGACCTACCGCGACTCCGCCGAGGGCGCAGATTGGCGACATGGCAATGAACAGCAACGCATTCTGCCATTCCAGCAATCCCTGTGCGGCCGCGAGGCCGAGCACGATTGGGACACGCATGCAGAGCAGGAACAGGGATCTGAACACCATGGCCATTATCAGGCTTTCAGGCGGCATGGCATAATTGCCGATAAGTCCACTCGCGCGCTGAAGCGATGTCAGGGACATCATCATGCCGTCGAAGAATGTTTGCCAGATCAGGATGCCACTGACAGCAAAGAGGGAAAACGGCATGTTGAGCCCGCTGACTTCCAGCGACCCACTGCTGCGCAGGGCGATGAAAACGCCAGCGATTGCGAGGGGCTCGATAAAAGCCCAGAACAGGCCCATCTTCGTGTGAACATACTCGATGCGAATATCTCGGGCGGCAAGGTTCCAACCCTGTCGTGGTGCGCTGGAAACTCCGCCGAACATGTCGGCGAGGGTCTGCTTTGCCTTGCTGAAAGCCGCTGAACTCAACTGCACTACTCCTTCGTCTCCATTATCGTCATTGACGCAATGGGCCGATGTATTTTTACGGCTCGAAATGCGGACACCGGACTTTGGTCCGGTTTCGGGTATTTTTCGCTGGTTTGGAGTCGCAGGCAAGGCGGTCAAACATGAAAAATAAAATAGAATTCAAGGTTTTGTGGCCTTTTTGTGTGGTTCCGTCTGATGGGCTGTGCCCGCCACAGATTCAAACAGCGCCACGATCCGTGACGCACTTGCTGACGGGTTATGCCCCCGCGATACGCGCTTTGACAAGTTCTCATCAACGGCCCTGCTGGCCGTCACCAGGGCGCTGACGTCGCGGCCCATTGCCTTTGCGTCGAAGTCGGCAATGAGATGTCCGGCTTCATAATTCCGCACAAGGTCAGCAGCGCCGCCCCCATCCGCAAAGGCCAGCACAGGCACCCCAAGCATGCCGGCCTCGATGGCGACGCGCGGATAGGGGTCTTCGCGCGAAGTTATCAGCACGGCGGACGCTCTGCGAAAGTAAGCATATGGGCGAGTTTTGACGCCTGGAAACAGCACATCTGATTCAATGCCAGCCTCATGGACGGTGTGTTTGAGGTTTTGCATCATCTCGCCATCGCCGAGCCATGCAAAGACCAGCCGGCCAGCGCCGTCATGCCTGTCGAGGGCTGTTTTGGCAGCCTCAACGAACAGGTCGGGTCCCTTGCGAGGGATCAGGCTTCCAGCGCCAATAATGAGTGTGTCCGGCTCGCCCAGTTTCAGGTCGTCATTCACGTCGCCACGCGCTGCATCAGCGACGGCCATTTGCTTCGGGGTTATTTTAACGGCCGGAGGTTCGACCCGCAGTTTTGCGTCCGGCACGGAGAAGTCCTGCGACAAGTCCCTCATGACGCTGCGGGACGCGCACAGAAACATGTCCGTCTTGTTCATCGTGCTCTTGAGACGCCGCGCATCAAGCGCGCGGATTGTCGGCCCCATTTCACGCACGTGCGTGACGATTGGGGTGTCGAGATCAAGCTCGTCAACGACATCGCCGCAATGCGTTGTATTTGCGTAGATGATGTCGGGCTTCCAGTTCCGGATCTCCTGTCGGAGTCTTGCGGTGCGCTGCCGATCTTGCCGTCCGAGACAATAGGGTCTGTCCGGCGAGCGCACGCATTTTATTGCCATAAGTGGGTCGAATCGCAGGGCTGTGCTCAATCCGTCGGACAGGTCGAATTGCGGTGAATCGCGCCAGATATGGGTTGGGGCCGTTTCGCGATAGGCCCCGCCCAACTCGCCATCGCGCCGCAGGATGATCGTCAACTCATGGCCCAGCGATATCATCTCCCGTGCCAATTGCAGCGCACTGATCGGGGCGCCGGTACGATCGGCAGCATGGGAAATCATGAGAATGCGCATGGCTATGACTTGTCAGGGAACAGTGAGTGAAAGTCGACTCTGTCGAACACGTCCAGCTTTCCCCCGATACCCGCATTGTATATGCGGCGCCCTGCGTCTTCAAATGCCGTGCGCGCAACGCCAAAGGCCTGATTTTGCAGGTCGAAATTTGGTATGCCGATGACATCCCCGACCTGGTAGTAGTCTTTCGTGAAATGCGCCTGATTCACCAGATCGATATTCTCTTCCGACACGTGGATCTTACCCGGCGGGAATTGTTCAGCCAGCGGTCCATAGTCCATGTCTACGCCGATCAGATAAACCGGATCGCAGCCAAGATGGTAGGCGAGCTGGAGCGCAATGTAGCTGATTGTGGATCCAAGGTAGACCGAATGAGAAAAGTCACGCGAAAACTGAATGCCGGGATCCGTCCAATAGGCTTCGTCGGCAAGCCGCGCATTCATGAACAGGAGGTCGTTCCAGGGGCGTGCGATCCCATGCGCATTGTAGATGGCGGCAATCTTCAGCGGACCATATATGTTTCGAATATCCTGACCACGAATTTCGGTTTGCTCAATGTCCTCGAATAACAGGTAGTCCGGGGTAAAGCCCCATTCCTGAAACGCCTTGTAGGCACCGTTTGAGGCGATCGTGATTTCGTTCTTCAGCGCGGAAAGGTCCATATTGCGAAGGCTGGGGCCATTGCCCAGCACGAAGGCGCGGCGGCCCTTGCCCGAATTCTTCAGTGCCGCCAGCTTGCGCTCGTCACCCGGCACGATGCCAATGCGAAGACCGCGTGCATCCCGTTTCAGGCCGATACGGTCAAAATAACGCTGGCGGGCATCGCGCAGGCGCAGATACCCCAGTGGGTACTTCCATTTGGGAAAGTGGCGGGACCAGCTGATCATTGGGCGACCACTTTGGTACTGAGAAGAACAGGTGGGCTTGTGAGATCGGCGAGATAGCGGCGCATGATCATGGATAAGGGCTGTTCATGATCAGGAATAATACACATGAACTCAAAGCGATCTTTTGGCGAATCGGTCAGGGCGAAAGCACCTGCACGCTAGACGCCTCCGATCCCCGTTTCAATCTGCTAGCAGGTCAGGCGGCTGCGTGTGTTCAGGCGCCGCTGGTGATTGAAGTGTTCAAGCGCTGTGGCAGTCGGCCATCATACTTGATAATTTGAGGGACACGGCCTATCGCTGGCCCGGACGAGCCCTGACCTCTTCTGGGGGCGCAACTTACAGATTGAAAGTGAGACTATCGTGGCTGCAGATACCCAGTTCCTGAACGACTATTTCGGCAGATTGGAAACCTTCGCGCGCCCCAATGACGCGGTATTCGAGCAATTGGGGCAGGTGCGAGACCTGTGGGTCCGGTCGAAAAACGCCGGTGGCAAGGTGATCTTCATCGGCAATGGTGGGTCTGCGGGAATTGCATCGCATCTCGCGATTGATCTTGGCAAGAACGGCCACATTCCGGCGGCATGTTTCAATGATGGCGCTCAAATCACCTGTCTCTCCAATGATTACGGATTTGAGAACTGGATTGCCCACGCTTTGCGCATTCAGGGCAAACCAGAAGATACGCTGGTTGCGATCAGCTCGTCCGGTGGCTCAAAGAACATTCTCAATGCTGTCGAGCAGGCTCGCAAAATGGGGATTTCCGTTACGACGTGTTCCGCAATGAACCCGGAAAACCCGCTTCGCAAACTCGGAGATGTAAACCTCTGGGCCGACAGTCACGCCTACAATATCGTCGAGACGGTTCACCAGTTCTGGATGATGGCCGTTATCGACATGATCATCGGCAAGGCCGAGTATCCGCCGAATTGATCGGCAAAAAATTCAGATACCAGAGCTATTGTTCTGGTGTCTGGCCTAGGGCGGACTCGGCAAGTGCCGGTGAAGAATCCAGCGCAAAAAGTGTTTCGAATACCGTATCGCCAATCAGCTTGTTTCCCTGATGGTTGGGGTGGCGGGGATCGTGGTAGAGTCCTGTTTTTCCCGCAAATACGTCGCTGATGTCCGTGCAGTAGGCAAGTTCTTCGCAATGGCGGCGTGCTGCCGT
The DNA here is from genome assembly GCF_002388935.1 of Hyphomonas sp. UBA4494. Classification (NCBI taxonomy): domain Bacteria; kingdom Pseudomonadati; phylum Pseudomonadota; class Alphaproteobacteria; order Hyphomonadales; family Hyphomonadaceae; genus Hyphomonas; species Hyphomonas sp. UBA4494. The sequence goes on from NZ_DGNK01000017.1 coordinate 107,149, forward strand.
GTAAAAGACTGCCGCTTTTTCAGCGTAGTCAGGTTTCGAGCTGAGCATTGCGGCGTAAAGTTCAGCTTCCGAATCTGTCGGTATGTAACCTGGTTCGATTCCCATGGCTGGCTGCAGGAATACATGGAAGCGTGCGCCCATTTGCGCGCTGGCTGCATTCATCAGCTCGACGTTGCGGCGCCACATTTCTGCATCTGTCATTTCGTAGCTAGAACCTGCTGTCACGGTGAGCTGAGTGTCTTTCTCGCCGCCTGATCTCATGGCGGCCACTAGGTTCGGCATGAAGCGTGGCGGTTGGTGTCCTTTGCCGGCGAGTGTTCTGAGCATCACGAGCTGATAGGGGCTGACCATGGGGTGCTCGCGCAGGCTGTGTGAGAAGTTCAGATCATTGACGCCGCTAAGTGAGACCACAACATCTGGCGCAAGCGCCGGGACATCGCGAATAAGCTTTAGCAGTTCCTGATTGGTCGAGTATCCGGATACCGCGCCATTGTAGACGACCGCAGGTCCTGTCGGGCCTTCATTGAGGCGCGTGAAAAGGGTTTCGCTCCAGGCCCCCCAATCGCTCTCATAGTAGGGATCGCTCGTACTGCCACCGAGCACAACCAAGCGCAGCGCAGCGCCACTCGTCTCGTCGCCTGATGTCCGGAAACCGGGCCGGCGCCAAGCGGGCTCAGACGTAGGGCCGCCCGCTGGCCGCGCATATCCAAGTTGCGGGTCGAGTACATTCAGTCCCTGCGACAACCGACGGTCTACGACGGTTTCCTTTTTGCCCTGCTTGTCGGAAGACTGCCAGACCAGTGAGTATTGAGGTGCACCCTTTGCGCCCAGATACGCTCTCGCCATCAGGTCGGTGGCCAACAACAGAATCAGCGTTGCCAAGATTGTGAGGATACTGAGCACGATCTTTGCCTGACGGCTCAAGACAACGTTATGCGGTGTTTCCGAAAGTGGTTGTTCGTTCATGTCTCAGGCACCGCTCAGTGTTGTCTTTGGTGATCGTGTCAATCGAGATCGAAAGCGTTCTTATAGTCAAGCACGAGGGCAGGATCCTGATCCGACTTGCGCAGTATGGCGCGGCCGCAGACCAGTAGATCCATCTCCGTTCCCATCAGGCAGCGGAATGCGTCGCCAGGAGATTCCACAATGGGCTCCCCGCGAACATTGAAACTGGTGTTCACAACAACTGCGCAGCCGGTCCTCTGCTTAAACGCGCTGAGCAGCTTGTGGTAGAGCGGGTTCGTCTCGGCATGCACCGTTTGCACGCGCGCGGAATAATCAAGATGGGTTATTGCCGGGAGCGTCGAGCGGATGTCGTTCACGCGATCGATGCCCTCTTTGGAGGAACTGTCTGATTCAGGCTGTACGCGCAGTCGATCGACAACATCCGCGACGAGCAGCATGTATGGACTGTCGCTGTTCAGGTCGAAATAGTCTGCTGCATCTTCGGCCAGTACGGACGGGGCAAAGGGGCGGAAACTTTCGCGAAACTTGATCTTCAAGTTCAGGTTGCGCTGGGTTTCCGGATTTCGTGGGTCGGCAATGATCGACCGGCCGCCCAATGCGCGAGGGCCAAATTCCATACGCCCCTGAAACCAGCCAATTGCCATACCGCTATCCAGCGCTTTGGCGGTGGTTTGGATCATCGTGTCCTCGTCCACGACCTCGAATACAGCGCCGGCTGAGGTCAAGGCTGCGTTGATATCTTCCTGCGAATAGTCCGGGCCGAGATAGGCGCCGCTCATGGCATCGCCGTCACCCGTTGGGAGGCGATCGGTGTCCAGATAGCGATGATGGGCCAGCAAGGCCGCGCCGAGCGCGCCGCCAGCATCACCGGCTGCGGGCTGGACCCAGACATTCTTGAAGTGGCCATCCCGCAGGATTTTGCCATTGGCAACACAATTGAGGGCGACGCCGCCGGCCATGCACAGATTGTCGATGGCGAACTCAGCGTGTAGCGCGCGAGTCATGCGCAGCATCACATTCTCTGTCACTTTCTGGATCGACGCAGCCATGTCGAAGTGGAACTGCGTCAGCTGGCTCTCAGACGTGCGCGCAGGCTCACCAAACAGGTCATGGAAAGCCTTGTTGGTCATTCGTAGGCCGGTGACATAGTCGAAATAGCGCATGTCCAGCCAGAAGCTGCCATCATCGGCGATGGAGATCAGCTTCTCTTCCATGAGGTCTGCAAATCGCGGCTCGCCATACGGTGCGAGCCCCATAACCTTGTACTCGCCGGAATTGACCTTGAAACCGAGATACCCCGTGATCGCGGAATAGAGCAGGCCCAGTGAGTGCGGGAAGCGGATCTCCCGAATGCGCCGTAATTCCTTGCCTCTGCCGACAGAGACCGACGTGGTGGCCCATTCGCCGACCCCGTCCATTGTCAGGACAATCGCTTCGTCGAAAGGCGAGGGATAAAATGCCGATGCCGAGTGACTGTCATGATGCTGGGCAAACACCATGCGGTTGCCCGCATCAGGATCATTGAAATCATCCCGGAAGATTTTTGCCATGTTCGACTTCTGGAAGAGCTTTCCCTTGATCCAGCTCGGCATGGCGATCGCAAATGTCTTGCGACCGCGCGGGGCGCTGGTCAGGTAGGTCTCGATCAGGCGCTCAAACTTGAGCAGCGGTTTCTCGAAATAGGCGATGTGTTGCACGTCGCTGAGCTCGATGCCCGCTTCGTCGAGACAATAGCGCGTCGCTTTTGCCGGAAAGCCTGCATCATGTTTGACCCGGGTGAAACGTTCTTCCTGGGCGGCTGCGACGATCTTGCCGTCACACAGCAGAACGGCCGCGCTGTCATGGAAGTAGGCTGAAATGCCCAGGATATAAGTCGGCATCACTTAGAACAGGGAGTAGATGAACGGGGCTAATGGTGAGCCTTGTGCAAACACCAGCGCCCCGCCAATCAGCAAAACGAACAGGAATACAGGCAACAACCAGAATTTCCTGCGCTGCGAGAAGTATAACGCCAGCTCTTTCAGAATCTCTTTCATCTCAGAACTGTCTCTCCATTGCGGCCCGGTCCTGAGGATCCGTCGATTCGCACCAGTATGAGCCGGTTTGGGGCCTCTTGTGAATGCGCAATGGATCGCGCCCCATACGCAAGAGCAGGCCGTAGGGCGTAATGAAGCCGTAGTACATGATGCCCATCACAAAGGGGTTGACGATCTTGGCCAGACCCAGTGCGAGCAAGCCCCACAAATATGCGAGTCCCTTTAGCCAACGCGGCGCGACGAAGGCGACGAGCGCAAACAACAGGGCTGCGCCCGCGAGGGCCAATGATAGCTGAACATGGTTGCGCAGCAGGACGGCCGCGATCGCGGAAACGGCTGCGAATGTGTATCCGACACTGCGGGGGGAGGCCGGTGGCGGCGCAGTGTGTTCGACCTTTTCGAAGGCACTCATCCTGTCGTCCCGCTTCTCACTTCGGCTTCACGCTCGTCTACCCCGATTGGTTCCTGGCGGCAATGCAGGGGCGGTGCAGGCTCGCCTGCTTGTGAACTGGAATTGCCGTTGCGGGTCCCTTTGGCTCCTGAGTATCTGGTCAAAAATTGTCACCTTTGAGCGAATTTCTGGGCTGCTGGGAGGCGTACTTGATTAACTCAGTGACACGCCTTAACGCTGGCCGGAATGGGCTCTGACCTCAGACAGGTTTGGGGGCGTTGATCCAAGGTAGAGGTGGCCACAGTTGCGTATATCGGGTTTCGCAAAACTGGTTCGCAAGTCGGAGCAGGCGCCACTAACGTGCCCGACGCAGGGTGAGATACTCGGTGCCGTGTGCTGTGAATCGTATGATCGTCGCTTGCAGAGCTCTCAAATACCATCCGGAAGTATTAGGTATAATTGGGGGGCGGGACTGAATCCGCATTTCAAAGATCGATTCATGTACGCAAGTGAAGGTTCCCTGTTGCAGGGAACATAGTAGAAGTTAGGGACGCCCTAGATGATTGTTTGGACCAACAGGTTTCCTGAAAAGGAAAAGGCCGCTGGCTATTTGCGTCTCGTGCGGGCGCGCATGAATTTCTTTGACCAGATCAAGCCGGGCCGTAACGGCGCTGGCAAGTTCGGGTTTTATCGCCGGCCGGGATTCCAGACGACGCTGCGCCACATGCGCAACAAGCACCAGGGCAAGCCGGGATTCATTATCGGGAATGGTCCGAGCCTGAAGGAAATGGACCTGACGCCGCTGCGAGACCAGATCACGTTAGGGGCCAATGGCATCTACCAGATGTTCGACGAGTGGGGCTTCCACACCAAATATCTCCTGTTCGAAGATACAGAGCAGACCGAGTTGCGCCGCAAGGAAATCCACAATGTTGTGGGGCCGACCAAAATGGCGGCGATCTACAACGCGTACTGTTTCAAGAATTTCAACAACACGCTGTTTTTCAATGCGCGCCGGGGAGACCCGTACTATTTCGACGAAATGGGAATCCAGTTCTCCCGTGACTTTTCCAACATCGTGTATCTGGGCTCGACCATCACTTATATCGCGTTGCAGCTGGCCTACTATCTGGGCTGCAATCCGGTCTACCTGATTGGCGTCGATCACAGTTATGGTGCGCTGGCCAAGAATTTTCCACCCGGCAAGATCGAGGTGACCAAGGAGAACTACGAACTCGTTCGGCAGTGCCACATGAACCCCGATTATTACCAGATCGGAGACGTGATCGGCGTGCCAAACACCTCACTTCAGGACAAGGCTTATGAAGTGGCCGCCGACGCCTACAAGCAGGCTGGCCGCGAAATCTACAATGCCGGCGTCAACAGCTTCCTTGATGCATTTCCCCGAACAGATTTTGACAGCATTTTCAAAAAGTAGACATGACCGAAAAGAAACGCATCCTGTTCATATCGCATCACGGCACGATGAGTGGCGCGCCCATAAGCCTGCTTACGCTGATGAAGCATTTTGCCGCCAATCGGGACTGGGAATTCCAGATTCTGATGCGCAAGGAAGGTCCGCTGCGCAGTGAGTTTGAAAAACTCGCGCCAACTCATGTCTACTACCAGCATTTTTTGGATCCGGCCGATATGCGCCCGGAAGGGGCGAAACGACCGCCTCTGCCAGAAGACGTTCGGCGGCGAAAATTCCGCCAGTGGCGACATGAACAGCGCCTGCGGCTGAAACTGCGTCAATTCAAGCCTGATCTTGTGTATTCCAACACGACTGTGAACGGGGACTTGCTGGCCAAGCTAGGCATCAAGGCACCGACGCTCATCCATGTGCGGGAATTATGGACGACGATCGCGCTGTACAATCAGGTCCAATTGAATGCGTTCAAGCAGCCGGATTACAAATATTTCGCCGTTTCCGAATTTGTTCGGAATTATCTGAAAGATACATTCTCCATCGCACATGAGCGCATCGGGATCGTGCCCGGCTCCATGGAGCCGGAAGTATTCGACAAGAAGGCTGAAGATCTGACCGTCGGCGAGATGCGCAAGGAACTCGCGCTGCCTGAAGATGCTGTGATCATTGGCGGTCTGGGGTCAGTCGATAGCCGGAAGGGGGTCGATTACTTCGTCGATACCGCCCTGGATGTCCTGCGTTCCGAACCGAAGGGACGGCCCGTCTACTTCGTCTGGATCGGTGATGGCGGTATGCGGCAGGATATGTTGAAGAAAGTGGAAGATGCGGGATTTTCCGGTCGGGTCGTCTTCCCGGGCGCGCGCAAGAACCCCTATCCATATTTGAAACTGTTTGAAATTGGATTGATGACATCGCGCGATGACCCCTTTCCACGCTCGGTCATGGAAATGGCTGCGTTTGGCGCGCCGATTATCTGTTTCAAGGGTTCAGGCGGCGCGGCCGAATTCGTGCTGGATGATGCCGGGATTGTGCTGGATGATTTCAGCGCAGCTGACATGGCCGACGCCGTTCGAAGCATACTGGCGAATGACGCGGCAAAAGCAGCTTTTGCAATTGCTGCTCGCCGCAAAGCGCGCGAAGACTATGAGACGACACGTATAGGAAAAAGTGCTGCCATCCTGCTCGACGAGATGATGGCAAGCGCACGTTCCTGAGGCTTGAACCAAGTGGGGTAATCCAGTGACGGATGTACAAGACAACAAGGATGAACTTGAAGTGCTGCAGAAGGAAAATGCTGCATTGAAAAAGATAGTCCGCTCGTTGAAAGACAAGATCAACAAGGTCGGTGCCGATGACGAGAAGAGCCCGCTATGGCGCGCACTTGGGCATTTCTATTCTCCGGTCGCCAACATTGAAGACATCAAGGCCGACGAAGCGCGAATCTTCAATCGTGATCGGCGTACCCTGCCGGGCATCGGTCTGAACGAAGACAAGCAATTGGCCGTGCTTGAAGAGTTTGCGTCCTTCTATGACGATATTCCATTTGGCGACGAGCCTTCTGACAAGATGCGCTACGGCTTCCTGAATGGGGGCTACTCCTACTCCGATGCCATCTCGCTTTACAGCATGATGCGTCGCGTCAAACCCAAGCGCATCGTTGAGGTCGGGTCCGGGTATTCCTCGTGCTGTATGCTCGATACCAATGACGCGTTCTTCAATGGTGATATCGATATCCGTTTCGTTGAACCGTATCCGCAATTGTTGAAGTCGCTGGTGCGTCCGTCCGATCTCGAGACCCGTGAAATCATCGAAAAGCGGGTTCAGGATGTCGATATCGAAGTCTTCACCTCGCTGCAGGAAAACGACATTCTGTTTGTCGATTCGACGCACGTCTCTCGCGTGGGCAGTGATGTGAACCACATGTTCTTCGAGATACTCCCGCACATCAATGAGGGGGTGTACGTCCATTTCCACGACATCCACTATCCGTTCGAATATCCCGAGCATTGGGTGTATCAGGGCCGCTGGTGGACGGAGACCTATCTCCTTCGGGCGTTTCTCGAATTCAACAGCGACTTCGAAATCGTGTACACGAATACATTCATGCAGAGGTTCCACCGCGAGTTCTTCGAGGAGCGCATGCCATTGTGCCTGAAGAACCAGGGGGCCAGTATCTGGCTTCGGCGCAAGAAAAAGTCGGCTGAAGAGTAGGCTTGTCCGCACGTGCTTGTTCAGGGGCTGGCATGAAAATCCTTATTTGCAGCATCATGCCTCAAGGCGCCTATTCAGGTGGGCGCTACCATGCATGGATGATGGCACAGGCGTTTGCGGCGCTTGGTCATCAGGTCACGTTTTGGACGAACAATACGCCGATCTTCATTGACGACTTCGAAGATTTCGACTTCGGAGATCGGTTTGTGTTGCGACTGACGCGGGATTTTTCGGACACGCCCGATGGGCCATGGGATTTTGTCTGGATTATTCCGCACAAGCATCCGCCAGTGAAAGTGTTCCGGCGGGCGCTGGACATTTCCGTTGCAAACAAGGCGAAGCTCGGAATGCTGAGTTTCGAGACCCCGAACTGGATTGCGAAGACGGCAGAGCACGGCACAAACCAGAAGCCGTGGGACGCATGGAAGGCTATTGGGCCGCATTTGGATGTGGTTCTCGCGTCGACACTGGAAGGTGAGACGCATGCGGAAGAGTATTTTGCAGGTACAGGCGCCCGCTTTCACCACATCAACCCACCCATCAATGACCTGGCCGCTGCAGAAGCCAAATCCCTTGCGGTAAAGTCCGAGGATCGCCGATCTGTCATCTGTATCACGCGTTTTGGCGGCGCTTTCGGATACAAGGGTGGCATGGAATTGCTCGATCATGCCGGACCCGCCCTGTCGGGATGTCGGCTGACATTTATTGTCGGCACAGCGACGATGGATGAATCCGTTGCTTCTGCTTACCATACATGGGGCGAAGAGCACGATGTGGAGGTCCGCTTCCAGCATCGTGTGACTGATGTCGAGAAGTTCAAACTGCTATACGAAGCAGATTTGATGCTCTTTCTGTCGAGGTTCGAGGGGTTCGGGTATCCACCGGTCGAGGCGCTCTATTGTGGCGTGCCGTGTGTCGTGTACGATCTTCCTGTGTTGAGAGAGGTCAGCGGGGACAAGCTGATTTATGCGTCAATGGACGAGCCAGAAGAGCTTGCGCCCATTATCTCCGATGTGCTCGACAATCTGCCTGCACGTCAGTCCGAAATCCGGCAGCATGATTATTCCAGCTTGGGCTTTGATGCTTATGTCCGCCTGATAGACGATCTACTCGGACGCGAGGCCGAGTATGCACCCAAGGCGAACGTGACCTCCGAAGACGAGTTGCAGGCAACACGCAAAACGCTCGTCGCTATCGACCAAGCGACCAGGAAGCCAGTCGCGCGCAGCGGTACGCCGTCGCTGAAGCACAGGATCAAGCAGAACTTCGTCCGCTTGCTTGCTGGAACATTTCGCCGTGTGCCTGTCCTGAGGAAACTGTTCGGTCAGGCAATTTTGTCTCATCACAATCTTTCTCTTCTTCTGGAAGACCGGGCGATGGCGAAGCTGATGTTCGAGAACAGGAAAGCGCTTACGCTGGCCATTCGGCGTAACCCAGGATTCCTCAAGCATCTCATGCTCTCACCGCAAGCGCAGGAACTGCTACCGGAAGTGTTGGCCCGCCTTCGGGAGAAAGAGGCAATTTCCGTCTCTCAGATTGCTGCGGTAGTTCAAGAGACGAAGAATAGTTGAGTATGTTCACGGTATTGTTCAATGAGCGCTGATGGTGTGCCCAGCCACGACGACCGTCTGCAGGGTGCAGGGGATCGTGCCTTCAGGGTACTTGTCCTGTTCTTGACATTCGACCCCGAGAAAACCAAAGGCGTGCGTGCGGTTCTCGGAGATTTCTTCAAGGCGCGAGAAGGCATAGAGTTCACGGTTGTTGAGATCGACAATGCGAATGAACAACGCGAGTGGCAATCAGCATCGACTGAGGGCTGGCCATGCCGCGCCTTTGCGGTCGGCGGCGATAATACAGCTCATGAGTTTACCGGCTGGGATCGCGGCTGGCGCGAAGTTCGGGCGAGGCTGCCGGAAACGTTCGACGTCGTATTGATGGTCAATGATGCCCTGGCCAATTCGAAGCCGCTGGAGGCGCTGGAAGCGATCGACGCCGACATTATCCGCCAACTGCCAGCACAGAAAACCGTGTTGGGATGGGTAGATACATTCTCTCGAGTCAATCCGGATCCGCTCGATACGCTGGCCCAGCCAATGCGTATCGGCGGGCAGGCCTGTCGGAAATGGTTGTGCACGACCTTCTTCATGGTGCCCAGATCCGTATTCGAGAAGCTTTATCCTGTGACCAGTTTCTCGACGGCAAACGAAGTATTCACGCGCTATTGTCCTGAAAAGCCGTTTCGGGAGAGCGCTCCGCTTTCGCAGAACTATCAGGAGTTTCTCTACACGCACCAGACCAAGGTCTGGCGACGAGGAGACAAACGGGGCTATGTCCTGAGCGAAACAACCTTTCCGCTCTTCAAGAACAAGGTGCGCAACATACTCAATGAGCATGCATTGAGCATCAAGCTATGGAAACTGGGCGTGGGCCATGTGAACTTGGCCACATTCGACCGGCCGTCGCGTGGGCTGGGAATCAAGCATGATCAAGTCAAGGGATCGGCAGGAACGCGACTCAGAAAGTTGCGTCTGTTGTCATGGCGCCAATTCTTTCATGAAGTAATCCCGCCACTACTGAAGCGGCGCGGCTTGCGCTCGTCATAAAGGGCTCACTGCGCTATGCTGTTCAATTCTGTCCCGTTTCTCGCCTATTTTCTGCCGGTCGTGCTGGTTGTTGCTTTGCTGCTCGGACGTGCCGGACAGAAGGATGCCGTCAAGGTTTGGCTGCTGCTGTCTTCCGCGTTTTTCTACGGGTATTGGGAGTGGCGGTACCTGTTCCTGTTGTTTGGAACAATCATCGTCAATTATTTCGTGGGCAGGGCGTTTTCCGCGCATGATCGTCCGTCTGGACAGCGGCGCTTTTTGCTTATCTGCAGCGTGACGTTCAATCTCGGCCTGTTGTTTGTCTTCAAATATTTCAATTTCTTTATTAGTAATATCGAGTTCTTGTTCGGTTTCGATATCGCGGTGTTCAAGGTCATCCTGCCGCTGGGAATTTCGTTCTTCACATTCCAGCAAATCGCGTTCCTGGTAGATGCCTACAAACGCAAGCTCGATGAAGAATACAGCTTTGTAGACTATGCCCTGTTCATATCATTCTTTCCGCAGTTGATTGCGGGCCCGATCGTTCATCACAAGGATCTGGTGCCCCAGTTCAAGACCAGGCTGTTTGCACGCCCCACCGCCGCCATGTTCGCAAGCGGGCTCGCAATTATCATCATCGGCCTGTTCAAGAAGGCCGTCCTGGCAGATGGCATTTCACCTGCGGTGAACCAGCTGTTCGGTGAAGCTGCTGCGGGTGCGCAACTAACTTTGATCGAGGCCTGGTTGGCAACGCTTGGATTTGCCGGACAGATATATTTTGATTTTTCCGGCTATTCGGACATCGCCATTGGGCTTGCCTTGCTGGTAGGCTTGAAGATGCCTGAGAACTTTGCTGCCCCTTATCGCGCATCCAGTATTATCGATTTCTGGCGCCGGTGGCACATCACTCTGTCTGACTTCCTGCGCGACTATCTGTACATCCCTCTCGGCGGTAATCGCCGCGGCAATGTCCGGCGTTACATCAACCTGATGACAACCATGCTGCTTGGCGGTCTCTGGCATGGCGCGGCATGGACTTTCGTGATCTGGGGAGGGCTGCACGGAGCATATCTGACGGTGAACCATCTGTTCAACTCGGTGATCAAGGGGAGCGGGCTTGAGGCCGCCGTTGGAAGCCTGCCGGGCAGGGTGTTTGGCTGGGCTGTCACGTTCTTTGCGGTCTGTGTGGCATGGATCTATTTCCGCGCAGAAAACTTGGAAGCGGCAAACAATGTTCTGGCCGGTTTCCTCGGCATGAATGGATTCCATATGCCTCCTCATCTCAACGCGCTGCTGGGGCTCCCCGTGAAGTATGCGTCCTTGACCCCTGCCGGTTCGACCCTCTTCTCCGATCCGGCCCAATGGACCAGCCTGGTGCAGGCGTTCTGTTTCTCTCTGCTCGGACTTGCGGTTGCATTCGCGCAAACGAAGGAACGGGGCGGTCAGCGCGCACGCCTCGTGGGAGTTGCGCTGGTAATCGGCTTCGTCATTCAGGCGGTGTTCTTCGGAACAGCGTCTGAAGAATTCATCTACTTCCAGTTTTAGGGAGGCGCGTAAATGAAACCTATCCTGAGTGTTATTGCCGCCAGCCTTCTGGGACTTGTGCTGTATTTCGGCCTGTTCGGTGTGGTTATCGACAAGCCATTGTCGGTCGGGATTTTCGACCGCGTGTATTCACAGAAGAGAGCTTACGGCCAAGCGCTGGACAAGCCGAAAATTGTCCTCGCTGCCGGGAGTAGCGGATTTTACAGCGACCGCTGCGAGACGATTGCCGAGGAATCCGGAATACCATGTGTGAATCTGTCCATTGCGCTGGCATTGGGGCGCGAGACAATTCTTCAGCAAGTAAAGCAAGTTGCAGAACCTGGCGATATCGTTCTGCTGCCGTGGGAGTACCGGCTCTACTTCCTGAATGCCGAGGATATGCGGGCTCGCATTTCATATCCCTACATTGTGCGTCATGAGAAAAGCTTTTTGAAGGGGCTGGGTGTCAGGCGTTCATTGGACGCGCTATTCTATTTCGACCTCGATTATTTGTTCGCCGCCCTGCTGGAAACTGAGAACTATGTCGGTGGCAAACGCCATGGATTCGACAAGGAAGGACGTATGACTTTGCAGGGGGACTATCGCGGACACACTGCGGAGGTCGCTGCCAAATACCGCGAGAAAGTCGAAACGGCCGGATCTTCTGCAGCGGAAACGCGAAGGATTGCAGAGATGGTCGAACCTCCTGCCGGCTTGATGGAATTCATCGAGTGGGCCAACGCCAATGACATTACCGTATATGGTTTGCTCAGCCCTTCCGTTGAATCGGGCGAGCTGTCTCCGGAGGCGCTCGACAAGATGCGTGCTTGGTTTGGGATGGCAGAAAAGGGAGGCTTCCTGGAGTTCAAGGGCAACTTACAATATCCGTACACATGCTTTTTTGATTCCCGTGAGCATTTGCGGGAGGAGTGCCAGATTCAGCACAGTCGCGTGATCGGGAAAGGATTGGTTGAACAACTGCGGTCCAACTCCCAACCCGAGGACTAAACTCTGCCAATCCGACCGTAACCGCACGGAGCTATAGATGTCTGAAAAGCATCAAAGGAGCTCCACATGGACGAGTCTGCACGTCTTGGTCTGCCATACCTGATACCCAATCAGGCCCAGAAACATGTCACCGTAAACGAGGCGTTCCGCAAGCTGGACCAGATGGTTCAGCTGTGCGTGCAATCGAAAGCAATTTCGATCCAGCCCGAGGCGCCTTTGGACGGCGAGGCCTACATCATTCCTGCCAGCGCGACGGGCGAGAACTGGTCCGGCTATGCCGTGAATACAATCGCCACATTCCAGGATGGTGCATGGGCCGTATTCCCGGCACTGGCGGGTATGCGGGCTTACATTCTGGATGAAGCGATGATGCGCGTTTTCAATGGCGCTGACTGGGTGGTTATGGCGGACGCCGCGCCATCGGAAGAGAGCCCGGTATTCGGGATCAACACGATAGCCGACCTTTCCAATCGCCTATCTGTGAAATCTGACTCTGTCCTGTTGCAGCATGATGACGTCACACCCGGTAACGGGGATTGTCGCTTAAACGTCAACAAGAGTGCTCCGGCCGCGACTGCTTCTCTTCTCATGCAGTCGGGCGCATCAGGGCGCGTGGAGATTGGTCTGACTGGTGATGACGATTTCCACATAAAGGTCAGCAATGATGGAAGCGTGTGGCGGGATGCAATTTCGGTCGACAAGGATACCGGCTTCGTCGGTATCGGGACGGATGCGCCAGCGACACCTTTCCATGTCAATGCGGGCTTGGCGAATGTTGCCTTCAAGCTCGAGGGAACCGATCCGACCATTGTGTTTCAGATGCAGGATGACACCACCACTTCAACTGGCAATGGTCCGATCCTGTTCGCACGCACTGGCGACAACACGCAGTTCTACACGGCGGGCTCTGCGCGCATGACCATCGATGCGGATGGCCAGGTCGGGATAGGGACATCAAATCCCTCTGCGCGGTTGAATGTTCTTGCCGGCGGCATCGTTGCCGGGTCGCCAACCGGCGGTGACAAGGGCGCCGGCACGATCAACGCCGAGGCTCTATATGATGATAACGCATTGTTGAGCTGTTATGTGCTGGATCAGGCGATCGACGGACGTGTGGATATCGACAAGTGGGATGCGCGCACGCCAGACCGGCATGTTCCCCCGGCAGCGACAATTGCCCGCCATCACGAGCCAGCGCGCCGGTTTGTGGCGCGTATCGGCGGTTCACATGACCCGCTCACACTGGACGGTTATGCCCGGCACTGGAAAGACAAACGCCATCTGACCTCGATGCCGAACGAGGCAACCTATGATCCCGTCAACGGACCGCTCACAATGGGTGAGTGGATTCAGAGACTGGTGGAAACCGCCGAAATCCACGCCGTACTGATCGACACCCTCCATCAGATGCTGAAAGCGGCAGAAAAGACGCCGAAGCCGGAGCGTCCGGGCTAGGTCAGTTCCTTGACGGTCATGTTGAGTTGGTCGGCGAGGTTTGGTGCCTGATGCAGATCATGTTCGTAAATCATGTCTATCAGGGACATGACTTCAAGGGCTTGATCAGAGGACCCGAATTTAACCGGGGCACCGTTCTGGACGCTGTCAAAGAAGAGCTCGATCTCCCGTGCCCATGACTGGTCGATGTGGAAGGTCAGGCGTTCTTCGTCTTCCCATGTTGCCGCTGGCGCCGTTGTGCGGTTCTGAGCGATGGTAAGGATCTCGTCGCCATAGGTCCCTGACGACGTCTTCAAACCGTTCAGCACCATATAGCCGCGCTCCATGAAGACTTCGAGCGAGAACAGGTGTCTCCATTGCGTCATGGTGGAGTGGACCGACGCAGTGACGCCCGTTTGTGTGTTGCGCATGATCGCAAAGACATTGTCTTCGATGCCGGGGGTTTTCCAGTACATGTTGGAGACCATGGCGTGAACTTCGTCGAACGGCTTGCCGGTCAGGTAGAGCAGGAGGTCGAGCATGTGGATGCCCTGATCCAGCAGAATGCCGCCGCCAGCCAGTTCCTTCTTGGCCCGCCATGTGTTCAGATAGTCACCATCCACACTTTTTCCGTAGCGGCTACGCATCCAGAGAATGGAGCCGAACTTGCGGGAGTCCACGATGCTCTTCATCTTGTCGATTGCACCGTGCTGACGGTGATTGAAACCGTACATCAGTACTTTGCCGCTGGCGCGTTCGACTTCCTGAATATCGCGCACATCCTGAGCGCTGAAAGCGGGGGGCTTTTCGCAGAAGACGTGCTTGCCAGCCTTCAGTGCCATGATCGTTTTTGGCTTGTTGAAATAGTTGGGCAGGCAAAGAAAGACAATGTCGATGTCCGGGTCTTCGATGATCTCGTCAATGGAATTGGCGACCGGGTATTTGCAGTCATCGGGGATGTTGACGTCGAAGACGGATTTGATCTGGGCGAAGCCGTGCGTTTCGATCGCATCGGCACGAATTTGTCCCATTTTGCCGAATCCGCAAATTCCAACATTCATTGACATTTCTTCACTCCTAAAACTCTACGCTGGGCGTCGCTAACGGCCATTGGCCGAGACTTCCAGCGGTGACCATATATCGTCGTTTGCGACGGTGAAATTTCCGCCAGAGGCCCGCACCAATGCGAGGCCGCCGGCGACATCCCACCACCTGATTCCTGTTTCTTTGTATCCGTCCAGTTTCCCCTGAGCGACCCATGAGAGGGACAGGGCGGCCGAGCCAATCATCCGCACCTTGCCCCAGGCGTTCAGTACCTCGGCATTCTTTGCCGTGGCTTCGGCATTGGAGCGTGTGGCGGCGGGGATACCTGTTGAGAGGGACGACGGGCCGCCAAGGGCCGCGCGGTCAATGCGTTCGCCGTTGCGATACAGCCCGGCTGTCTCATTCGTGTGGACAAGTTCGTCCCGGACAAAATCATATACCGCGCCCGCTAGCGGCGTCATTCCATGACAAAGCGCAATGGAAACAGCGCACAAGGGGATTCCGCGCATGAAATTGTAGCTTCCATCCAAGGGATCGATTACCCAATAGGGGTCATCCGGGCTCGCTGGCTCTCGGAGCCATCCACCCTCTTCAGACATGACGCCCCACGGACTATCGGAAAGCAGTCCGGCGGCCACCATTTCTTCTGATTGGCGATCTTCGGCAAGTTTCACATCTCGCGCCAGCGCGGTGTCTATTGCGGCATCTGCGAATCGTGAGCGGAGGAAGTCGCCGCTTGCCTTGGCGCTCGCCAGCAAGAGTTCGTAATTGATCACGATGGACATAGCTGGATTATCTACTCGCGTATCAATTCGGTACGGAATTCGAAGCCGTGAGGTGTTCCCTGACCTGAGGGGCTTTTGATAGGGTAGTTGCTCCCCTAGAACAAGGCGTAATGCAGGAGCAAACGGCATGACTCATTCAGGCATTCTGATTTCATGAAACACTTCGAAAATCTTTCCGACGCACTGGTTTCAGCAGCCCGAACGGGCGCCATCTGCTCCCTCCCAACAGACCAGTTGCCCGCCGATTACGAGTCCGCCGAAGGCGTGCAGGACTCTTATCTGAGGGCGTTGGGATTGAAAGGCGGCCATTGGAAGCTGGGCGCAAGCAATCAGGGGTCGCGCGACGGTCTTGGGCTGGCACGGCCTTTCTCGGGACTGATCCCCTCGACGAACATGATCTCGTCGGGTGACACTCGGCCCATGACCGACTTCAGGCAGCCGGGCGCGGAATGTGAACTGGCGGTCGTCCTGGGGGCTGACCTGCCGCTGAAGCCCGGTGGATATACGCGCGCTGAGGTGCTGGATGCGGTTGCGCGGACCATTGCCGCGATCGAGGTTCCCGAAACCCGCTTCTCTGCGCTGGCAATTCATGGCGGCCTGGCGCTGGTCGCGGACAATGGTGCAGCAGGTTATGCGGTTGCCGGAGAGGGCGTAGAGGGCGCCGATAGTCTCGATGATCTTGATCGCATGGGCCGGCTGATTGTGGACGGTGTCGTGAAGGAGGAGGGTGATGTCAGGCAGCTGGTTGCGTTGCCGTCTGAATTGCTCACCGATCATGTGAATCGCATGGCAGCGAGAGGATGGGAACATCGGCGCGGCGACGTAATCCTGCTTGGGGCGCTGGCCCCGCGTGTGGGCCTTGATGGGCCTGCCAGAATTGTGGCAAGTGTCGACGGTCTTGGGGAGGCCGAGTTGCATTTCGCAGCCGGTTCGTAAGCGGGATACGCATCTCGGGACAGGAGAAAATTTCAATGAACAACACTGCCTCCGTCGCCGTGCTATCGCGTTCCTTTTCCGCGCATGAAAAGCTGGCCGCTGAACTCAATCGCCGCTACAGCGACGTCACTTTGAACGACACCGGGCGCACCTTGGCGGGTGATGAACTCGTCGCCTTTCTGCAGGGCAAGTCCCACGTCGTAGTCGCGCTCGAGAAGATCACCGATGACATCCTTGCGCGGCTGCCTGATTTGAAAGTCATCGGCAAATATGGCGTAGGCCTGAACAATGTGGACCTGCATGCGTGTGAAGCCCGCGGAGTCCACGTTGGCTGGACAGGCGGCGTGAATCGCCGGTCTGTCGCGGAGCTTGTGATTGCACTCAGTATCGCCAGCCTGCGCCATGTGGTGAGGTCACATATGGAAATCGTGGGTGGTGAATTTCGTCAGATCAAGGGTCGTCAGTTGCAAGGCCGCAAAGTGGGCCTGCTGGGGTGCGGACATGTTGGTAAGGAAGTGGCGCGGCTCATGCTGGCGCTTGGCTGCGAAGTCCAGGCGCATGATATTCGCGACCTGTCGGAATTCTGTGAGGAAACTGGCGTGAAAAGCGTTTCACTGGATGAACTGGTCGAGACCAGTGAAGTCCTTTCGCTGCACGTGCCGTTCACACCTGCCACGTCGATGATTATCAATGCCGATCGCCTGGCTCGCATGCGGACTGATGCGGTACTGATCAATACGGCGCGTGGCGGATTGGTGGACGAGGCAGCGCTGAAGCGTGCGTTGCACAATGAGAACATCGCAGCGGCTGCGTTTGATGTGTTCGATCCTGAACCCCCGACGAACATGGACCTGCTGCGACTGCCGAACTTCATCGCTACAGGCCATATTGGCGGTAGCGCTGAAGAAGCCATTTTCATGATGGGCATGGCTGCGATTGAAGGGCTGGAAAACGCCCAACCTGCATTGAGCCATATTCCAGACTATTTGCGCTAAACCGAAAGGCTTGTTGCCGCATGACCAATATCGCGATGATCCCCGCCCGCATGGGCAGCCAGCGTCTGCAAAAGAAGAACCTGGCGCCGTTGAAAGGCGTTCCGTTGATCGTGCACGCGATCCGGAAATGCCGCGAGGCGGGTGTCTTTGACCGCGTCATCGTGAATTCCGAACATCCGGACTTCGGGCCAATTTCGCAAGCCGAGGGTGTTGAGTTCCATCAGCGCCCGGAGGAGCTTGGATCCAACAACGCAACGAGTGAAGACTTCGTGACAGAGTTCCTGAAGGCCAATCCCTGTGATCGCGTGTTCCAGGTACACTCGATTGCGCCATTGCTGACAACCGCTGAGGTGCGCGACTTTGTAAGTGCAATGATTGAAACCGATGTCGACGTGCTGCTCAGCGTGGTCGATGATCAGCTGGAATGCCTGTACCATGATGAACCTGTGAACTTCACGTTTTCCGAGAAGACGAACTCGCAGGATCTCGATCCTGTTCGGAAGGTTTCCTGGTCAATCACAGGGTGGCGCTCTGCGACATTCCTCGCCGCAAAAGAGTCCGGCGGCTGCGCGACATATGCGGGCCGACGAGGCGTGTTTCCCGTCAACAAGATGGCAGGGCATGTCATCAAGACTGAGGAAGATTTGCGGATTGCAGAAGCTTTGTATGATTTCGTCCATCAAGGCGGTTCGGTTGAGGGTGACTGACGGAGTCTGTCGCCTGTCCTAGTGTGCTTCTCGGGCGATCAGGGGTTGATCCGCGTCAGAAGGCAGGGGCCGGACATGAGGCAGTCTCTGGTTCATGCGGAGTGGATTCCACGTCATCGTGCGGAGAAGATCCATCATCGAACGCTTTCTCTTCCGAACACGCCAGCGTGGGTTTGACAGGATCGCCGGTAGATCTCGCACGCCGTGCCAGGTTCCACGTAGTGTGGGTTTGAAACATCCGATCATGGCACTCCGGAAAATGAGATACACCGACAGAACGAGATGAACCGGAGCAGTTAGGACCAGCAAAGGAGTCGGCATATTCTTCGCATAGGTCCAGATGCGGTTGCGTGTTCCGTGATAGGATGAAAAGGCGCTGTGGCGACCAGAAATGGCACTGCCCGCATGGTGCACAACCGCATCCTTGAGGAAGACGCACGGCTCCCCTTCAAGCTGCAGGCGGAAGCCGATGTCGACATCTTCGCAATAACAGAAAAAGCGTTCGTCAAAGCCGCCGATACGCAGGAAAAGTTCCCGGTCATACATTGCCGCAGCGCCGCATGGACTGAAGCAGAGGCCCGTATCGGGTAGCTTGGAAGCCGGATGGCCGAAGCCACCCCGCCAAGGAATGCCGAAGATCAAATACGCATCGCCCGCGCCGTCCAGCATATCCGGGTCGTCGAGGCAGTATTGGGTCGAGGCGAACACACGGCAGCCCGCATAGCGCCGGGAGGCGGCTTGAAGCTTCTCCAGCCAGTTGGCGGACGCTGTGGCGTCCGGATTGAGCAATACGAGCCATTGCCCGCGCGCCAGATTTGCCGCCTGGTTGTTGGCCACCGCAAAACCGACATTGTCCGAATTCTTTATGAGCCTGGCTTGTGCGATACCAGAGAGATCCAACGTATCTGGCGATCCGTCGGTCGATGCATTGTCGATGACAATCAGCTCAAAGTCCTGAAGCGTCTGGGTCTTCAGCGAATCGACGGCGGCCTGCAAATACGCGCCCCCATTATAGTTCACAATGATCACAGAGAAGCTGATCGCTGAAGACTTGAAGGGCTTGGGCGCGGCGCTTGCGGGGGAAACTGATTCTGTCATACCGATTACAATTGTACGCCCCACTTCATTCCCGAAACCTTACTGGCATGTTCCCTTAACGCCGTCGACCCGAGTGCTGAAAGCCGCTCAAGAGAGGGATATATAGTTTCATATGGAACTATATATTGATTTGCTGTACAGTCCTACCATGACAACTTCACCTGCCAAGAATCGCTACCATGACGCTCCGCGCGCCGCTGATTTCACGATCGATCAGGCGTGGGATACCTACAGCGCGGCAGAGCACGACCGCTGGGATCGGTTGTTCCTGCGTCAGCGAGAGATTGCAAAAGGCCGGGCCTCGGAAGTGGCCCTGAAAGCAATGGCAGAGCTTGAACTGTCCGCGTCGGGTATTCCGAACATGGCTGAACTGTCGGACAAGCTGGAAAAGATCACGGGATGGCGCGTTGTGCCTGTGGCGGAATTGGTGCCGGATGAGATTTTCTTTGACCATCTCGCCAATCGCCGGTTTCCGGCCGGGGCCTTTATCCGACCCGAGGCGGAGTTCGACTACCTCCAGGAGCCGGATATTTTTCACGATATTTTCGGTCATGTGCCGATGCTGGCTGACCCAGTATTCGCTGATTTCATGGAAGCCTATGGCAAAGGCGGACAGCGGGCCATGCAACTCGGCCAGTTGCACAATCTTGCGCGGCTCTACTGGTACACGGTCGAGTTCGGCCTGATCCGCGAAGCCGGCGGTCTGCGCATCTTTGGCGCCGGTATTCTCTCAAGCCCCAACGAGACCGTGTTTGCGCTTGAGGATGACAGCCCCAACCGGGTCGCCTTCGATCTGCAGCGTATCATGCGCACCAAATACATCATCGACGACTTCCAGCAGACCTATTTCGTGATCGACAGCTTCGATGCCTTGCTCGACGCCTGCTACCAGGATTTCGGCGGCGTCTATGATGAGGTGAAAAACAAGCCCGACATAGAGGCTCATGAAACCGTGCCAGGCGATGCGCTGATCCATCGTGGATCGCTCGACTATTTTCGCCAGAAGGCGCAGGTTTAGCCGACGCTGAGCGCCAGAATGCGGCTGATCTGGGCATAAGGCAGGCCGCTCTCGGCATGCCAGTGATTGAAGGCTGCCTGCACTTTCTTCATCGCGGATTTGGATTTGGCCTCTGGCTTATCCAGCACCTCCTCCTGTACCAGGGCGCGGCAGACATCCCCAGACGTGATCCAGGCATCCCAGCCCGAGAAGCGCAGGAAGTACTGCCCCGTCGCTCCGCCAAGGCGTGAGCCCTTTTCGTTCAGGTAGCCGAGAAGTCCGGCCTGGTCGTCAGCGGGCCAGGCCGAGAGGAACGCGCCGAAGCTGCCATGCGCTTTGGCGGTGTCCGCCACGAATTTCGCATTCTCAAGCGTCGCCTTGATCTTCTGGCCATTGCGCACGATGCGCGTGTCCGACACGAGCTGCCCCAGCATCTCGTCGCCAAAGAAGGCGAGCCTGTTTGGATCGAAGCCCTCGAAGGCCAGTTCAAACCCGTCCCATTTCGCATCAATGACTTTCCAGTTGAAGCCGGCATTGAACACGCAGCGCGTCATCGTGGCCAGATACCGGTCGTCGGGTATTTTCTTCAGGGATTTTGCCTGATGGGCATTCTGCGACATCTCCAGAACAGCGGCGCGATCTCCATGATGCTGCGCGGCGAAATCCACGATGCGGTCAAAAGGGTTCATCTGTCAGGCCTCCCATGAGCAGTCTGCCACAAGGCCCGGAAATGTCTAAGAGTCTTGACCCCATAGGGAAAAGCAGGGATCGCTGGGGGATGCATTATGTCCCCCGAATTCTCGTCACCGGCGGTGCCGGCTTTATCGGCTCCTTCCTGTGCGAGCGCCTGCTGCATACCGGGGCTGAAGTGCTCTGCGTGGACAACTTCTTCACCGGTCGGCGCACCAACGTCGCGCATCTGCTCGACAACCCCCGTTTCGAAGTGATGCGCCATGACGTGACCGTGCCGCTCTTTGTCGAAGTGGACCAGATCTACAATATGGCCTGCCCGGCGAGTCCGGTGCATTACCAGTTCGATCCGGTTCAGACGACCAAGACCAGCGTGCATGGCGCGATCAACATGCTGGGCCTGGCCAAACGGACGCGGGCCAGAATTCTTCAAGCCTCGACGTCCGAAGTGTATGGCGATCCGGAGATCCACCCCCAGACGGAAGACTATTGGGGCAATGTGAACCCGCTGGGGCCGCGTGCCTGTTATGACGAAGGCAAACGCTGTGCGGAGACGCTGTTCTTCGATTATTATCGACAGCACAAGGTCCAGATCAAAGTCGCGCGTATCTTCAACACGTATGGACCGCGCATGCATCCGAATGACGGGCGTGTGGTGTCCAACTTCATCGTTCAGGCGCTGAAGGGTGAAGACATCACGCTTTACGGCGATGGCGAACAGACCCGCAGCTTCTGCTATGTTTCGGACCTTGTGGAAGGCCTGATCCGGCTGATGAATACGAGCGACGACGTGACCGGTCCGATCAATCTCGGCAATCCGGGCGAGTTCACGATCCGCCAACTTGCCGAGAAAATCATCGAGATGACCGGTGCGCGATCCAAGCTGGTGCACAAACCATTACCGCAAGATGACCCCCGTCAGCGCCAGCCGGACATTACCCGTGCGCGCGATACGCTCGACTGGGAACCGACGATTGCGCTGGAGGAAGGCTTGAAGCCGACGATTGCGTATTTTGACGAAGAAGTCCGGGCGATGCTGGGCTGATCCCGCATTCGCGGGCGCTTTGGGAATTTCCAGCTTCAATCTGCTCCGCCGAAGCAGGTTGTGCGCAAAGGCGCTCTCACAGGAAAATGGTGGGCCCGGCAGGATTTGAACCCGCGACCAAACCGTTATGAGCGGTCCGCTCTAACCAACTGAGCTACAGGCCCCAGCGGCCCGTTTTAGCGTGCTTCTTTGGCAAGGCAATGTGCTGTCTGCCACGCTCTTGCGAATTACGTGCGTAAATGTGGCAGATCGTTTGCATGATCATTGGACACGACCTACACGATGGAGTTGGGGACAAGTCAGGGATGTCAAAATTCATGCAAGGCAACTCAAAGCGGATTCTCGTGCCGGGGGGGGCTGGATATATCGGCTCGCACACATGTGTCGAGTTGCTGAACCGGGGATATACGCCAGTAATTGTAGACAATTTCGTCAATTCCAGCATGGCCGCCATCGATCGGATTTGTCAGATTACAGGCGCAAATGATGTGCCGGTCATCGAGGCGGACATTCGCGACACCGACGCCATGATATGTGCTCTGCGCGAGCACGAATGCGAGGCCGTGATTCACTTCGCCGGCCTGAAGGCCGTTGGCGAATCGACCGTCAACCCGCTCGATTACTACAGCAATAATGTTCAGGGCTCACTCAGCCTGCTCGACGCCATGAAACAGGCGGGTGTGGGACATATCGTGTTTTCGTCGTCTGCTACTGTCTACGGCACACCGGTTTCGCTGCCCTATACTGAAGACCATCCGCTGGCGCCCACCAATCCCTATGGCATGACTAAATATGCGGTTGAGCTGATGCTGAATGACCTTGTCGCATCGGGCGCAGGTATCAATGCGGGCATCCTGCGCTACTTCAACCCGATTGGTGCGCATCCAACCGGTCTGATCGGCGAGGATCCGAACGGGGTGCCGAACAATCTGATGCCGTTCGTTGCCCAGGTGGCGGTGGGGCGTCGCCCCCATCTCAACGTGTTCGGCAATGATTACGATACGCCGGACGGCACGGGTGTGCGCGACTATATCCACGTCGTCGACCTCGCCGAAGCGCACATCGTTGCGCTTGAGAAACTGCTGGAAAGTCCGGACAGTTTCACAGTCAATCTCGGGTCTGGGAACGGCTATTCGGTCCTGGATGTGGTGAAAGCGTTTGAACAGGCAAGCGGTCGGGAGATCCCGCTCAATTTCGCCGAACGCCGTGCTGGCGATTTACCTGCCTATTGGGCTGATCCCTCCTATGCGATGGAACTTCTTGGCTGGAAGACTCGTTTGACGTTGGAAGACATGTGCCGAGATCAATGGGCCTGGCAAAGCGGCAATCCGGAAGGGTATCCGCAACGCGAAGTCGGAGCCGCCTGACGCGAGTTTGACACAATGCGCTGGTAGCCATCGGTCTCGATCAATAAACCGAGGAGACAACATGCGCACTTTCCGGAATCTGTTCATCGCATCCAGCGCCATCGCCCTGGCAGGAACCCTGTCTGCCTGTGCGCAGATGCCGTCCCAATCGGTTCCAACCGGGACGAGCCAGATGACCTACCACCCCAATTCGATCCAGCCCGAAACCACGTTGGATATTTCCGCCACCGCCAATGTGAAGCGCGCGCCGGACATTGCCTACATCACGGCCGGTGTAAACGAGGAAGCCAAGACCGCAGTTGCTGCAATGGCGGCGCAGGCTGAGGCGATGACCAGCATGATGAACGCGCTGAAGTCCGCAGGCGTCGCCGACAAGGACATGCAGACGTCGAATATTTCTCTCAATCCGGTCTACGACTATGTCGAGGAAACCGATGCCAATGGGCGTCGCAACGGCAAACAGGTTCTGCGCGGCTATTCGGCATCAAACCAGCTAACCGTCAAAGTGACCAATCTGGATGGTTTGGGTGAAACGCTTGATAGCCTCGTTGCCGCAGGCGGTAACACGTTCTCGGGCCTGAATTTCGCTCTAGAAGATGCCAGTGATGCCCGTGACGAAGCGCGGCGCAAGGCCGTTGCGGACGCAACTGCGCGCGCTGAGCTCTATGCTGAAGCTGTCGGCATGCGGGTGTCGCGCATCGTCAACGTCTCCGAAAGTGGGGGGTATGAACCTTCGCCTGCGCCGATGGGCAGGATGATGGCGATGAGCGAGTCTTCCGATATGGCATCCACGCCGATTTCAGGCGGTGAAATTGGTTATTCCGCGCAAGTGAATATCCGGTTCGAACTGACCAAGTAGACTGATCAGACATAGCCTTCGGCGAGAAGGTCCTTCATGTCGACAATTCCGACCGGGCGTCCATCTTCCACAACGAATGCGTTGGAGATGCGATGCTCGGTCAATCTCTTGATGACTGCGGACATGCGCTCGTCCAGTGAAATCGTGCGGGGCGATGGCGTCATGATCGCGGCGGCATTTCCGGTCAGCTTGCCTGCCAGCATGGCACGTCGCAAGTCGCCGTCGGTGACCATTCCCACAATCACGCCAGTCGCATCCAGTACGGCTACGCATCCCTTGCGGCCTTCCGAGATGGCCAGAATGACGTCTTCGACAGCCGCGGTTTCGCTGACCGATGGTATATCGTCTGTGCGACCCGCCACATAGTCGCCGGCAGTCTGGAGGGAGCGGCCAAGTTTCCCCCCTGGATGACGGAACCCGAACTCTTCCCGTGAAAAGCCTCGTCGCGCCATCAGGACTATGGTCAACGCATCACCAAGTGCGAGCGCCATGGTCGTTGAGGATGTTGGCGCGAGCCCGTTGGGGCAGGCTTCCGCAACGGTTGGCAGCGTCAGCAATACATCCGACCCCCGACCAAGCGTCGACTCTGCCGCGCGTGACATGCCGATCAGGGGTACCGAATTGGTGCGGCAATAGCGGATCAGATCGACCAGTTCGCGGCTCTCGCCCGAATAGGATATCGCGATCACGACTGAGCCTGGAACGATCATTCCCAGGTCACCATGACTGGCTTCGGTCGGATGGAGGAAGAATGAGGGCGTGCCTGTCGATGCGAGACTGGCCGCGATCTTCTGGCCGATATGTCCCGACTTGCCCACGCCAGCCACAATGATGTGCCGATCCGTGGCCATGATGAGGTCAGCGGCCTTTTCGATGGCCGTGTCCAGACCGGCTTCCAGTTGCTCAAGGGCTTCGCGTTCAATGCGAATTACATTGCGCGCAATATCGATGTCGCTTTCACGGGTCACGTTTGTTCGCTCCTGATGGCTGGAAAGCCTTCTGGGTCAGCCCGCCTGGGCTTGCAAGGGCTGCGTTTCAGATTGGAACCGTGAACTCAGGCGTTACTTCGCGATCTGCATCTGGCGCGCTTCGTATTCCGATACGCTCATGATGTGGGTCTTGGGCTGCACAAACGGCTCAACCGGAGTTTCCATCTTAGTGTGTTCGACAATTTCTGGCGTTGGCGCTGGAGCAGGTGCCGTTTCAGCCACGACCAGTTTGTCGTCATCTGCGTCACCGCCACCTTCCGCAATGATCACACTGATGCGTTTTCCATTCAGCATTGGTTCTGCAGCATCGTTCGGGTGTACGGGCTGCAGGACGCCGGCAAAGGCGAGCTGTGTGTCATGCGCAGGATCGGTGAGCGTCGTAAATGCAGCTTCAACAAGATCCTCGACATGCGCGTTGCGAGACCGGGACGTGTTCCCGCCCAGCATGATCGCAATAATGCGGCTGCCATCGCGCTTGGCAGACGTCATCAGGTTGAATCCGGAGGCGCGGGTATAGCCAGTCTTGATGCCGTCGACGCCGTCTACTTTGCCGAGCAACTCATTATGGTTCTTGTAGGTACGTCCAGCCCACTGGAAGCTGCTGGACGAGAAGTAATGATAATAGTCAGCATGATCGGTGAGCATCGCATCGGCCAGGATGGCAAGGTCACGCGCGGTCGTCAGCTGCTGTGTGTTGGGCAGGCCCGACGCGTTCATGAAGCGGGTATGGTTCATTCCGAGCGATTTGGCCTTCACAGTCATCAATTGGGCAAAGCGGCTTTCGGTGCGCCCGAGACGCTCAGCCACAACCACAGCGACATCATTGGCTGATTTGCTGACCAGCGCGCCAATTGCGTCGCGAACTGTCATGGTCGAGCCGGTGCGGAGCTTGAGGTTTGAAGGGGGTTGGCTCGCCGCGTGGCGCGAGACAACGAGCCGCTCATCCAGGGTGACCTCGCCGGTCTTCAGCGCGTCAAACAGCATGTAGAGGGTCATGACCTTGGTGAGGGAGGCCGGGTAACGCGCTTCATCGGCATTGCGGGCATGAAGCACTTCATGAGTATCCGCATCGATCACGATGGAGGCGTACTTTTCGGCGTGAGCAGATTGGGCAAACAGGCCTGCCGCCATCAGCGCCACCGCTATAGTGAGTGCTTTCAGGACAGGTGGTAGTGCGAGCCGCATCATGTTCTCTCCAAAAATGAGTTAACCCCGGCACCCGAGGATTAAACTAGAGTCCGTCAAATCGGTTGACCACATCTTAACGCAGGCCCCAGCCTCACAAATCTGTAATCAGGTTTCAAGCCTTGCAATTTTCATGCGAATTTAAAAATGCTGCGCCGCACAATAATTGTTGCAATTGCTCATATTTTACGCTACGTCAGGGTATCCAGCGTGAAAAGGATCCTCCCCATGGCGACAACAAAAAAGACCACTCCCAAGTCTTCTCCGAAAGCCAAAGCGGAAGCGCGTGTGGCAGATTCGGCAACAAAAATGATTGATGAAGGCATGGAACAAATGACAGGTCTCGCAGGCAAGTTCGGTGGTTATGCAGAAGGCGGCATGAAAGCCCTTGCAGAACAAGCAGCATCTTCTTCGGAAATGATGCGCACGATTGGCGCCCGCAACATGGACTTCTTTGCTCGCACGCTCGAACAGGGTGTCGAAGCCACGCAGTCGCTGACCGGCGCAAAGGATCCACGCGAAGCGATGGAAATACAGTCCGGCTTCGCCAAGAACCTTCTCTCGGCTTACACGTCCGAAGTCAGCGCACAGGCTGAACTCTGCATGTCTGCTTGGCGCGACGCGACGAAGCCGTTCATGGCTTTCGCACCCAAGTAAGCGCTTTCTTGTTTCCCGGCCAGGCTAGCGGGCTGGGGCGTAGAGTGGCGTAGATAATTTGAGCCGGGCCTGTTTGGCCCGGTTCTTTTTTTGCCCGGACTTTGTTCAATGTCAGATGCAGAATGCGCTGGCGAATCCGTTGCGCTTGCTCCTACAGTTGTGCATGAGCGATTTTCTCGATTTCCAAACCCTTCAGCGGCCCAAGTCGCCGAACACGTATCTGGTTGCACCGGCGGGATTTGCTGACCAGGCTAGCCCGGACGAAGAAGGCCCGATTTTCTTCTGCAGCACAGACAGCCTGTTCAGCCAGGTCGAGGCCCTTGTGGCCTTGCGCAAGGACTGGAGGCTGAAGGCGCTCGACGCCCAGGCGGGTCGCATCAGCTTCATCGCGGTATCGAAACTGTTCAAATTCAAGGATGATGTGGATATTGCCATCCTGCCTTCAGACGGGAAATCCACGCTCGCAGTCTATTCTGCATCCCGCGTGGGCTATAGCGATATGGGCGCGAATGCGAAGCGCGTGAATGACCTCCTCGCCAGTCTCCAGGTGACCTGAATTCAGGCAGATTGTGCTTTTGCCGCGTATCCGCTCTTCAAAGTCGGGCAAGAACGTATATCTTGGTAACTATGAGCGGTGACCTGAACCATTCCAGCACGGATCCAATACGGCTAAATCGGCCCGGACCCGGCGACCCACCAGGGGGCGGGCAGGCTGGCGATGATGATGGGACCAATTTCGGTCTGTCCACGCAAACGCGCGTACGGACCAAGAAGCCGTCGCTCTACCGTGTGCTTCTGTTGAATGACGATTACACGCCGATGGAGTTTGTCGTCTACGTCCTGGAACATTTCTTCAATCGTTCCCGGGAACAGGCCACGCGCATCATGCTTCATGTCCACCAAAAGGGCGTGGGGTTGTGCGGTGTCTATACTTACGAAGTGGCCGAAACAAAGGTCGCGCAGGTATTGGACCTTGCCAAACGCCATGAACATCCTCTCCAATGTGTCATGGAGAAAGACGACTAGAAACACTCACTCCGGAAGGCCAGTCACTTGCCACGTTTGTCCCCCTCCCTAGAGACCGCACTCGAAAAGGCCCTGACGTTCGCATCAGAGCGTGATCATGAATACGCCACACTGGAACATTTGCTTCTGGCGCTGACGGAAGATGAGCATGCCCGCGAAGTGATGGGCGCCTGCAAGGTCAACATTGACGCCCTCAGCGCCGACCTCAGCCGATACATTGATGAAGAGCTTTCCAGCCTGACAGTGGATGAAGGCGAAGGCCGCGTTCAGCCGACCGCTGCGTTCCAGCGTGTTGTCCAACGCGCCATCCTTCACGTTGAGAGCTCGGGCCGCGACGAAGTTACCGGCGCGAATGTGCTGGTCTCGATCTTCTCTGAACGTGAAAGTCACGCTGCCTACTTCCTGCAAGAGCAGGACATGACCCGTTATGATGCGGTGAATTTCATCTCGCATGGCGTTGCCAAACAACCAGGCATGTCGCGCCCATCCAGTCCACGCGGTGCGGAGGCCTCGGAAGAAGAGCCGGTCAAGCAAGGTCATGAGGCGCTCGACGCTTACTGTGTGAACCTGAATGACAAGGCGCGCTCCGGCAAGATCGATCCGCTGATCGGCCGGGACATGGAAGTGAACCGCTGCATTGAAGTGCTCTGCCGTCGCAGCAAGAACAATCCGATCCTCGTCGGCGATCCCGGTGTGGGCAAGACGGCGATCGCCGAAGGCCTGGCCAAGAAGATTGTCGATGGTGAAGCCCCTGAGATCCTGGATGAGGCTGTCATCTGGTCGCTCGACATGGGCGCCCTGTTGGCCGGTACGCGCTATCGCGGTGATTTCGAGGAACGCCTCAAATCCGTGATGAAGGAATTGGAGCAGCAGGAAAAAGCTATCCTGTTCATTGATGAGATCCACACCATTATCGGCGCTGGGGCGACCTCCGGCGGCGCGATGGATGCGTCAAATCTGCTGAAGCCTGCGCTTCAGTCCGGTGGCCTGCGTTGCATGGGGTCGACAACCTTCAAGGAATACAAGCAGCATTTCGAAAAGGACCGGGCCCTGTCGCGCCGGTTCCGCAAGATCGATGTGGTTGAGCCAACTGTTCCGGATACGATCAAGATTCTCACGGGTCTTAAGTCCCGCTTCGAGGATTTCCACGGCCTGCGCTACACGAATGATGCCATCAAATCGGCAGTTGAACTCGCAGATCGCTACATCACCGACCGCAAATTGCCGGACAAGGCGATTGATGTGATCGACGAGGCTGGCGCCGCACAGTGGTTGTTGCCTGCGTCGAAACGCAAGAAGACGGTGGGGCAGAAGGATATCGAGGCTGTCGTGGCCAAGATCGCCCGCATCCCCCCCAAACAGGTTTCGACCGACGATGCAGCCGCGCTCAAATCACTGGAGACCGATTTGCAGCGGGTCGTGTTTGGCCAGAACGATGCCATCACGGCGCTTTCGGCAGCCATCAAACTCGCGCGTGCCGGCCTGCGTGAACCGAACAAGCCAATTGGCTCATACCTGTTCACCGGTCCAACCGGCGTCGGCAAGACCGAAGTTGCCAAACAACTCGCCTCCATCATGGGCGTCGAGATGCTGCGCTTCGACATGTCGGAATATATGGAGCGTCACACCGTTTCTCGTCTCATCGGCGCGCCTCCGGGCTATGTCGGCTATGATGAGGGCGGCCTGCTGACCGATGGCGTGGACCAGCATCCGCACTGCGTGCTGCTGCTCGACGAAATCGAGAAGGCGCATCCGGACCTGTTCAACATCCTGCTTCAGGTCATGGACAATGGCACACTGACGGACGCCAATGGACGCAAGGTAGACTTCCGGAATGTCATCCTGATCATGACAACGAATGCTGGGGCGTCCGATGCGTCCAAGAATTCGATCGGCTTTGGCCGCGGCAAGAAGGACGACGAGCAGGAAGAGGCGCTCAAGCGTCTGTTCACGCCGGAATTCCGTAACCGTCTTGATGCGACGATCACTTTCGGCGGCCTGACGCCAGAGATCATTGATCGTGTGGTCGAGAAGTTCATTCTTCAGCTCGAAGTCCAGCTGGAAGATCGCAACGTCTCTATCGAGATCACCAAGCCTGCACGCGACTGGCTCGCCAAGCGCGGCTTCGACGCCGACATGGGCGCCCGGCCGCTGGCGCGGACGATCCAGGAACACGTCAAGAAGCCGATGGCGGAAGAACTCCTGTTCGGCTCGCTCCAGAAGGGCGGCGTGGTCAAGATCGACATCGACAAGAAGGACGAGGAAAAGCTCGCCTTCAAATATGTTGCCGAGAAGCCGAAGAAGAAGCCTGTCGCTAAGAAAGGCTCTGCTGAAGAGCCAGCCTAGAATACTGGCAGAATGATTTCAGAAATGCCCGCAACGTCCTGTTGCGGGCATTTCTTTGCCTGCGGTCTGAAGACGGTAGCCGAAGTCGCATCAACCTTGTGCAGGAACACGCTGTTTTTGAAGGAAATTCGCTGATCGCGATCGGATTGTCACAATGGTCCACTAGGAGTAACGCTACGGCAAGCATAGTCTAGAGGTGACGAGATGACCGATGCGATTTTGACGACGGGAT
Organism: Hyphomonas sp. UBA4494; assembly: GCF_002388935.1. Taxonomy (NCBI): domain Bacteria; kingdom Pseudomonadati; phylum Pseudomonadota; class Alphaproteobacteria; order Hyphomonadales; family Hyphomonadaceae; genus Hyphomonas; species Hyphomonas sp. UBA4494. The sequence goes on from NZ_DGNK01000017.1 coordinate 137,688, forward strand.
CGGCCACCACGGCGCCAGCGCAGAAGGCGGCGCGGTTGGTGCATATTGATGGGGCGCGGGGCTATTTGCTCGTTGCCATGTTCATCGCACACTTCAATTTCACACACTGGACGCCTGTGATCCGGTTTCATCACGGGAATTTCTCGCCTGTCTGGGATGGCGAGTTTTTTGTTCTCTTGTCCGGTTTTGTCTGCGCGCTGAGCTATCTTCGGCCCTTCTCCAAAGGCGGTATGGTCGCCTGCGAACTGGCCGTTTTGAAGCGGCTACGATGGGTCTATCTCTATCAGATCATCGTCGCGCTCTCGATGCTGTATCTGTTCGTGTCAGCATGGCCGATGCGGCTGGATTCCCAATATGTGCCAGACCTCGAAACACCGCTGTTCTTGCAGAGTCTTCAGGTTTTCACCTTCGCCAAGCAGCCGCTCTATCTCGGCATTCTGATCCTCTACATGATGCTGATGCTGTTCATTCCGGTCGGGCTTTGGTTGCTGGAGACAAAGCGGACGCGCCTGTTCTTCGGAATTCTTGCGGCCTGCTGGCTGGTTGCCGCAGCTCGTCTCGATCAAGCCGTGTTGGGCTGGATCTTCGCGCATGTCTTCGACACGCGGCCTTTCCTGTCTCTGACGGGTATCTTCAATCCCTTGTCCTATGCGGTTATTTTCTATGGCGGATTCTATCTCGGCTACCGGTACAAGACGGAAGGCTGGGACCATTTCAAATCCAGCATACTGCCCGCCAGCTATCCTGTCTTCTATGCGGCGCTTGCCATCACAGTGGCCTTTGCAGTTGCGGAAGTCGGGCGAGGCATGCTTGGGACGCCTGAATGGCTGGTCGAGCCAAAGCGCCGGAATGTGTCTGGCATCGGCCTGATCAGTCTCGCTGCGATCTCGTATATCTTCTACTTCCTGCTAAACCGGGAAGACTTGGCAAAGCCCCTTATGTGGGCGCGGGCTGTGGTGGATTCTGTGTTGAGGTTCCCGCCTCTGGTAATGGTCGGCCGGAATTCCCTGTTCGTGTATAGCGGCCATGTCGTGGCGGTCTTTACGTCCAGCTACTTCATTCTCTCCAACGGGTTTGAAGACAATCGGATTGTGGTGATGGTTGTCCAGATCTGCGCTCTGGCAGTTTTGCTTGGCGTGGCGCGCCTGAAGAAACGCTACCTCCCGGCCCTGCCATAGGGCTTGCCTTCCCGTGGGGAGGGCGCATCACACTGGCATCAATAAAATCCTCGGGAGGGAACACATGTCAGGATCCATTGGCGGGGCGTGCGAGTCGAAATTCGCCGCCGTGAAGGAAGAATTCGAACGCAACTTTGCAGAGCGTGGAGAGGTTGGCGCCTCCGTCTGCCTGTCAGTGAATGGCGAAACGCAGGTGGACCTCTGGGGCGGCATGGCGAACCCGGAAACTGGTGATGCCTGGCGTGAGGATACGATCTCCATCGTCTTTTCCTGTTCCAAGGCCGCCACCGCGCTGTGCGCCCATATCCTGATCGACCGGGGTGAGCTGAATCCCGAGGCGCTGGTCGCCGACTACTGGCCGAAGTTTGCCAAGAACGGCAAAGAGAAGACCACGGTTCGCATGATGCTGAACCATGAAAGCGCGCTGCCGACCCTGCGCGACCCGGTCCGGCCAGGCGGGTTCGAGGACTGGGACTACATGATCCAGCGACTGGAAGATGAGGAAACCTTCTGGGAACCGGGCACACGCAATGGCTACCACATGATCAATTTCGGCTGGACGGTGGGCGAACTGGTCCGCCGCGTGTCCGGCAAGTCGCTCGGCACCTTCTTCCGCGAGGAAGTGGCCGACAAGACCGGCGCGCGCTTCTGGCTGGGCCTGCCTGAGACCGAAGACGTTCACATCGCGCCGATCATTCCGTATGCGCCGAAGCCGGACGATGTTCCAACCGAGTTTGCCATCAAGCTGGTGACCGAGCCGGAATCCATCCAGCACAAGAGCTTCATGAACAATGGCGGCTGGGACTTCAATAACCGCAAGTCGCAAGCCGCTGAAATCGGCGGCGGGGGCGGCCTGTCGAACGCGCGCGGGCAGGTGGCGATGTATACGCCATTGGCAACCGATGACGGCACGCTCGTCTCGTCTGATCGCTTGAAGGCCATGAGCATGGTGACAACGGCGACGCAACGCGATGCCACCCTCCTGGTCCCGACCCGGTTCGGGCCGGGCTTCATGAAGTCCATGGATAATCGCGCGCTGAACCTCGGCCCCGGCACCAGCGTCATCATGGGCGAGCAGGCCTTCGGCCATGTCGGCGCAGGCGGCTCCATCGGTTTCGCCGATCCCGAAGCGGGCCTCGCCTTCAGCTACACGATGAACCAGATGGGCAGCGGCATTCTCGTGAATGACCGCGCGCAAAGCCTGATCGATGCGGCCTATCGCGCGCTCGGCTATCGCACCAATGCACCTGGCGTATGGGTGAAGTAAGCCGCGACCTGATCAGCCATCGTCGCTGGCTTCGCCAATCCCGCCGACCTGGAGCATGCCTTCCTTGGCGGCTTGCGCCCGTGCGACGCCTTCGCTGCGCGTCGGCGGGGCCATGATTTCCGGCGGGTCGGTTTCCTGAAGGTAGATGGTGCGGCTCGGAAAGGCGAAGCCCGTGCCCGCCTTTTCGATAATGTCCATCACGGCGACGGCGAACTCTTCCTTGATCTCCAGCCACTCGCCCCAATTCTTCGTGTGGGTGAAAGTGTAGATCAGGAAGTCGATGGAGCTAGCATTGAAGCTGTCCACGCGCACGAACAGTGCGGCTTCCGGCGGCTTGGCGAACCGGTCATCATTCCAGAGCCAGGCCTCGATTTCGTCGCGGATATATTTCAGCTGGTCCACGGTCGTGCGATATTCCACGCCGACCACCCATTTGATGCGCCGGTGCGTCATGCGCGAGAAATTGGTCACGGCCGCATCTGACAGTGCGCTGTTGGGAACATAGACCGGGCTTTTGTCGAACCGGCGGATAAGGGTCGAACGGAAGTTGATCTTCTCGACCGTTCCTTCGACCACACCGTCTGCCTTGACCCACTCGCCGGGAATGAAACGCTTCTCTGAAATGATCAGCAAGCCGGAGATAAGGTTCTTGAACAAGTCCTGCGCGCCGAGGCCCACGGCGATGCCAAGCACGCCAAGACCAGCCAGCAAGGGCGCGATCTGAATACCCCATTGCTCTGCGACAGCGCCTAGGCCCAACACGATGAGGATGATCTGCAACGCCTTGACCATCCAGTCGACGGCGGCGGGCGACAGGGCGTCTCTCAAACCTGCGAACAGATATTCGAAGGCATGTACCGCGCGAGACAACGTCCAGAATACGGCAAGCGTGATGATCGAGCGCAGAATGCGAGTCGCGTAGATTTCCGCCTCGCCGGAAATATTGGTCACCTGCAGTGCGATATAGATACCGATGATGACCGGGACGATCTTGAGCGGCGTCGCGATGGATTGAACGAGCGCGTCATCAAAGCCCGACTTGGTGCCGGACGCCAGGCGCATGATGGTCTTCACGATCAGCCGTGCGAACAGGCCGCGGATCATCAGTGCGATCATGATGATCACAACAGCGATGGTGATCTCGCCATAGGTCAGACCATATGCGCCATCATTCCAGATGTTTCCGATGAAGGTGGCGGACTCGCGCGCCCAGTCGGGAGCATTCTGCTCAAACCAGCTCGAAGATTGTGTCAGGGCCATGCGGCGCTCCATCTGTTTCATCCGGTCGCGACCGGGCCTGTGGAGTGCCGTTTGCTAATCTGTGTTATGCGGCCTGTGAAGGGTTGGGGGTCAGCCCTTGATGTCGCGCCACTCGCCGGGGGCAAGGCCATTCAGGGTCCAGTCGCCGATTTGCGCGCGCACAAGGCGCAAGGTTGGATGCCCGACTGCGGCGGTCATGCGCCGGACCTGTCGGTTGCGGCCTTCGATAATGGTCAGTTCGATCCAGCAATTTGGTACCGATTTTCGAAACCGGATTGGCGGGTCGCGCGGCCAGAGATCTTCTGGCTCGTCCATCCGTCTCACCTTTGCAGGAGCGGTGCGACCATCATTCAGGTCTACGCCGGAGCGGAGGGCCTGCAATGCCGTGTCATCCGGAATACCCTCGATCTGGGCCCAGTAGACCTTGGCCATCTTGGCTTTCGGATCGGAAATACGGGCCTGCAGCTTGCCGTCATCGGTCAGGAGCAACAGGCCCTCACTATCCCGGTCGAGCCGGCCAGCGGGATAGACACGTGGGACGTCCATATAGTCCGACAGCGTCTCACGCGAACTCGCCAGCGTACTCTTGTCGGTGAATTGGGAGAGCACATTGAACGGTTTGTTGAAGGCGATAAGGCGGGTCATGCGTCAGGGCCTTCGGGCAACAGGCCGAGCGCGGATGCGGCGGCGGGTGTTCGGATCCAGATCCAGTCACCAATCCCTTCGCTGGTGCCGCCAGGTTCGTCCGTCTCGATCCAGCCCATTGCGCGGTAAAACGTGCGGGCAGTGGTGTTGGATGTATTGCACTTCAGTGAGAGCGCGCTGCCATAGCGCATCATTGTAGCAACCATCAGCGACCGCCCAATGCCGTGGCGGTGATAGGCTGGGTCGATGAAGAAATGATGCAGGAAGTGGTCGGGGTCCCAGACGCTCGAAAAGCCGACCGGTCGGTCATCCTTTTCTGCAACCAAAATGCTCTCGCCAGCCGTTTGGCGGTCAAACTCGGCGGCATCAACGCGTTCGATGCCGGCCAGCGGGAACACGTCACGGCTCGCCCGATAGAGGATGGTAGCAAGAGCCTCCCGGTCTGATGCTACAGCCTCCCTGATCACGCGTTCACGACCTCATGCAGGGATTTCAACGTGCTGAGCAGGCCTTCGGCTGACGAGATCGGCAGGCAGCTCGGTCCATCGCACAGGGCCTTGTCTGGGTCGGTATGGAATTCGAGGAAGACACCATCAGCGCCGGCGGCAATGGCCGACTTGGCGATGATCGCCACGCCGTCGCGTCGCCCGCCGGTGGACGCGCCGCCCGTGCGCGGGTCTGCGCCTGGAAGCTGGACAGCATGGGTTGCGTCGATGGTGACGGGGCAGCCGAGCTTCTGCATCTCGGGAATGCCGAGCATGTCGACGACGAGATTGTTGTAGCCAAAGCTGGAGCCGCGCTCGCACAGGATCACGCCGACATCTGCGGCTTCACCGATCTTGGAGACGATGTTCTTTGTATCCCACGGTGCGATGAACTGGGCTTTCTTGACCTGGATGATCCCGCCCGCTGCGGCAGTGGCCTTGGCGGTGGCGACAACCAGATCAGTCTGGCGGCACAGGAAAGCCGGGATCTGGACGATGTCGGCCACGTCTGCGACGGCTTCGGCCTGACCGGCTTCATGCAGATCGGTGCAGATCGGCACGCCGAGCTTGGCCTTCACGCTGGCCAGCATTTTCAGGCCATTCTCAAGCCCGGGGCCGCGAAACGACTTGATCGAGGAACGGTTCGCCTTGTCGAAGCTGGCCTTGAAGACATAGGGCAGGCCCAATTGTTCGCAAACGCGCTTCAGCTCGGTGCCAACTTCAAGGGAAAGGCCCTCGTCTTCGAGGACGTTGAGGCCCGCGATGACAGAAAGCGGTTTGCCGGTGCCGATGGTCCAGCCGGAATTCTTGTGGGTCAGCACGTTCATCTGGGTCTCTCCGCTCAGGTGTTTTTCCAGCAAATAGCGTTGTTTCAGGCAAAAGGTAAGTCGGAGCGTTCATGCCGTTTCCATAAACAAAGAAGCCGCCCTCTGGGGCGGCTTCCGTGAGTCCTCGGGACCCAACAAGTCTGGCAGCGTTTCAGCGTGCCTTCAAATATCTCTATGCGCCGACAGGAGGCTGCTCCGGCCGGGCACCACAGGATATAAACTTGTTGATCCCTCTGGTTTTCTCACTCGACATGAATCACCTCCTTTCAAGCGTGCAACAGGCACGAACTTTGTCCAGAACCGTTCCGGACGAATCAAAGTTAAGCATGATTTGCGCCATTACAAAGTTAACTTCGCGGCTTTTTTGAATGACTGTTTCATGACGCACAAAAAACGCCCGGACCTAGGGCCCGGGCGCGTTCAGTTTTCATACGCTGATCATGTGTCAATCATAGGCCAGCGCGCCCACAACCAGTCCGATGATGGCCCCCGTCGCGACGGAGGCGAGAATCGCGTCTCCGCTATGATGGTCCCGCGCCCAGTAGTGTCCCGGTGGCGGCGCGTAGAGGCCGTAGGTGTGATAGTCGCGGATATAGACCGTATGCTGGTGGGGGCGATACCAGCCACCGACATGGTAGCGCGGTTGGTAGCCACGACGATAATAGGGTCCATAAGCCCGGCTGTAGCGCACATAATTGTGACGGGGCGGTGCATAATGGCGATGCGAACGCGCGGGCGCGCGATAGACATGGCGCGGCGCGGGGCGGTAGTCGTGGCGCGGGGCATGGTGGCCGCGATTGTAATGGCCTCTATTATTGTGGCCATTATTGTAGCCTCGATTGCCACGATTATGGTCACCGCGGTGCCCATTGTCGCGTCGACCATTGTCCCGGTGTCCCCGGTCTCCACCGCGATGGCCGCCATCATGATAACCGCCGCCGCGATTGTGATCGCCGCGTCCCCGTTCTGCATAGGCAGCGGGAGCGGCAAGAAGTCCGATCGTGGCCGTCGTGGCCACCAATGTGGTGAGTGTCTTGAACAGCTTCATATCGGGCAAAGCCTCCGAAGATTGGCCCCTTGGAAACCGTTTCCGGGGCAGCCATTTCCCGCATCCTGCGGGCTTGTGACAGTCAGGCTAGGCCTGCGGGGCTGAACTCTGGCTGAACACCGTGTTAAGGAAAGTCCATGGCTGAATTCGGCGACATACGCATAAATGACGAACTGACACTGCCTGCATGGGAAGTGTCGGAGGCATTCGTGCGCGCGTCCGGGCCAGGCGGGCAGAACGTCAACAAGGTGTCGACTGCGGTACAGCTGACCTGGCACGTCGAAGCGTCATCTCTGCCACCTGATGTGAAGGCGCGCTTCGCCAAACTGTATGCCAACCGGATAACCAAGGATGGCCGACTGATGCTGGAGGCTTCGGAACATCGGAGCCAGGCGCTCAACCGGGAATCTGCGCGCAAGCGGCTTGCCGAGATGATCCTTCGTGCCAGCCGTCGCCCGAAACGGCGCATCAAGACCAAGCCGACCTATGGCAGCGTCAAACGCCGCATCGCCACAAAGAAACGCCGAGGCGAGATCAAATCCCTCCGCGGCAATGTCGACCCGACAGAGTAGGGCGCGCTAGCAGCAGCCGCCCACCGGCGCGGGGCCGCTGGCGTCTTGCGTCTCTGCAAATACGTCCGGCGCGGCGCAGCCGGGAAAGACGCCGAAATGGGTCTTGCCGTCGCCGACCACCTCGAAAAAGGGTGCAAAGCGGGTTTCCATGAGCATGGCGAGCGTGTTGCCGCAGACCGGGAAGACGCGACCGGCTTCAATCTCGTGCTCAGCATCCAGAATGAAAACGCGCTCCATGCCTTCGACGCCGCCCTTGTAGATGACAGCTTGGCCGTAATCCTCGCAGGCCGTCTCCAGACCGTCGAGCTTCATCAGGCGTGCTGTGACCGAGGCAAAGCGGATCGGCTCGACCTTTGCCTTCAATTTCGGATCTATGATGGCAAGGCGGCGATGGTTGACGACGCGCGGATCGGCAAAGCCAGCCGCCATCGCGATGGCTTCATAATCGTTCCAGTAGAGCGCCCCCGACAGGCATTCGCCATACAGGACCGGATCATCAATCAACTCCTGCGGGATCCGCCGGTCGGCATAGACGTCCGAGAAATAGAGCTCGCCGCCGGGTTTCAGCAGGCGGTGGGCCTGCCGGAAGACTTCCGGCTTGTCCGTGCAGAGATTGATCACGCAATTGGAGATGATGAGGTCAAAGGAATTGGGCTCAAGATCAAGCTCGCCCAGCTTTTCCAGTTCGCCTTTCACAAAGCGCGTATTGGGCGAGTCGTAGCCAAATTGCTCGGCATGCCAGGCCTCGTGTGCGCGGGCGACGTCCAGCTGCTCATCCGTCATGTCGACCCCGGTGACGTGGCCGGTCGGTCCGACCAGCTTGGCGAGAGCGAACACGTCGCGTCCGGCGCCGCTGCCAAGGTCCAGAACTTTCAAACCTTCCAGCGCGGCCGGGATGGCGAGGCCACACCCATAATACTTCGCGGCCACATCATCATGGACGGCGGCGAGGGCGGCCGAGACATGCGCCGCTGGACGAGACTCCGTCGTGCAGGCATCGGTCTTCAGGTCCGACGAGCTTGTCAGCGTCTCCCCATAATAGGCTTTCACCACGTCCTGCATCTGGTTCATTTGAGTCTCCGCATTGATCGGGGCGACCCTAGGCAGGTACGCCAGTCGTTTCCAGTCACGGATATGTGTGCGAGCGCGCTAGCCCTTCTTGTTCGGCTTGCCGCGATACGGGCCCTTGCCTTGGGGCTTGCGCGCGCCGTCGGCCTTGTCAGCATAGGGGTTCTTGCCCTGCCGAACGAACAGGCGGATCGGCACGCCATGCATGTCAAAGGCATCGCGCAGATTGTTGATCAGATAGCGCTTGTAGGTTTCCGGCATCTGGTCACCGCGCGAGGCGATGAGCACGAAGGTCGGCGGACGCGCCTTCATCTGGGCCATGTAGCGTGGCTTGATGCGCTTGCCCTGAACGCTTGGCGGCGGATGGCGCTCAACCGTGTGGCGCAGCCAGCGGTTCAGATCGCCCGTCTTCACGCGTGCGGTCCAATCCTGATAGACCTTGACCACGGCTGGCATCAGCCTGTCCGTATGCCGACCAGTCAGGCCGGACAGGAACACGACGGGTGCACCGCCAGCATTCGGCATCAGCCGGTTGGCAAGATCCCGGATATGTTTGGCGGCTTCATCCGGCTTTTTCACCGTGTCCCATTTGGAAATGACCAGCACGACGCCGCGGCCTTCGCGCAGGGCGAGGTCGGCAATCAGCAGGTCCTGTTTTTCCATCGCCTCGTGTGCGTCCATGACGAGGGCAATGATATCTGCATATTTCAGCGAGCGGATCGTCTCGCCAGTCGACATGCGTTCAAGGCGCTCCTGCACCTTGTTCTTGCGGCGTAGGCCAGCGGTATCGACCAGGCGGATGCGGCGGCCTTCCCATTCCCAGTCAATAGAGATGGAGTCGCGCGTGATGCCGGCTTCGGGACCGGTCAGCAGGCGGTCCGATTGTAGCAGCTGGTTGATCAGCGTGGACTTGCCGGCATTCGGGCGGCCGACAATGGCCAGTTTGATCGGCTTGTCGTCTTTTTGCGGCTCGGGTTCAACGTCGACATCCGCCGCTTCAATGGCGGCGACGAGATCATCATCGGACACAGAGAAATCGTCGATATCGATATGGGCGAGCTTCTCGATAATGTCCTCGGCGGCGCGGGGATCATAATCCAGTTCGGCCTCCTGCAGGGCGAGCTCGAACGCTTCCTCGCCCAGTGCCTGACGAATGGCTTCGTAAAGTTCGGCCATGCCCTCGCCATGCTCGGCAGACAAGCCAATCGGTTCACCCAGGCCCAGCGACCAGGCATCCATCACGCCGACCGTGCCCTGTTTGCCTTCAGCCTTGTTGGCCGCCAGAACGATGGGGATGTTTGCCTTGCGCAGCAGGGCGGCAAAGTTTTCGTCTTCCGGGGTGACGCCAACGCGGGCATCAATAAGGAACAGGGCCAGTTCAGCCTCGGCAATCGCGGCCTCGGTCTGCTGGCGCATGCGGGATTCGAGACTGTCGTCATAGGAGGTCTCATAGCCTGCTGTGTCGATCAGGACCAATGGCAGGGAGGCAAGGCGCCCTTCCGCCTGCTTTCGGTCACGCGTCACACCCGGCTGGTCATCGACCAGCGCAATCTTCTTGCCGACGAGGCGGTTGAACAGGGTCGACTTGCCCACATTGGGGCGTCCGACGATGGCGAGTTTCAAAGGCATGGCGGGGCCCGCTCCTATGCGTTCAGGCGAGGCGCGCCAGCCCGGCGCAGCCTGCTACTGAATCGCAACCAGTTTTGCTTCATCGGTCAGCAGGAAGATTTTTCCCTGCACGGCGATGGGTTCGATGTAAGTCGTGTCCTTGATATCCAGAGACGCGGTCTGTTCGCCCGTCTGCGGATCAAAGGCGAGCAGCTCGCCATAGGACGAAACGATCAGGATGCGTCCCGACGCAAGAAGCGGACCGGAATAGCTGATCCGTTTCTTCTTTTTCTTCTCGTTCTTGTACTGCGGCAGCTCGGTGACCCAATAGGCGTCGCCTGAGCCAGCATCCAGCGCCGCCAGAGTGGCATTGGTACCGATGACAAACAGGAATTTCCCGCTGAGCGCTGGGGCTTGGGTCGAGCCGATGGGGCGCGCCCAGACGCGATTGCCGCTGCGCCCGTCAATCGCGACCGTGATGCCGGACTGGCTCGACGCGAAGACGAGGCCACCGGCCAGAACCGGGCGTGAGCCGATATCGTTGATCTCGGAAATCGGTGTGAAGCGGCCGGCCTGCGAAATGGCATCCGTCCAGAGGCGACGGCCATTATTGGCAAGATAGGCAATGATCTCGCCAGAGGAGTAAGGCGCGATCACGAAGTCTTCGATGGCGGCCGGGCTTGGGCTGCCGAGGACGCGGGCGGATTCCGCAATTGCCTGATCGCTCCAATCGGTCTCGCCGGTCTCAAGGTCCAGTGCGAATACTTCATTATTGTTGGAGGCGACAAAGATCGTGCCGTCCTTGACGGTCGGGGCGCCCGTCATGGGCACGCCAAGCTCGCGCTTCCACAATTCGGTCCCGTCTTCGGCGCTGACGCGTGTGACATAGCCAAAGCCACTTGCGACGATCAGCGTACCGTCCGTCACGGCAAGGCCGCCGCCGAGCGCGGTCTTGTCGCGCTTGCTCAGGCCTTTGAGTTCCTTTTTCCAGAGCGTGCGGCCGCTGGAGATTTCCGTCGAATAGATCGTCTGGTCTGCATCCAACGTGTAGATGGCAGTCTCGCTGGCGACCGGTGGCGTGGTCACGGCAGACTTGTTGCTGGAGCCTTTGCCGACCGAATTGCGCCAGGCGATTTTCAGGTCAGGCGCTGCATTGACGTGGCCTGGTGCCTTGGCGGGGGTCCCGCCTGCTTCCGGCCAGGATGCCATATCCGTGGGAGGCAACAGTTCGATGGATTCCGTGGCCAGCTCAGGCTTGGCCTCAACCGCTTCCTCCGCGAGCACCATCGTGACACGGCCAGCCTTGTCGAGCTGTTCCTTGTCGTCATTGCCGGAATTGCCGAAGAACGGAATGCTGCTGCAGGCCGTCAGGGCGATGAACGCCGTTGCGGTTGCGGTCAGCTTGAGTGGGCGTGAAAGCCTCATTGGCCGGTCTCCTCGATATCGGCAGTTTCAGCGGGCGCTTCGCCCTCAACTGGTGTCTCAGTGTCGCTTGCGGCCGCTTCTTCAGCTGGCGCTGGCGGGATCGCAGCAAGGGCGATCTCGGCGCGGCGCTTTACGCCTTCGGGCGCAGCCGCATCAAAGCGGAGACGGTTGAACTCGGTCCGGGCGCGGGCAATGTCGCCGCTCTCGAAAGCTTTCGCCGCGATCAGTTCACGGGCAAGCGCGCCGAGCGGGCCTTCATCCTCGACCAGGCTGCCGAGCGTCGCTTCAAGGTCTGCCATGGACTGGGTATCGACCGAGAAATACGCGGTCTTCAGGATGGACAGGCGCTCATACGGGCTGCCTTCCACGGCAGCCACGGCCGATAGGGTGCGCGTGGCACCATTAGCGTCGCCGCCGCCCTCATATTGGGTCTGCGCCAGATATTGCGCTGCCAAAGGTGCGATCTTGCCACTTCCTTCGGCCAATTCACGGAACGCGGCTTCAGCCTCGACGTAATTGTCTTCTTCCAGCAGGGTCAGGGCGTTCTCGAAGGCGAGCGCGCGTTCTGCCCGGGCCTGTTCAGCCTGTGGGCGCAACACGAATTCATTCAGGGCCACCGCCCCGATGAGCAGCGCTGCCGCGCCATAGATAAAGGGCCTGTAGCGTGTCCACAGGCCTTCCATCTTGTCCTGGCGCAGGCTTTCATCGACTTCGTCAAAAATGTCGCTCAACGTGGCGCTCCGATCGGGTAATCTGACTTCGGGGGGAACCTAGACGCGCCTGCGCCCAGCTGCAACGTGTCAGGGCTGTTTCGCCTCAGGTTTTCGCAGGGAATAGGTCTCGGCTTCGCCGGGGAATTCGCGGGACCGGACGTCGACAGCAAACTGGCCGAGGGCGGTGTCGATCTCGCTGCGGAGGTCGGCGTAACGGCGCACGAATTTCGGCGCCCAGTCGAACAGGCCTAACATGTCCTGTGTGACCAGTACCTGGCCATCGCAGCTGGCGGACGCGCCGATGCCGATTGTGGGGCAGCTGACGGCCTTGGTAATCTCGTCGGCGAGATCGCGCGCAACGCCTTCGATGACGATGGCAAATGCGCCCGCTTCGTCTGCAGCGCGCGCCTCGTTCAGCACGATGTCGCGTTCGGATTCGGTGCGGCCCTTGGCGCGGAAGCCACCATCGACATTCACCGCCTGCGGGCGCAGGCCGACATGGCCCATGACCGGAATGCCACGCTCCACAAGATGGGCGATCTGGGTAGCGGCATAGGCGCCGCTCTCGATCTTGACCGCCTGACAGCCGGTTTCCTTCATGATGCGGGCGGCATTCAAAAAGGCCTGATCTTCGCTCGTCTCGTAGCTGCCAAAGGGCATATCGACGACGACGAAGGCCTGCTGGCTGCCGCGCATCACGGCCTGACCGTGCAGGATCATCATCTCCATCGTCACGCCAACGGTCGACGGCAGGCCATGGACCACCATGCCGACGCTGTCGCCAACGAGGATCAGGTCGGCATGCGGGTCCATGATCTCGGCCATTGGCGCGTCATAGGCCGTCAGGCAGACGAGCGGCTCACCCCCTTTGGCGGCGGCGATATCCTTGACGGTTTTGCGGGAAATACGAGTTTGTTTCGACATGGCCAGCGACTTAGCCTGCCTCAGACCGGCGGGCAAGCGCATGTGAACGGTCGCTCCGGCGCAGCCGGATCAGCTGCGGCCTTTGGGGAAGTGCTGCAGGGCGGTGGGTATGTCCACCCACTCATGCCGGGTTTCTTCCCAGACCGAGCGGATCGGCCCGGGAAAGCGCGGATCTGCGATCGCCCCTACGGCGATACCTGCTGCTTCCGGGTGCTTTTCCGTGACCCAGTAGACGGTAGACCCGCAAGTGGGACAAAAATAGGTCGTGAAGGTACCCCCGCTGTCAGCTTCGCGTGTCCAGGAGGTAGCCTTGCCTGTAATGGTCAAAGCAGTGAGCAGGTAATATGCACCCACTCCGAAGGGGGAGCCGGTGCGACGCTGGCACGCGGTACAGTGACAGGCGACGACGGCCGGCGTGATATCGTCAGGCAGCGTGACTTTCAGGGCGCCGCAAGCGCATTGCGCATCCATGTGACTACACTCCCGGCACAACAGGCACGCCGATCAGCCATTGATGCAGGTGGAAGACGAACGCGACATACACGCCGGTTCCGATCACCAGCGCGCCAATGTCTCCCATATTGGACACCGCCACATCAGCCGGCGGGCCATTGTCGCCGCGCTTCTTCACTGCGATCCGGTCGATCACGGCATAGGCGAGGAAGCTGCCAAACAGGATGATCGAGTTCCACTCGCCATTGGCCAGAAGGTGACCAAGCGCCCAGAGCTTCACCGCCACCAACATGGGGTGCTTCAGGGCTTTCTTGATCCGGCCTGTCGGCAGGTTGGCAGCGACGAGGAAGATCAAGGCTGGCAGCATCAGCGCCATGTTGACGTGTGAGCCCCAACTGGGCGCGAAATAGAGCGATCCCAGCCAGCGCGCTGCGTCATAGCCATAGATGATCAGGACCAATCCGATCAACGAAATCAGGCTGTAGAGCCCCATATAGGGGCCGTAGCCTATACGTCGTTTCAGATCCTCTCCCGGTTTTCGGCTTCGAAACGCGGAAAACAGATGGACCCCAAAGAACACGACCAGCCCGGCAATCAGGTACGGCATGACGATTTCCTCCCGAGCGGGAGTCTATGCGGAGTCCGGGATGTGGGAAAGTGGAAAGCCTGAAGGCGGCCTCAGCCCTCGGGCTGATCCTTGAGCCAGACTTCGACATTGCCTTTCAGCTTCAGCGTGAGAGGCTTGCCCTTGCGATCAAGCGCCTTGCCAGCGGCAACGCGGATCCAGCCTTCAGATACACAATATTCCTCGACATTGGTTTTCTCGGTTCCATTGAAGCGGACGCCGATCTCGCGTTGCAGCAAATCTGCATCGTGAAACTTGCTGTCTGGATCAAGGGCGAGGCGGTCTGGGAGCGTGTCGGTCATGTGATGCTGTTTGCCAGCGAATGCGGGAATTGCAAGAGCCCAGACGCAACTTGATGGCCCGAAATGGGAATGAAGACATGGTTAATGGAAAGTAGTGGAATCATTTCCCCACTAAACCGGGCTTTATGGAACTGTCGCTATTGGTTACCGCAGAACAGAACAGGCTGATATGCGAAGTATATCCGACATCAAGCATTACCGTACAATGCTCCAGAACGCGCGAACGCTCGAAGAAGCGGTCGTTATGGAGCAAATGCGCGCGACTGCAAAGAATTTGTCCGCTCTTTATGCGATGTTGTGTGTCGCGTCGCTGTCACTTGGGATGAGCTTCCTGAACCATGCGCCGTTATACCTGACACTCGGCCTGCCATGCCTGTTCATCGTAGGGAGTATACTGCGGATCAATCACTGGCGCGATTCACAGGCTGAATTCACAGATCCCCTGCGCGCCCAGCGTGATTTCGTGGTGATAGAAATTGGCTCGCTGATCATCTTTGCGGTCATCGGAGGCTGGATTGCTCTATTGTGGCCCTACGCGATTGGTCGGCAGGAAGCGCAATTGGCTCTGTTTACCGGCCTGATCGGCCCGGTTGGCATGATGTGCTCAATGCCGCGCCCGCGTATTGTGGCAGCTGGCTTGTCGGGGACGTTGCTGATATTCTGCTTTCTCTTCGTGCGCCATGATCCGTTTTACTATGGCTATATGGCCGTGCCGATGGCGGTGTCGTATGCGGCATTCCTGAAAGTGTCCCTGACTTACAAGCAGCGCATCGCGGAATCGGTGATGCTGCACAACGAGCTGGTTTCTGAGAATGAGCGGGCTTCGGGCCTGGCGGAATCCAATCGCTTCCTGGCCTTGTCAGATACCCTGACCGGCCTGCCGAACCGCCGCCGCTTCTTCGAGCAGATAAACCTTTTCTTCGAGCGCAGCCCGAATGGGGAACTGCCGATTGTCGGACTGGTCGACCTGGACGGCTTCAAGCCCCTGAATGACGTGTTCGGACATTCGGCAGGCGATGCCATGCTGGTGGAAACAGCAAACCGCATGAAGGCAGCGGCGGCCCGCTATGGTGGTTCGGTCGCGCGCCTTGGCGGGGATGAGTTCGCGTACGTCCTGCCGTGGAACACATCGCGCGATGAAGCCATGAAGTTCTCGCTGGAACTGGTCGCTTCGATCAGTCACCCGGTTGTCCTGCCGAGTGGAGATATCAGCCGCGTATCGGCCTCGGTCGGCATGTCTTCGCGCAGCTTTGATGTCGCCTCGGCAAAAGACCTGCTTGAGCAGGCAGATTTTGCCCTGTTCCGCGCCAAGGAGGCGACGTCCGGCCCCGTGGTCGAGTTTTCGTCTCATCATGCCGCCAGCAAACGCCGCGAAGTGCTTGTGCATCAAGCCTTCAAGAATGCGGATCTCGACAAGGAGATTCATCTGGTTTTCCAGCCGATCATCGACACACGCGATGGGGCCATTCGGCGTTGCGAGGCACTGGCGCGCTGGGACAGTCCGGAAATTGGTATGGTGCCGCCGGGAGAGTTCGTTCCGATTGCCGAGAAAGCCGGCATGACCCAGGAAATGACTCTGGCAGTCTTCCGCAAGGTGATTGCCCAGTTGAAGGTTTGGCCGGAAACGGCACGTATTGCCGTGAACCTGTCTGCGCAGGATGTGAACAGCCGGCAGTGTACGGATCTGCTTGCCTCGATGCTGATCCGCCAGCCGCCGAGCCTGCGCCAGCGCATTTCGATTGAGGTGACCGAATCCTCTTTGCTGACGGATTTCACCGAGGTTCACAACAACCTGCTGAAATTCCGGGAACTGGGTGTGAAGATCGCGCTGGATGATTTCGGCACGGGCTTCTCGTCCCTGCGGTACTTGCAGGAATTGGAATTCGACATTGTGAAGATCGATCGAAGCTTCATTTCGTCAATCGACCACAATCAGAAAAGCTTTGGCCTTGTCCGGACGATCAGCCGCCTCTGCCGGTCGCTGTCGATTGCCTGTGTGGCGGAAGGCGTGGAGACCCGCGAGGAACTGGACCATGTGCGCTCGGCCGGGTGCCATCTGGTCCAAGGCTATATCTTCACCAAGCCCCTGATGGCCGAGAAGATGCTGCCTTACCTGACCGGCGAGCTGAAGTTCGACGGCATGGGATCCATGCTGTCGGTCCCGACCCAGGTGGTCGCCTGATCGACCTCGCCCTACAGGGCAAATTTCTTGTTACCGCCCGCCTCATGGTCATGCTATGGAAACAGCAGGGACGCCTGAAAGGCTGTGAAGGGAACAAATTCAATGACACTATCCGTTATCAGCGCCGGTTTCGGGCGCACAGGCACGATGTCGCTCAAACTGGCGCTCGAGCAACTTGGCTTCGGGCCGTGCCATCACATGATCGAGGTCATCGAGAATGGCGAGGCACAGGTTCCGCTCTGGAATGCTGCGCTCGCAGGCACACCAGACTTCGGCGCCATTTATGACGGGTACAATTCCGCCGTGGACTGGCCAACCGCAGCCTTCTGGCAGGAGACGGCCGAGGCCTATCCGGACGCGAAGATCATCCTTTCGACGCGTTCCGCCGAGAGCTGGTACAGCAGCATATCCGAGACCATTTTGGCCACCGTCTGGGCGCCGGACACCTGGCCGCCGCAAGCCACCGAATGGTTCAAGATGGTGACAAAGGTGCTCGAGCGCAGCTTTGACGGCGCGAAAGACAAAGACAGCCTGATCGCCGCATTCAACGCGCACGAAGCCAAGGTGAAGGCCACCATTCCCGCCGAGCGCCTTCTGGTCCATTCGGCCAAGGATGGCTGGGAACCGCTCTGCGCCTTCCTCGGCGTGCCCGTGCCCGCCGAGCCTTATCCGCGTACCAACAGCAAGGAAGAATTCTTCCAGCACATGACCAAGGCCGACGACCTGTAGGCTGGCCGCGCCAGCAGGTGCGACGCCTGTGAGGGCGCTTCGGGGGAGTTTGAATTTTCGTGAAAGGTGGTGCGGTCAGGGGTCCGGACCAGGCAGGGCGTAGTTCTGGCTGAACGGCATCTGGCAGCTTGGTTCGCCCGCATCAAGTCGCACACGGTTCCGGTGTTCGCCCGGATGAGCGGACTTCAGTTCGCCAATTGCCAGGCGGAAAGCCTTTGACCATGTGAAAGCCAGCGGGTCCGGTTCGCGCTCATGCGGCGCGTCGCCGATCCATTGAAGATACACGGTGCCGCGATGGTCGATGACCGTCATGAACGGAACGCCCCGGCCCTTCAGCGCCCGCACATACAGGCGCAGGGCGACCGTCTGCAGCCAGATCCAGAACCGGTAGGGTTCCAGATGTGCTGGCAAGCGAGCGGTGATTGGGGCAAACAGCGTGTCCATGTGCGCCAGTATAAGCCCGAATGGGCAGGGGGCGGATAAAGTTTTTCCTTGTCCAATGTTTCCAACAGGATGCGACCCGAAAAGTGTGGGAGAGGAGGCCAGTTTACAAATCTGGCAACGCGCATACCGTGGGTTGAACACACAAGGGGTGAGGCGGCGCAGATGGCAATTTCCCAGGACTGGTGGGATGAGTGGTGGGAAGTAGATTTTTCCTGGGATGGGTTGGCCGAGAAGCCCTGGCAGGGATGGGTCGTGCCTGCGGATGGCGTGCCGGTTCCCAAGGGCGAGGGCGTTGAGGGCCGCCGAGCCACGCTGCAGGATTATTGGCGGCGCGCAGGCCTGGACGCCGATATTGAGCGGCCGGAATTCCAATGCCCGCAAACCGGGCGACGCTTCACGCGCGTGCATCTGCCGCTGCACTTCCGGGATGGCAGCGAGACGCTGAAAGGCGCGAAGGATGCGGCGTTTCTGGAGTCTTTGGATGAGATACTGAGCGCTGAACTGGACAAGCCGATCGTGGAGACGGAGTTCCAGCCTTGGGGGGAGCTGATCGGCGCAGATCATCGGCTGCAATGGTCGGGCGTCGTGCTCGACGGTTTTGATCTGAGAGAATTGTCCCACCAAACCCGTTCCGATGATGACAGGATTCCCATATCCCTGCATGCCTCTAATGCCGCCTTCTCGAGAGGCGCCGACTTCCGCAGCGCCGCCTTCTCGGGAAACGCCACCTTCGAAAGCGCCGCCTTCTCGGGATACGCCACCTTCCATAGCGCCGCCTTCTCAGGAGACGCTGACTTCGAAAGCGCCGCCTTCCCGGGATACGCCGACTTCAATAGCGCCGCCTTCTCGGGATACGCCGTCTTCCAAAGCGCCGCCTTCTCGGGATACGCCACCTTCCATAGCGCTGCCTTTTCGGGAAACGCCACCTTCCATAGCGCTGCCTTTTCGGGAAACGCTGACTTCGAAAGCGCTGCCTTCTCGGGAATCGCCGTCTTCAATAGCGCCGCCTGCTCGGGATACGCCAACTTCAATAGCGCCGCCTTCTCGGGATACGCTGACTTCGAAAGCGCTGCCTTTTTCAACGCAGCCCGATTCAGTGGGGAGGGGCGCAGTCTGAAAAGCGAGCCGGTCGATCAGGCTGTTTCTCTCAAGTCCCAATCGGTTGCGGAGGGTATGGAACTGACAGGACAGCTCACAGGGGCGCCGTCGCCGCTCTCCATTACGCGGCGATCTGTCAGGCGCTTCATCGCGAAAGAGGCTGTGTTCCTCGGCCCGGTTGATTTTTCCAATCGCGATATCTTGAATGGGTCCCATACGGACGATTCAGATTTTCACGATACGCACTTTTTTCACCTGTTCAAATTGCATGGCAGCGTGCTGCATCGCGGCATCAATTTTGGGAGGACGCATGTTGAAACCGCGCTGGAGCGCGGAAAGACACGCGATGCGTGCCTGCCCGTGCCGGATGCGTTGATAAAGGGGTTGGCTAATCTGAAACGGGCCACCCCGGAGAAACCGAAGCCACCGGAAGAGGGTACGCCGGATTTGAGGAAAAAGTGGTATGAACACGATGTTGCGAGATGGTCTGCGCTCTATGAATGCCCCGCCGAAGACGCCCGGAGCTTGCCCGCCTTCCAATCCTGGCGAAAAGAGCAGGCGCGGGCGTTTGCCGAGGGGCCGGTTGAAGACCGGATCGAATATTTCCGCGCGCTGGAGGATTGTTACCGGACGCTGAAACTGTTCAACGAAGACCGGCGCGACCGGCCGGAAGAAGGGCGGTTTCACCGGCTGGAACTGATTGCGCGGCGCAGGCGGCGTCGCCCGAAATATTCGCTCCTTGAGCTGATGGCCTTCTGGCGACAGAAATCAGGCATTCCGATCTGGGAACGTGTGCTGTCGCATATCTATGGCTGGGGCTCGAATTATGGCAATTCGGTTGTGCTGCCGATTGGCTGGTTGCTGGGGGGCGTATTCGTGTTTGCGACCCTTTATCTGCAGATGGGCGATTGGTTCGTGCACACGCCAAATTGGGTCCGCTTCGGCGAAGCGCTGAACTTCTCCTTCGGGCGAGTCTTCCCGTTCGGGCCGTGGGACGCGCCGGAGGCCTGCTCCGCCATCGGACAGATGCTGGACCCGCTGACAGAGCTCGGCAACGAGACCTGCAAGGCGCAGCTCGGCGAGGCGTTCGAGCCGCGCACCTATAAGGGCGGTACGCCCCTGACCCTGCGCCTGCTGGCCAGTTTCCAGTCACTCTCGGCGATCATCCTCGTCTTCCTGTCCGGCCTGGCTATTCGCCGCCGGTTCCAGATCAACTAATAACTCTTCGGCAGGCCCAGCACGCGTTCGGCGATGAAGTTGAGGATCATTTCGCGGCTGACCGGGGCGATGCGGGCGAGCATGGCTTCGCGCATCATGCGCTCGACATGGTATTCTTTCGCGTAGCCCATGCCGCCATGAGTCAGCACGGCGGTCTCGCAGGCGCGGAAGCCAGCTTCGGTGCCAAGGTATTTCGCGGAATTGGCCTCGGCGCCGCAATCCTGCCCGGCATCGTAGAGTCCTGCCGCCTTGTAGGCGAGCAGTTCGGCGGCGGAGAGTTCGGCCCAGGATTTTGCCAGCGGATGCTGGATGCCCTGATTCTGGCCAATCGGACGGCCAAAGACGACGCGCTCTTTCGCATAAGTTGCGGCCCGCTCCAGCGCGGAAAAGCCGAGGCCGATGGATTCGACGGCGAACAGGACACGCTCGGGGTTCAGGCCCTGAAGCAGGTATTTGAAGCCTTCGCCTTCTTCGCCGATCAGGTGGTCTTTCGGCACTTCGAGCCCATCAATATAGAGCATGTTGCACTCGACCGCCTTGCGGCCCATTTTCGGGATCGGCTGGCGCTCGATCTTGTTCGGGTCGAGGTCTGTGTAGAACAGGGAGAGGCCGAGATACGGCTTGGCGCACTGGTCCTTGGGCGTGGTGCGCGCGATGATCAGGATCTTGTCGGCGCGCTGGGCGCCAGTCGTCCAGATCTTGCGGCCATTGATCGTGTAGCCGGTATTGGTGCGCTCGGCCTTGGTTTCGAGGCTGGACGTGTCGAGGCCGGAATTCGGCTCGGTCACGGCAAAGCACATCTTCTCCTCGCCAGAGATGATCTTGGGCAGGTTTTCGCGCTTCTGTTCCGGATTGCCGAAGCGCTCCAGGGGCTTCGGCCCGAAAATGTTGAGATGGATGGCCGAGGCGCCGGAATAGCCCGCGCCGGTGCGCGTGACGGTCTGCATCATCAGCGCCGCTTCGGTCAGGCCGAGGCCCGCGCCGCCATATTCCTCCGGGAAGGCAATGCCGAGCCAGCCGCCCGCGGCCATGGCATCACAGAATTCCTCCGGCCAGTCGCCGGTCTCGTCCGTCTTCGCCCAGTAATCATCCCCAAAGGGTTCGAGCGT
Source organism: Hyphomonas sp. UBA4494 (assembly GCF_002388935.1). NCBI lineage: Bacteria > Pseudomonadati > Pseudomonadota > Alphaproteobacteria > Hyphomonadales > Hyphomonadaceae > Hyphomonas > Hyphomonas sp. UBA4494. Next base: position 158,868 of record NZ_DGNK01000017.1, read on the forward strand.
TTTTTCGACGGCGGCCTTGATGGCGGCCTGATCTTCACTCATCGGCGCGATCTGATGCATGTGACGTAATCCTCCTGAGGGCCAGACTTAAGGCGGCCATGCAGGCCCGTCCAGCGATTGCCCTGCGTCAGGGGAGCGCAATTGTGCGCGTGATCCCGATGGCTGTGAGGAAGGCTGGGTCATGGCTGATGACGAGGAGGGCGCCGGAATAGGCGTTGAGGGCGGCTTCTAGGGTTTCGATCGTGGCCATGTCGAGATGGTTGGTCGGCTCGTCCAGCAGGAGGAGTTCGGGGGGCTCTGGCGCGGCAAAGATGGCGGCGAGGCCCGCGCGCAGGCGTTCGCCGCCGCTGAGCGTCGCCACGGACTGGTGGGCAGCCTCATTTCGGAAGGCGAAGCGGGCGAGGGCGGCATGGGTTTCATTCTTGGTCAGGTGCGGCTGGACGGCGCGGATGGCCTCGAGAATCTAGCCGCCCGAGGGCAGCAGGCTGACATGCTGGTCGAGCCGGGCGATGCGGGGCGTCAGCATCTCGACCGTGCCGGAAGCGGGGGCGATTTCGCCAAGGATCATGCGCATCAAGGTCGACTTGCCGGCGCCATTCTGGCCGGCAATGGCGATCCGCTCCGGCCCTCTGATGTCAAAGCTGAGCGGCCCGAACAGGCGGCGGTTGCCGAAGGCGGCGACGGCCTCGGTCACGCGCAGGATGTCCTTTGACCGGGGCAGGTGGACGTGCGGCAGGTCCATTGTGATCGGGGCCGTGATCTCCACCTTTGCGCGGGCGGCTTCCAGTGCGGCAGCGCTTTNNGCCGCCCCGTGCGGCGGTGGCCTCGGCGCGTTCCTGCCGCTTGTCGAGCAGCATCTTGGGGGCATCACCCTTTGCGCGGGCGGTGCGGCCCGCCTTGTCGCGCCGGTCCTGTTTTTCCTTTGCGCGCTGGGCGTCTGCCTGTGTGCGACGCAGGGCGGTCTGGGATCTGGCGAGATCAGCTTCGGCCTGTGCGCGCGCCGCGTCGCGGGCTTCGCGGAAGTCGCTCCACCCGCCACCGAACACCGTGACGCCTACAGGCGAGAGTTCCACAATCCGGTCCATGTGTTCCAGCAATTTTCTGTCATGGCTGGCAATGAGCGCCCCGCCGCGCCACTGGGCGAGTAGATTGGCTATGGCGTGCCGCCCGTCCGTATCGAGATTGTTTGTCGGCTCGTCCAGCAGCAGGA
>NZ_DGNK01000017.1:160139-160306 GCF_002388935.1 Hyphomonas sp. UBA4494
CGGAGACCGGTCGATGCCAGAACGGATTCGAGCCGGGACTCCAGCGTCCAGTCGGCCAAATCGGCATCTTCCAGTGAACCTTTACCAGCGGCCAGGCGCGCAAGTCGGGCAAGGCCGTCTGCCGCACCGAGCGCTTCGGAGATGGTCTGGGCTTCGTCCGCGATCTG
>NZ_DGNK01000017.1:160347-181003 GCF_002388935.1 Hyphomonas sp. UBA4494
ACAGGGTGGACTTGCCGCAGCCATTGCGGCCGACAAGGCCAATGCGTTCGCGGCCGAGCGACAGGGTCAGGCCGTCAAAGAGCGGCGTGCCGTCAGGCGTGGTGAGGGAGAGGGAATCGAGCGTGAGAAAGGAAGACATGGACAGGCCGTGCGATCATGGAAAGGGTCAGCGAAGCATTGGGCTTTGCGTAATCCATGTCTTTGGCCTCCAGTGGTTTCTCTGCGGATCGAAGCGCCTACATACGCATTCCGGCGCTGAGTTCAAGGAAAATCAGACTTGCGCCGGAAGCGCGCGAGATGGCGCGAAGGCAGCGGCAAGGTCGCTGGAGTCGCCACCCAGTATCAGGTCAGCCACGATCCTTGCCGTGATGGGCGTCAAAAGGATGCCATTGCGATAATGGCCTGCGGCGACGAACATGTTGGGCTGGCGCGTGCGACCGAGAAAGGGCGCGAAGTCTGGTGTACCGGGACGTATGCCGGACCATGCGGAGGTGATGCGGGCATCCGCCAGCGAGGGCACGATGCGGGAAGCGTCTTGGAGGAGGTTGGCGACATCATCCGTGTTCGGCATACCTGTCGTACGGCCGGGCTCCATCGTGGCGCCGATGACAAGCTGGTCGCCGCGTGGCACCATGTAGATCGGACCGGCGCGCAGTGTGGTGGCGGGGTGGTCTGCCCGACGCTCAACCGACAGCATCTGGCCGCCATAAGTGTCGATCTCATCCAGCGACGAGTCCCAGTTTGCCAGGCTGAATTGCTTGCCATGTTCGGTCACTTTCAACTCGCCGCTCTGCCAGCCGGCTGCGATCAGAATGAAATCATGGCCTTCCACATCCAGCGCGTCGTCGTGTGACCGTAACGGTGCGGGCGTGCGTTCCAGCATGATGCGAGGGTGGCGTTCACACAGGGCGAGCAGCACCGAGACGACGGCGCGATTGTTCACGTGGCCATCCGTGGTGAGCTGCAGGACGCCGCGCAGGTCAGGCGACAGCGCCGGTTCGATCCGGCGTGCGGCATCCATGTCCAGCCGCTGGCCGGGCAGGCCGCGCTTGGTCAGCGTGTCGAGGATTCCGTCGAGATGGGCTGCCATTGCTTCACTCGCGGCGACCGCCAGGGATGGTCCGGCCGCATATCCGACAGTTTCTCCGCTTTCGGTTTCAAGGTGCGCTGCAAATTCCGGCCAGAGCCGCGCGCTTTCAAGACAGAGATCAAAAAGTTGGGGGTGAACGCCCGGCTCTGAGGCGGCCTCGAAGGCGGGGGCAATCATGCCAGCAGCAGCCCAGCTGGCGCCGCGACCGGGTGTGTTGGGATCGTAGAGCGTGATGGCCGCGCCGCGCCGGGCGAGTTCGAGCGCGCAGCTGAGGCCGATAATGCCCGCGCCAGCGATGGCAATGCGGGGGGAAGATGTTTCGGGGCGGGCGGCGCAGGTCATCTGCGCTATCTATGCCATTCTACTAGCGAATTGAACGCTCAGGCGGCGGAGACCTGCATTTTCTGGCTTTCCCAATAGGATTGGAAAGCTTCGGCCCATTTCTGGCTCTGGAACACGATTTCCTTGCACATCTCGCCGGTCGGACGGAATGCGGTGCGTACCATCATTTCGGGGCCTTCATCGGCGTCGCGCTCAAGCTGTTCGATGACGAACGCGTCGAGCGTTGCTGACAGAAGCGCGTCCTCTTCCGGCGACCCTAAATCGAGATCCACTACGATATCTTTCATTGTCATCCCCAAGCACCTGATTGTTACGTCCGGTTTTCCGGACTCATTTTGTATCTTCAGATCAATATCGCATTTTGTGCGATGCAGCATAAGATTCTTGCTTATGACCGTCCCAATCCGGGGGTCTGTGCAAATTTCGGGCAAAAAGGTCGCGCATGTCGTTCGTTGCGATCCATTCTCAAATGTGATTGAACAGATCATCAATGCCCCTCAAAGAGAGTTTGTTCCATGAAATGGTATGCATCCCTGGCCACCGCCTGCGTTTTTCTTGCCGCTTGCGGGGCACCCTCTGGAGATTCCGGGGAGTCCGAAGCTGCTGCAGAATCTGTGGCTGAGCCCACCGGCCTGCTAAATGTGTATTCGGCCCGGCACTATGATTCCGACAAGGAGCTTTACAAACGCTTCGAGGATGAGACCGGTATCCGCGTTCGGTTTCGCGAATCCGGCGCGGCCGAACTGCTTGAGGCGATGAAGGCCGAAGGCGACAATAGTCCGGCGGATGTCATTATCTCGTCCGATGCTGGCACACTTTACCGATTCAAGGATGCGGGCCTGATGCAGCCCGTCGAGTCCGAATTGCTAGCGACGCGCATTCCCGAGCATTTCCGCGATCCGGACAATCATTGGTACGGTCTGGCCAAACGGCTGCGCGTGATCGTGTATGATCCTGCCCGTGTCGAGCCGGAGCAAGTGGATGAATATGCCGACCTCGCCAGCGCCAATCTCGAGGGCGATGTCTGCATGCGGTCCAGCACGAACATCTACAATCTCTCCCTGATGGGGGAATTGATTGATCGACTTGGCAAGGATACGGCCGAGGCTTGGGCGCGCAGCGTGGTGGCGAACTTCGCACGTCCGCCCCAGGGCGGCGACACCGGGCAGATTGAGGCAATTGCCGCTGGCCAATGCTCGGTCGCGCTGGTGAACCATTATTACTGGGTGCGCATGACGCAAGGCTCCGACGCCCAGCGCAAATCGGTCGAAAAGACCATGCTGTCCTTCCCGCAGCAGGATAGCTGGGGCGCGCATGTGAATGTCACCGGCGCGGGTGTTGCGGCCCATGCGCCGCACAAGGAGGCTGCCATCCAGTTCATTGAGTGGCTGGCCGGTGAGGAGGGCCAGTTCCTGCTGACCACCGAGACCAAGGAAATCCCGCTGGTCGCTGGCGCCGAGATGCCGGAAGGGCTCGACCGGCTGCCGCCTGATTTCAAGGAAAGCGTGTTCCCGCTCAACAAGCTTGGAGAGAATCAGGCCGAGGCACAGGCCATCTACGACCGGGCTGGATGGAACTGATCTCGTTTGAGCGCTCTGGCCGCCATACGCCGCTTCCGATTCAGGAGCATTGACGGGCCCGCCTTATTGGCGGGCTTGATCATTGCTGTACCTGTCGTCGTGACCCTGTTTGCGGGCCTGATGAATGGTGGCGGTGAAGCGTGGACCCATATCCGCGACACGCTGTTGACCGGCTACACGACCGGCACGCTCGGCACGCTGCTGTTAACCGCGCTCATGACGCTCGCCGTTGCGGTTCCGGCGGCTTGGCTGGTGACGATGTACCAGTTTCCGGGACGGGGCCTGTTCGAATGGTTGCTGATCCTGCCTCTGGCGGCGCCCGGCTATGTGCTTGCCTATGCCTATGCCGATCTGATGGGCTTGATGGGGCCGTTCCAGACAGCGATCCGGGATGTTACCGGCTGGACCGCGCGGGACTATTGGTTTCCGGACATGCGCAGCCTGCCGGGGCTCGCCTTCGTGCTGACCTGCGCGCTTTATCCTTATGTCTATCTGACGGCCCGAGCGGCCTTCGTCTCGCAATCTGTCTGCGCTCTGGAGGCGGCGCGCAGTCTGGGTGCCAGTAGTGCCCGGCGGTTCTGGCAGGTCGCCCTGCCGGCCGCCCGACCGGCCATCGCAGCCGGCCTTGCCCTGACCCTGATGGAAGCGGCGGCCGATTATGGCGCAGCGGAGTTTCTCGGTGTGCCCACTCTGACCTTCGGCATTGTGCGCGCCTGGCAGAGCTTTGGCGAACCCGCGGCAGCGGCGCGGCTCGCTCTGGTTCTGGTCGTGATCGTGATCGCGCTGATTCTGACCGAGCGTCATACGCGGGGACGTGCGGGCAGCCAGCAAAGCTCGACGCGATGGCGCAGCGTGTCACGGGCGCGCCTGCCACGCTGGGCCGGCCTGGGCGCAATGGCGGCCTGTGCGCTCCTGTTCCTTGCTACTTTCGTTTTGCCAATGTCGCGCCTGGTCTGGCTTGTCATGGAATCGCAAGACCAGATCGCGCCAATCGGGCGGGCTTTGGTGAACACGCTGATCCTTGCCGGGTCAGGTGCGGCGCTGGCGTTCGTGCTGGCGATGGTCATCGCGCTGACGGCCCGGCAGAGCGGACTGATCGCCGGCTTTGCGCGTCTGATGGCCTCGACCGGCTACGCCATTCCGGGTGCTGTTCTCGCGCTCGGCGCGCTGTTGGTGATGGGATATCTTGGCATCACGCTGACCGGGGCGGGAGCAATCGTGGCCTTGGCATGGGTCTATGCCAGCCGGTTCACCACGTCGGGCGCAGAGCCGATGGTGGCAGCGCTCGGTCGCGCCCCGGCCTCCATGGGCTATGCCGCCGAGAGCCTTGGGGCTTCGCCGCTGCGCCGCGCGGTTTCCGTTGACCTGCCGGTCGCGCTATCAGGCGCCATGGCTGGTGCATTGATCCTGTTCGTTGAATCCCTGAAAGAGCTGCCGGCTACCTTGATGCTGCGACCTTTCAATTGGGACACACTGTCTGTTCGGGCGAATGCCTATGCCACGGACGAGCGGTTGGCGGCGGCGGCCTTGCCGTCCCTGCTCATCACGCTGGCAGGCTTGCTGCCCGTGATCCTGCTATCGTGGCGGCTCAGCCATTCGCGTCCGGGGGACACGCAATGAGCGTGCATTTGACCGCCACGAACGTAACCCGCCGCTATGGGCCAACCGCTGTGGTGGAGGGCGTAAGCCTCACTCTGGAACCCGGCAACATCACAGCATTGCTCGGTGGGTCCGGCGCAGGAAAATCGACTTTGTTGCGCTTGTTCGCCGGACTTGAACCGCTCGATGGTGGTGAGATCCGGCTGGGAGATGAATTGCTCTCTGCGCCGGGCAAGACGGTCCCGGCCGAGAAACGCCGCATCGGGCTGATCTTTCAGGATTTCGCCTTGTTCCCGCATTTGACCGCCGCGCAGAATGTGGCCTTCGGGCTCAAATCGCGCGGCAAGGAAGCGGCCCGCCTGCTGGCGGCCGAATGGCTGGAGCGGCTTGGTCTGACAGATCGGGCCGGCGCATACCCGCACGAACTCTCGGGCGGCGAACAACAGCGCGTGGCCATCGCGCGCGCACTTGCGCCGGAGCCTGCCGCGATCCTGATGGATGAGCCATTTTCCGGTCTCGACCCGGCATTGCGTGGCAGTGTGCGGGATACGGCGCTTGCCGCGATCCGGGAGGCTGGCATTCCGGCACTGCTGGTGACGCATGACCCGACCGAGGCGCTCGAAAGCGCCGATTGCATTGCCATTCTTCAGGGCGGGCACTTGTTGCAGCAGGGTGAAGCGGCTGAAATCTACCAGAGACCGCAAAGCGCGGCGATTGCCGCCGCTCTCGGTCCAGTCAGCCGCATACGGGCCGCAGACCTGCCGACCGGACTCGTCGGGCAGGATGTACCAGTCGGAGCGGAACTGATCGTACGCCCGGAAGGCGTGTTGCAGGATGAGAGTTCAACGGTAAGGGCGAGCGTAACAGCCAGCCAGCTGACCGGCCCGCTTTGTCGTTTGTTGCTGGAGTGCCAGGGACAATCCCTTACCGCGCTCGTGCCGCGCATGACGGCACCAAAAGCAGGAACGGAGATTGGTATTCGGCTCGATCCAACCCTGACATTCATCTTCCAGTCAGCCGATTCCTGACAAATCCGTTATAGTGCGAGGAAGCCCTCGCCAATCGGTAAGGCATCCCATAAAATCAGGGATGTAGATGCAATCAACAGGAGGCGCTTTGCATGGCGCGAAATTTCCTGAAACTGGCCGCGACCGCAGCGCTCGCCGCAATGATGGCAGCAAGCGCCACGGCCCAAAGCCTGATCCGCGATGCGGAGATCGAGGAGACGCTGCGCGAATGGACCAATCCCATTCTCGAAGTGGCTGGGCTGAAGCCGAACGATGTCGGCCTGTACCTGATCAATGATCCTTCATTGAATGCGTTCGTGGCGAACGGCCAGAACATACACCTTCATACCGGCCTTATTATCGCTGCGGATTCCTCGCTTCAGATCAAGGGCGTGATCGGGCATGAGACCTGTCACATCGCCTGTGGCCACTCGGTCAGCCGTTCGCGCGCTGCCGGAGTCGCCATGCGCCCGGCGCTGCTCTCTATCGGTCTTGGTATTCTGGCCATGGCCGCCGGTGAAGGGGGGGCAGGTGCAGCCCTGATCGGTTCATCACAACAATTTGCTGCGCTGAACTTCTTCACGCACACGCGTTCGGAAGAGGCCACAGCCGATGCCGCCGCAGTCGAATACCTCACGCAGCTGGGTCAATCCCCGCGCGGGATCGTCGAATTCTTCGAGAATTTCCGCTATCAGGAAGTCCTGTCCAGCGCCCGCCGATATCCCTATTTCCGAGCACACCCGCTCGCATCGGACCGGATCCGCACCGTGCGTCAGCTCGCCGAAGATTCCGGCATGATGGACACGCCGCAAACCGATCGGGAATTACATCAATACCAGATGATGCGTGCCAAGCTCATCGGCTTCCTCGACACACCGAACAAGGTGGCGCGCGAATACCCGGCCAGTGACCAGAGCCAGCCAGCGCGATATGCGCGTTCCATCGCCGCCATGCAGGTCTCCGATATTGATCGCGCGCTGATCGAGGTGAACTCACTGCTTGAAGACGATCCGGAAAATCCATTTTTCTGGGAGCTTAAAGGCCAGATCCTGTTTGAGAGCGGCCGTGCGGCCGAATCTGTTGCGCCGCACGAGAAATCGCTCGAATTGAAGTCGGGCCAGCCCCTGCTGCTGATCAACCTTGCCCGTTCGCTGAATGCGCGTGACGAAGCTGGCGATGTCGAAGCCGCCGAAAAGGCTTTGCATGATGCGTTGATTGCCGAGCCGAACAATGCATTCGCCTGGGCTCAGCTGGCCATCACATATGAAAAGCAGGGGCGCCGCGCCGATGCCCAGCTGGCCACAGCCGAGTCGGCCTATGCTGTTGGCGACATTGTGCGAGCCAACCGGTTTGCCCATTTTGCTGTCCAGAGCCTGGAGCCTGGCACGCCGGATTATCGCCGCGCTGACGACATCCTGTTGGTGACCGATGCCAACAATCCGGACAATCGCGACATGTATCGCCGCAATCGGCGTTTCTCGCTCACGGTCGAATAGTCCTGATCAACTTTGTGTTAGGCTGGATAGACGTGCGGAATTCAGGCCGTATATCTGGCCTGAACCGACTTTGACCTGAATATGACAGGAAACCACGCATGACATTCAGACTGACCACGATGACGGCCGCCATGGCTGCGCTCGCCCTGACGCCCGCCTGCGCCGAGAGCAAGGCGGCGCCGGTCGCTGATCGCGAAGCCATGGAACAAGTTGTGCGGGAGTACATTCTCGAGAACCCGGAAATCATCGAGGAAGCGCTGATCAAGCTGTCCGCGAAGCAGCAGGCTGCAGCCTCTCAAGAGGCGCAGAAAGCCATCGCGAGCAATTTCGACGCGATCTACAATAATGAGAATGACTATTTCATCGGCCCGGCCGATGCAGAGATCACCGTGGTCGAATTCTTCGACTATCGCTGCGGCTGGTGCAAACGGTCGGTCGAATGGATTCAGGCATTGCCGGAAGACTATGACGGTAATGTCCGGGTCGTCTTCAAGGAACTGCCAATCTTTGGCGGCATCAGTGAGACCGCTTCGCTTGCGGCGCTCGCCGCTGGCAAGCAAGGCAAGTATCGCGAATTCCACCTGGCTTTGATGGCCATCAAGAACAATGACGATCTGACTGAAGCCAAGCTCGACGAAGTGGCCAGGGATGTGGGTATGAACGTCCAGAAGATGCGCGCCGATATGGGCTCGATCGACATTCAGCGCAAACTGTCTGAGTCCAAGCAACTTGCCCGCGCCGTAGGTGTCGAGGCCACGCCGAGCTTCCTGATTGGCAATGAGTTCATCGAAGGCGCAAATCGCGACCGGCTGAATGAGGCGATCAAGGCCGAGATCAAAGGCTGATCAGAACCAGACGAATCTCAGCAGGGCAGTGACGTCTCGTACGGGCTGTCCAGCGAGAACATCGGTATGGTCGCGATCAATACGCGGCCATCATCCCCTTTGAGATCATAGGTGCCACCCATGATTCCGGACGGGGCCGCCAGTGGCGCACCAGACGTGTAGCTGAAGCGTTCGCCCGGCCCGAGGGTTGGGGTCTGGCCGATCACGCCTTCACCTTCGACTTCCTGACGACGGCCTTCGGCATCCACGATGCGCCAGTGACGGCGCACGATGGTCCAGGTCTGCTCGCTCTCATTCTCAACGTCGACCGTGTAGGACCACATGAACCGGGCGCGCGCCGGTTCGGATTCGTCATGCATGAACTTCGGACGCACGCGAATGCGCACACCATCGGTGATCTGTTCGTATTGTGGAGGAGGAACCCGTCTGCCCATCATGTGAAATTCAATCCAATTCGTTCACACACTGTTAAGGGCGCGCGTCAAATCCATTACAAGATCGTCAGAATCTTCCAGACCGACCGACATCCGTATCCAGCTGCGGTCGAGTCCCATCGAGGCCTGCTCCTCATCGCTGAGCGCGCGGTGCGTGGTGGAGGAGGGATGACAGGCCAGCGACTTGGTGTCGCCGAGATTGTTGCAGATATCGACAAGCTCCAATGAATTCAGAAGCTTGAAGGCTTCTTCCTGTCCACCTTTCACCGAAAAGGCGACCATGGTGCCGCCTGCGCTCATCTGGCGCTTGTGGATTTCATAGTGTGGATGGTCCTCGCGATGCGGGTAGCGCACGGCGGCTATCGCCGGATGATCCGCAATAATGTCTGCCAGGCGGGCAGCATTTTTTGTTTGCTGGTCGACGCGCAATTTAAGTGTTTCGAGTCCCTTCAGCACAACCCAGGCGTTGAACGGCGACGCAGCCGGGCCCAGATGGCGCAGCCACGGATCGTAGATTTCCTCCATCCGCGCCGAATCGCACAGGATTGCCCCGCCCATGACGCGGCCCTGGCCGTCCATATGCTTGGTGGTGGAATAGACGACGACATCCGCGCCAAGCTCCAGAGGCTTCTGAAGGATTGGCGTCGCGAAGACATTATCAACCACCAGAATCGCGCCAGCGGCCTTGCAGAGCTTGGCGACCGCCTCGATGTCGACGCCGTCCAGCAGCGGGTTGGCCGGGCTCTCGATCAGGACGAGCTGGCAGCCCTTGGCGATCTCCCGCTCCCAGGCCTCAAGGTCAGCGCCATCCACGAAAACCGTCTCGATGCCAAATTTGGGCATCTGATTGGCGATGATCCAGCGGCAGGATCCGAACAGGGCCGTCGCGGCCACGACGCGATCTCCCGCTTTCAGCGGTGCCAAGATCGCGGTTGAGATGGCGCCCATGCCGGAGGCAGCAACGCGGCAGGCCGCGGCATTTTCGATCAGGGCGAGTCGCTGTTGCAACATCTCACATGTCGGGCTGCCATAGCGGGAATAGACAAAGCCATCCTCTTCGCCCGCCATACGGCGCATGGCCTGTTCAGCGCTGTCATAGGAAAAGCCGGATGTCAGGTAGATCGCTTCGGAAATCTCGCCATGTTCGGAACGCATAAGGCCGCCGCGCACCGCTTTGGTTGCAGGCTTCCAGCCCTTTTTTCCGTCGTCGCCCGGTGCATCTGCCATGACACGATAGTCCCTTGTGTTTCCTGTAACGGGTCTTATGCCTGAGAGGGTAAGGGGTGCAAGTGATGGCCGTCGATTCTGGTGTATTGTCTGATCATGAGATTGAAGCGCTTCTCGGCGCTGATGCGATCCGGACGGACCTGCCGCTGGATGAGGGGCAGGTGCAGCCGGCAAGCCTTGATCTCCGCCTGGCCGAAGATGCTTATCGGCTGAGGGCGAGCTTCCTGCCGGGCAAGGATCGTACAGTCGCCGAGATGTTGCAGGAGCCGGGCATCCATATGCACCGGATCGATTTGACCAAGGAAGGCGCGGTGCTGGAGACCGGTTGTGTCTATCTTGTGCCGTTGATGGAATCCCTGCGCCTGCCTGCCGGCATTGCGGCGCGGGCCAATCCGAAAAGCTCGACCGGCCGGATTGACGTGTTTACGCGGCTCGTCACCAATCGCTCCCGCGCCTTTGATGAAGTGCCAACGGGCTATTCCGGCCCACTCTACCTGGAAGTCAGCCCGCGCACTTTCCCGATCATGGTGCGCCCCGGTGACCGGCTCGCGCAGATACGGTTCAAGCGCAAGAAGCCTGAGACGCTGAAGGAAAAAGTGGTCTCGATCGATCTCGAGTCCACGGGCGACCAGCCAGTTGGCTATCGTGCCAAGCATCATTCGGGCATTGTCGACCTGCGCGGCATTGGCGCGCATGAAGCGAGCCAGTTCTGGGAGCCGATCTGGCCGCGCGATGGTCGAATTGTTCTGAACCCGGAGGAGTTCTACATTCTGGTCAGCCGCGAAACGGTGAAAGTGGGCGCGATGGAGGCCGCCGAAATGGCGCCCATTGCGCCGGAGTTGGGCGAATTCCGCGCGCACTATGCGGGCTTCTTCGATCCGGGCTTCGGCACGAATAGTGGCGGTAGCCGCGCTGTGCTGGAAGTGCGGTCGCGGGACGTGCCCTTTATCCTTGAACACGGCCAGCCCGTCGCCAAGCTGGTCTACGAAAGCATGGCCTCCAAGCCCAAGGGTCTCTATGGCGGCAAGGGCTCCAACTATCAGGGGCAGGGCCTGAAATTGTCGAAGCATTTCAAGACCTGAAGGTGCATGTGATGAAGCTCTACTATTCCGCGACGTCTCCTTATGCCCGCAAGGTGCGGGTGCTGATCATTGAGCATGGGTTGCAGGAAGCGGTGGAATTGGTACGCGCTGATCCCATGGCGGAGAATGCTGCGTCGAAAATTGGGAATCCCCTGAGCAAGGTCCCCGCGCTTGAGCTGGATGACGGCGCTCACCTGTTCGATAGTCCGGTGATCTGCGAGTATCTCGATCATCAGGCGGCGGGAGAGCCCTTGCTGGCGCGCGAAGGCACCGCTCGCTGGGCGGCGCTGACGGCCCAGGCGCTTGGTGATGGCATTCTGGATGCTGCGCTCAGTCTCGTCATGGAATCGCGACGTCCTGAAACCGAACGCTCCGCCTACTGGCAAGATCGGTGGACGGCAGCAGTTCATCGCGGCGTGGATCAGATCGCCGAAGATGTTGCGTCAGACCGGGAAGCATTCGACCTTGGGCGTATCGCCTGTGCCTGTGCGCTTGGCTATCTCGACTTTCGCTTGCCAGACCTCGACTGGCGTGGCCCGCATCCGAACCTGCTGGCCTGGTTTGAAGATATGTCGGCGCGCGAGAGCTTTGCTCTCACCACGCCGCCGGAATAGAGTCATTCGTCCAGATTGAGTCGCATCTCGGTTATGTAGGGATTGAAACCTGCCTTCTCGTACGCGCGGATGGCGGGATCATTGCCGCTATAGACGGTCAGCCGTATCTCGGTGAGGCCGCGCATGCGGGCCCAGTCGAGCAAATAGTCCGTCAGGATACGGTTCAGTCCCTTGCCGCGATGATCAGGGTGCACGAACATGAATCCCAGAAAGGCGTGATAGTCAAAGGCAATGTAGGGTTTTGACGCCCGCTTTTCTGCATAGCCCGTCGCAATGATGGCGCCGTCCAGCTCAATCACGGCGACTTCTGCATCCTCGGACCGGACGCGTTCGCCAAGATCATAATAGCTGATCGGATCCGGCTTCAGCGTATGGTCGTAGGGCCGCTCGGCGGCGATGATTCCCTGTTCGCATTCTTTCAAGGCGGGCAAGTCGTCCAGTGTGGCGGATCGAGCAGGATAGTCCCGATCACTCACGCGATCAGCCTTTCGCCTTGGCCAGTTCGCGATAGACGACGCAGGCCCCGGTGCGCGTCTCGCTCGGGCTGACCAGCTTGACCAGTTCGGCGGCAACCTCTTCCGGGGTCGGAAGAGTCATCGGATCTTCGCCGGGCATGGCTTCGGCGCGCATGCCGGTGCGTGTGCCACCCGGATCGAAAATATTGGCGCGCAGTTTCATGTTCTCATTCTCGTCGGCCCAACCGATGACGAGTGCTTCCATCCCTGCCTTGGCGGCCTGGTAAGGACCCCAGAATGCACGCGGCTTTCGGGCAACGCTGGACGTCACAAAGACGGCGCGGGGCGTATCGGACTGATGCATCCAGGGCGAAAGGGTGCGGATCAGGTGGAAGTTGGAAGCGAGGTTCACCGCAATCGTCTCTTCAAAGCTGCGGGGACCACACGTCTCGACCGGGCCAAGCGTGCCAAGAATGCCGGCATTGGCAACGAGACCATCCAGACGACCAAAGCGTTCGCCGATCACCTTGCCGAGCGTCTCGATGCCCTTGGTGTCTTTCAAATCCATCGGCACAAGAACAGCTTCGCTGCCAAACGCGCGGATCTCGTCGTCAAGCTTCTGCAGCGCGGCCTTGGAGCGGGCAACCGCAATGACGATGTTGCCTTGACGGGCAAGCTCCAGCGCGGCGGCGCGGCCAATGCCACGCGAGGCGCCGGTAACAAGGACGAGCCTCGGGGAAGCGGAAGGGGTATCTGTCATGGCGCGGCTCAGGATAGGCGATCAAGCGTCGTCCAGCAGGGAGAGCTGACGCTCCTTGTCGGATTCCGCATGTTCATTATCGACCAGCGGCGTTGGATAGTCACCCGTGAAGCAATGGTCGGAGAATTGTGGTTGCATCGGATTGCGCTGCGGCTCTCCAATGGCGGTATAGAGGCCCGGTACCGACAGGAAACCGAGCGAGTCGACGTTCAGTTCCCTGACCATTTCCTCGTGCGTATGGATCGCCGCGAACAGTTCGGATTTGGCCGCCATGTCGATACCGTAGAAGTCCGGGTTCAGGATGGGTGGGCTGGCCGAACGGAAATGAATTTCCTTGGCGCCGGCATCACGCACCATCTGGACGATCTTTTTCGATGTGTTGCCCCGCACGATGGAATCGTCGACGAGAATGACACGTTTGCCTTCCAGAACGGCGCGATTGGGGCTGTGCTTCTTGGAGACCGCGCTCTGACGTCCTGTCTGGGTCGGCTGGATGAAGGTTCGGCCGACATAGTGGTTCCGGATGATACCCATCTGGAACGGGATGCCGGACGCTTCGGAAAATCCGAGTGCAGCGGGCACGCCCGAATCCGGCACCGGCACGATGACATCCGCATCGGCGGGTGTTTCGGCGGCCAGCTGGTGTCCCATGCGGCGGCGTACTTCATAAATCGAGCGGCCCTGAACGATGCTGTCCGGACGGGCGAAATAGACGTATTCGAACACACAGGGACTGGTCGGGCGCTGCGGCGCGAAGCGATAGGATTCGACGCCCTTGTCGCTGATGATGACGATTTCGCCATTCTCGACTTCGCGCACGAACTCGGCGCCGATAATGTCCAGCGCGCAAGTTTCAGACGCCAGCACATACGCGTCGCCCAATTTTCCAAGGATCAATGGGCGCAGTCCAACCGGGTCACGCGCGCCGACCAGTTTCTTGCCGGTCAGACCGACCAATGCGTAGCCGCCTTCGATTCTCTGAAGTGCGTCCACCAGACGAGCGAGGAAATCCTTGCCCGTGCTGCGCGCGACGAGGTGAAGGATGACTTCCGTGTCCATGGTAGACTGGAAGATGGCGCCGTCCTTGACGAGGTCATGGCGCAGCTTGCGGGAATTGGTGAGGTTACCGTTGTGCGCCACGGCGAACCCGCCACCGGCGAGGTCGGCGAAGATTGGCTGCACATTCCGCAATATGGTGCGGCCCTGTGTAGAGTATCGGTTATGGCCGATGGCAGCATGACCCGGCAGGCGCGTTCGAAGGTCACCCCCGAAATGCTCTCCTACCATGCCCAAATGACGTTCCGAGGGGAATCGCTTGCCGTCAAAGGTAATCATTCCGCAGGCTTCCTGCCCGCGATGCTGGAGCGCATGCAAGCCAAGCGCTGTCAGCAGGCTGGCTTCATGATTTCCAAAGACACCGAAGACGCCACATTCCTCGCGGGGCTTGTCGTCATCATGATCGAAAAGGACCATTTGAGACGCACCTCCTGAGTGACGGTATTGCGACAAGGGCCTATTGCCCTGTTTTGCCCTCTGAGGGAAGGGCGGCTTGCACATCTTTTCCGACTTTCGACGCATTGTCGTTCACATAATTCGCCATCTCGGCGAGTGGTGGGTACGTCATCGAATTCCGGATGAAGTCCGGGATCCGGCTCTCATCAAGCGCCAGGTTGAGGAGCACGGCAAAGAAAACGAGGGCGATGGCACCGCGCGCAATGCCAAAAAACAGACCGGCGAAATGGTCGAACATGCCGATGCCGTCCGCGCCCTGGATATTCTTGGACAGGCGCTGGCCAAACCATGCGACCAGAACATAAACAATGATGAATGCGACAACGACCAGGGCAAGATCGCCCAGCAACGGGTCGACGCCTTCCGGCACCAGCGTGCGCACGCCGTCTGCAAAGAAGCGGCGGGCATAGAAGGCGGCGGCCAGCGCGGCGATGAATGATCCGAGTGTCGCGATCTCGCGCAGGAAGCCTCTGGCAAATGCCATGATCGCGGAGATCACAATGACTGCAACCGCGATAGCGTCGAAAGCTGTAATGGACTCAAGCATTTTGGGCGTCCGGAGCGAGAAGGTGGGCGAGATCGATAAGCCGTTTAATTGGGGTGATCGTCAAGCCATCCATTGAAGTCGGACTGCCTTCGGGCACATAAGCATGGGTGAAGCCAAGCCGGACGGCTTCCTTGAGACGTTGCTCCATGCGGGCCACCGGGCGCACTGCGCCCGACAGGGCCACTTCGCCGAAGAACACGGTCCGCTCGGGCACAGGCGTGTCGGCAAGGGAGGTCAGAAGCGCCGCCGCCGCGCCAAGGTCTCCGGCTGGCTCGCCAATGCGATAGCCGCCTGCGACCGAGAGATAGACATCCATGCCCGACAGGCTGATCCCGCAGCGCGCTTCCAGCACGGCGAGCAGCATGGCAAGACGCCCGCCATCCCAGCCGACGACGCTGCGCCGGGGCGTGCCATAGGCGCTTTTGGCCACCAATGCCTGCACTTCGGCGAGCACAGGACGTGAGCCTTCCATCGCCGCATAGACCGCTGCCCCGCCTTCGCCATCGCCATCGGCTGACAGGAACAGGGCAGACGGTTCCTTGGCCGGGGCGAGGCCGTATTGGTGCATTTCGAAGATGCCGATCTCGTCAGTCGGGCCGAAGCGATTCTTCACGGCGCGCAGGATGCGAAACTGGTGTCCGCGCTCACCCTCGAAATAGAAGACGGCATCGACCATGTGCTCGACCACGCGCGGACCGGCAATATTGCCCTCCTTGGTGACGTGCCCGACGAGCACCAGCGCGGCGCCGGATTTCTTGGCCCAGCGAGTCAGTTCCTGCGAGCAGGCCCGGACCTGGCTGACCGAGCCGGGCGCGGCCTCAAGACTGTCAGACCACATGGTCTGGATGGAATCGATCACCACGAAATCAGGTTTGGCGGCTTTCAGCGCCGAAAGGATCTTTCGAAGGTCGGTTTCGGTGGCGAGGTCGACCGGGCTTTCGGCAACCTTCAGTCGCTTGGCGCGCTCCTGGATTTGCGCGGCAGCTTCCTCGCCAGATACATAGACCGTTTTCACGCCATTGCGGGCGAGCCGCGCGGCAACCTGCAACAGCAGGGTCGATTTGCCGATACCGGGGTCGCCGCCGATCAGCGTGGCGGATGATGGCACGATGCCGCCGCCGAAGACGCGGTCCAGTTCTTCCACACCCATGACGATGCGTGCCGGCGTTTCGGTCTCGGCGTTCAGAGCGACGAATTCTGTCTTGCTGGAGCGCTTCGTGCCGGCCTTGGGCGCAGCGAGACCGCCCGGCGTGCCGCCGACCGTCTCCTCGACCAGCGTATTCCACTCGCCACAGCCCGCGCATTTGCCACTCCACTTGGAATGAACTTCGCCACAGGATTGGCACACAAAGGCAGTCGTCGCGGTCTTGGCCATGGTCAGAGAGATATGAGGGTTTGCGGGCAGGGGAAAGGGTTCGCTTTCGGTCCGGGCTGCAAAAGTGAGGGCGCGGGATGCCGGTTGCATTGCTGCAGACGGTCACGTTCGCAGTCTCTTGTGTTCGCACGCCGGGGGCGGCAAACATCGGCCGCATGTCGACTGATAATCAAAATCCCGGAAACGACGGCCGCAGTTCAGGCCGACCGTTCGTGCCGCTGCAGCCTGCGCGGCAATTGCTGGGAGAGAAGCGTTACCGGGAGGCCCATGCTTATTGCCGGAACGCGCTGGAGCAGGACCCGGACTGCGCGGATGCTTTTTTTGTGCTTGGTATCATCAATTATGAACACAACCAGTTCGAGCGCGCCCTGAAACTGTTCGAACGCGCGCTTGAAAAAGGCCATCCCGAGCCGGGAGCGCACGTTCAGGCCGCGCGATGCTACGCCAAGCTGACTTTGCCGAAGCAGGCGCTCATACATATTGATGCCGCCATAAAACTACAGCCATCGGACGGTTTCACGCTGGCATCTATCGGCGCCACGTTGAGCGCCCTGGATCGGCATGAGGAAGCGGTCGCCTTTCACAGGCAGGCCGCGACCGCCTCTTCGAATGACCCGATCGTCTTCTTCAATCTTGGTTCGTCCCTGCAATTCATTGGTGATTTTGAGGGGGCAAGGAAAGCGTACCGAACCTGCCTCCAATTTGCGCCTCAGTATATTCCGGCGCGCGCCTATCTCGCGCTGATAACGAAACACAGCCCAGAGCAGAACGCAGTCGCGGAGCTTGAGGCCGCTTGGCAGCAGCGGCACCCGCGAGACATTGAAGGTGGGCTTCAACTCGCCCATGCCATTGCAAAAGTGCATGAGGACCTGGCCGACCCGGCAGCAGCCATGGACTGGCTGGACAAGGGCAAGGCCCTGGTGCGTCAGAATATTCCCAGTCAGCGAATGCAGAATGAGGCCAGTTTCGAAGCCGCCGAAGCGCTGTGCCATACGCTCGGCGTGAACAGTGAGGTTCAAACTGGCGGCCCGATTTACATTGTCGGCCTGCCGCGTACCGGCACCACACTTGTCGACCGTATCATTTCCAGCCACTCCGGCATCGTGTCTGCGGGAGAGCGCCCAGAGTTCGGAGCTTTCCTGAAGCGCGCAGTCGGCAATGACAGCGCGGACATGCTGGACGCTGGTACGATCAAGGGGGCGGCCGGAACCGACCTGTTGGCGGTCGGACAAAACTATATCGAAAGTGTGCAGGGAATACTGAACGGTGCGCAGCGCTTCACCGACAAGATGCCGATCAATGCCTTACTTGTTCCGGCCATACTTGCCGCCTTGCCGAATGCGCGTGTGATCTGTTTGCGCCGACAGCCTGCCGATAGTGTGTTGAGCATTTATCGCCAGCTGTTTGCCCTGTCGGCATTGCACTATCGTTGCGCGCATAGTCTTGAAGACCTGGCGGATTATGTGGCGCGCTTTCATGGTCTTGTTGAGACTTACACGGGCGCGCTCCCGTCCTCGCGGTTCACTCTGGTTGACTATGAGACCCTGGTGGAGGAACCGGAGGCGGAAACCCGGCGGCTTCTGGAATTCTGCGGTCTCGACTTCGAGCAGGCATGTCTGGACTTTCAGGAAAACACCGCGCCCGTGGCCACCGCCAGCGTCGCCCAGGTGCGCCAGCCCATGTATCGATCATCTGTGGACCGTTGGAAACGCTATCAGCCCCAGCTTGAGCCTGCCCTTGAGATACTTCGGAAGGCTGGACGACTCTAGGCGTCGCGTCTCAGAGCTGTGCCGGGGGAGACGCATCAGGGGTGTCCGTTTCGGGAGGAGACGTCTCGGTCGCCGCGCTGTCGCCACAGGTGAAAGCGACAAGCCCTTCCGGCATTTTCCCGTCTGTCAGACGCACGGCGCGGGCCGGTCCCCGGGCGTTGCCTGCAGTGAAGGCAAAGCGTCCGTCCAACACGTCGACATTGCGCTGGTAGAATGGGATGTAGCCCGAGAAGAGACGTTTGGAGAGGCTGGGCGCAAATTCGAACCGCCCGGTAGACGCACGGCGGGAGCCTTCAAACCGACCCGTCAAAGTGACCGAGTTGATCTCTTTCGTGCCGACCAGACGGACCGGGAAGCGCGCGGTGGCAGGGATCGGTTTGAAGGCTTCCTGGATCTTTTCGCCATCGCCCACCACCGGGGCCGACAGGGGATCATCTGACAGGAAAACCCGCCAAGCCAGGTGCAAACCCTCATAACGTGTGAAGTCGGCCTCTTCGGTGCAGGTGTCGATGTGCCATTCCCCGTCGAGACGGAATTTCTCGTATTGCAGCCAGCCCGTAAAGGCGAGCGATAGCGCCGTGAAGGCCACCGAAATATATTTGATGAAATCCATCATGGCGCGTCTCCCCGTGTTCCCGGCGGAGACTGCGCCTGAAGATCAGTCTGTGGTCAAGTGGCAGAAAAGAATCTAAATCGCAGGCTGGATCGGGCCTTCGGCGCGTCCGTGGACGAACTGGTCGACATATTCGCTGCCGCTATTGTCGATGATGTCAGCCGGGCCGTGCCAGATGATCTTGCCCTCATAGAGCATGGCGATGTTATCCGCGATCTTGCGCGCCGAGGCCATGTCATGCGTGATCGAGACGGCGGCTGCGCCGAGGCCGCGCACCTGTTCGAGGATGAGGTCGTTGATCGCATCGGCGGTGATCGGGTCGAGGCCGGTGGTGGGCTCATCGAAGAAGATCAGGTCCGGCTTGGAGATGATCGAGCGGGCGAGCGAGACGCGCTTCTGCATGCCGCCGGAAATCTCAGCCGGGTAGAGGTCGGCAACGTCTGAGCCAAGACGAACCTTTTTCAGCGTCTCGATGGCGAGTTCGCGCGCGTCCTTGCGCCGCAACTTGTCGACCTGCAGCAGGCGGAAGCCGACATTCTCCCAGACGGTGAGAGAGTCAAACAGCGCGCCGGATTGGAACAGCATGCCTATGCGGGCGCGCATCTTCTCGCGCGTCCTGCCGGTTGCGTTGGTCACGTCCTGCCCATCAAACCAGATCGTGCCGTCGGTTGGCGTCATCAGGCCGAGTGCATTTTTCAGCATCACCGACTTGCCCGAGCCCGAGCCGCCCAGAACGACAAGGCTCTCGCCCTTCTGCACTTCCAGGTCGACGCCCTTGAGCACTTCCTTGGAGCCGAAGGACTTCTTGACGTTTTCAAGTTTCAAAATGGGCGTGCTCACAGGCCAATCTCCACGAACAAGGTGGACAGGAGGTAGTTGGTGGCGAGGACCAGTACGGCCGCGCCAACCATGGAGAGCGTGGCCGCCCGGCCGACGCCGGTCGCGCCGGCTTCGGAGCGATCACCCTGGTAACAGCCCATGATGGCAATTACCGCGCCGAATACGACCGCCTTGATGACGCCGACAAGCACGTCTTCAGTCGTCATGAAATCCAGCGTGTTGCGCAGATAGGTCGTGGAGTCGAAATCGAGGCCATAGACGCTGACCAGCCAGCCCCCCATCACGCCAATCGTGTCAGCCACCAATACCAGAAGGGGCAATGACACGATGGCGGCAAGGAAGCGCGGCGCGTATAGATAGCGATAGGGCGACGCAGAAAGCGTCTCCAGCGCGTCGATCTGTTCGGTCACCCGCATGGCACCGATTTCGGCGGAGATGCCAGCGGAAACCCGTCCGGCCAGCATCAGGCCGGTGATCGTGACGCCCAGCTCCCGCGTGATACCAAGCACAACAATGTTTGGCACGAATTGCTCCGCGCCGTATCGGCTTCCGCCCTCATAGATGTTGAGCGCCAGTGCCGCCCCGATGAAGACCGCTGACAGCCCCACTACAGGCAGGGAGTAGAAGCCAATATTGATGATCTGCCGCCAAATCTGGCCGACATACCAGCGCGGCGTGAACGCGGCGAATTTCACGCGAGCGGAAAATACCGTCAGTCGGCCAATCTCCGCGAAGAAGCCAAGCACGGCAGCGCCGATCCATTGAAGGGGATTGGGAACCCCGCGCTTACGGGTAGACACGTTCGACACGATTGCTGAGTCCTGTAAGTAATTCATACCCAAGCGTGCCAGCGCGGGCCGCTTGATCTTCAAGTTTGGCATGCACGCCGAGGAATTCAACGCGCGCCCCGGATTTAGCGATGCCCTGTGCTTTTGAGACATCAATTGTGATGAGGTCCATGGAAATGCGACCGAGCACGGGGCAAGGCGTGCCATCAAGATAGGCAATCAGCGTGTCGCTACCGGATCGCGGAATGCCGTCGGCATAGCCCAGCGCAACCGTGGCGAGCGCTGTGTTGCCATCCAGCGTATGGGTTGCCCCATAGCCCACGGTTTCGCCCGCCTTGGCATGAAAGACACTGAGAATGCGCGCGTCGAGCGTCACGACAGGCTCCAGACCTACCGTGTCGGGCGGGGTCGAGCCGCCATAGAGCGCGATGCCCGGACGGGTCAGGTCAAAAGCGTAGTTCGGCCCCAGATAACACCCGGCGGAATTGGCCAGACTGGCAGGCGTGTCGGGGAAGGCGGATACGATCTCCGTGAACCGGTCAAGCTGGACCCGATTGAGAGCATGGTCCGGCGTGTCTCCGCAGGCCAGATGGCTCATCACCAGGACAGGTTGCAGCTTGTGTAGCTCGTCGCGCCGATGCGTCAGCACACTGGAGGCAAGGCCGAGCCGGTTCATGCCGG
>NZ_DGNK01000017.1:181012-202289 GCF_002388935.1 Hyphomonas sp. UBA4494
AGGCCCCGCGCGGCGTGCGGGCCCAGAGTTCGACCTGTTCCTCGCTGGACAAGACCGGCGTCAGGTCCGCCTCGCGATAGGTTCGAAGATGGCTGCCGGTCGGTCCGTTCAAGACAAAGATGCGCGGACCAAAGCCCAGCGCATTGCGCAGGGCCGTGCCTTCTTCGAGATGGGCGACAAAGAATGTGCTGCAGCCTGCCTTGGCCAGCGTCTGGGACACTTTTGCCGCGCCAAGCCCATAGCCATCTGCCTTGACCACGGCGGCCGTGGTGGCGGTCGGATTCAACCGGTCAATGGCCTGCCAATTGGCGGCAATGTTCGACAGGTGAATAGTGGCGCGCGGGCGGGAAGTCATGAAGGTTTCGATAGAAGCGTTTGGCCCCCGTGTCATCTACACAAAGCCGTCAGCTTCGCTCCTGATGCTCCAGCCAGGCGGAGCCCTTCATGTTCCAGACGGGCGTGAAAAAGACCATCCAGATGATCAGCGCGATCATGCCGCCTGCCGGGACGATAGCGATCTTCTGGGGGCCGAACAGGTCGACCAGTGCGCCCATGATGGCGGCACCGAACGGCGCACCGGCCATGAAGCCGAGCTGATAGATAGACAGGACGCGGGCGAGCTTTTCCTTTGGCGCGGCGTCTTGCACGATCGAGCGGCTCATCGCGATGGAGATGCCGGCGGCGAGGCCCCAGATGAAGACGATGCCGAGGAAGACATAGTGCGGCACCTGCCACATCATGGCGAGGATGCTGACTGAGGCGAGGAATTGCGCGATCAGCAACAGGCGGCCCTGACGCTTGATGCGCTTGAAGATCGATAGCACGACGGACGAAACAAACGCGCCCATCCAGAAAGTGACGAACATGTCCCGGATGCCATCCGAGCCGAAGCCGTAGACGTCGCGGTTCACGATCGGCAGCACGACCAGGAACGCACCGATCACGAAGATCCCGACGCCGAACATCAGCGCAGTCATCGCCCACAGCTTTCCGTCCGAGCGCACGGCATGGAAGCCCTCGGCGATATCGCCCAGAGCGGATTTGATGCCCTTGCCGCTGGTCGCGATCTGGCGGCCCCGGCCCAGCCAGAGGGCGAAGCCTGCGCCAAGCGCCAGGATGATGCCCTGAATGGCGAGCAGCTGTTCTGCCGGAATCGGGCCGATGCCAAACCCGCCGAGCCAGTCGGGCATCAGTGTGCGCTTGTCAGCATAGCCGCCCACGATGAGTCCGCCGATCTGGGCCAGGAATTGCGCCATTGTCGCCAGGGTAACGCCGAGTTGCAGGGTGACACCGGAGCCAACACGCATGCGCCGCTCCACGACCTCATTCACGATGGAATCGCGCGCGGGCATCATGAAGGCGCCGACGGTGCCGATGGTCAGGCCGTAGATGATCATTGCGGGATAGGAGAGTTCGCCACGCGCAACAGCCAATGCGAGGAACAAGGCAGGTGTAGCGGCCAGCAGGTGCAGAATGATGAGCAGACGTTTGCCATCTGCGCGCTCGGCCACCACGCCGCCGATCAGCAGAAAGATGACTGACGGCGCCGACAGCGCCATATTGGCGAGGCCAAGGGCCAGGCCATCCATGTGCAGGTGTTCCTTGCCCGTGATCAGATAGGGGAACAGGACCATCTGGAGGCCAAAGGCCATGAACCAGCTGAGTTGGACCATCAGATAGGCGGGCAGTTCGATTTTCACGCCACGGCGTAGCTGGCGGGCGCGCCAATGGTTCGCCGTCGCCAGCAGGGAGGCACCAGCCCCAATCGCTTCGCTGACGCCGCTGACGGGGGACGTGATGTCCTCGGCCGCGTCTTCGGCCATCTCGTCGATGAAGTCGTCCATCTTGTCTGGCATGCGCGCTCCGGAGCAATTGGCGGGACTGTATGAAGACGGCCCCGAGAAGGAAAGCCCCCGGCCTTGCGACACATGAAGACTGATGTCCATGACCGATGCGCAAGAAACGGGTGGGACGCCATACGCACATGTGCTGATCCTTGCTGGCACCAAGGAGAGCAGGACATGATTTCACAAACAGCGCGCGGCAAGGCTTGATGGAGTTGGTGTCACGGGAACTTCGCGCATAGTTCAGTTGCCACAGCGCTGCGGTATGGTTAGCTTCACGCCAATGGCCCACCGGTAAAAGGTATGTAGAATGCGTCTGTTCCGGCATATTGTGAGTTGGGCCTTGGCCCTGTTCCTGATCGCGATGTTCGTTCAGGCGACCATTCACCCGCTGCCCAATCCGCCGGAAGGTATGGTGAAGTTCTTCGACCCGCCGGGCGAGAACATCGTATTCCAGACCATTGCGGCGAAATCAGGCATCAGCCTTTATGAACCGGCCGGCCGTGTTGTCGTAGGCCTGCTGGAACTGGTGGCGGCGCTGTTCCTGATCTTGCCGATGACGCGCCGGTTCGGGGCGTTTATGTCTGCGGGCATGCTCGGCGGGGCAGTTGCGATGCATCTGTCGCCTTGGTTGGGCCGGGAAGTGCCAGTGTCACTGGATCCGCAGAACACAGCCACCGATGGCGGCATGCTGTTCATGCTCGCGATCGTCATGTTGGTATCCAGCCTTTTGCTGATGGTTGTGCACCCCGGTTCTCAAGAGCGGAACTAGCGCTCAGCACCATCTCCACAGACCGTTAACCGTTTGCTGCAACAGTTTTCGTCATTGCGAAAACGGCCACACGTATGGAAGATCCCTTGGAACCGCTGCAGATGCCACCGATCGGTCGCGCGCGGAACGCATTGTTCCGGCGATTGCTGGACCTTGTTGCCATGCCAGCGTCCCGATTGGCCCATCAGGACCGCCATATGGTGGGCGATATCCTGTTGGAAGTGTTGTTTCACGCCGAAGAAACCGATCGGGAAATGTGCGCCCGTCGCCTGTCGAACCACCGCGAAGCTCCGAAACGTGTCTTGCGCTATCTCGGCCAGTGCTCATTCCGCGTTGCGCAGCATGTGCTTGAGCAAAATGAGGGCTTTGACGCTTGCGACTTGCGGGAAATCTGCATGTCCGGGACCCAGGAACACCGAAAAGTCATTGCCGAGCGCAAGCTTGTGCCCGATTCGGTCTGTGAATATCTGGCGGAGTTCGCCGAAATTCCCGTCGTGAAGGTGATGCTGGCCAATAATGGCGCGATCATGCCCGAACAGGCGATCGACAAGCTGGTTGCCCGGTCACGCGCGGACGAATCACTCTGCGCGCTTCTGGTTGAGCGACTGGAAACCAAACCGTCTCAAGCCATGGCCATGTTCTGGTGGAGCGACAGCACGACCCGCAGGAAAATCCTTCAACGCCATGCCGCCGATCGCCTGGAAGTAATCGACACTTGCCGCGACGTGTTTGAACTTGCGGCAGAAGAGAATTGGGCCGACCCGGTTACGCGCAAGGCAATTCAGCTGATCGAACGGCGCCAGCGCAATCGCGCGGCGATCGACAAGAGTCCCTATGACAGTCTCGAGGACGCGATCAACGCATCCGCGCTGGAGGGACTGGATTCCGAACTCGCGCAGGAAATCGGTTACCTCGCGGGCCTGAAGCCTGTGACGGCGGCAAAGATTCTGACGGACAAGGGCGGGGAGGGGATCGCGGTGCTGTGCAAGGGCACCGGGGTCAAGCGCGAC
Source organism: Hyphomonas sp. UBA4494 (assembly GCF_002388935.1). Taxonomy (NCBI): domain Bacteria; kingdom Pseudomonadati; phylum Pseudomonadota; class Alphaproteobacteria; order Hyphomonadales; family Hyphomonadaceae; genus Hyphomonas; species Hyphomonas sp. UBA4494. Next base: position 184,639 of record NZ_DGNK01000017.1, read on the forward strand.
TTTCTCCCCGTCCTGTGGGCGGGCTTGAAACGTGACCTGGAAACCGAAACGGGAGAGATCGATCCCGATTTTGCCCGTGTGGCCGAGATCTATGAAATCATGACCGTCGCCAAGGCGCAGACCACGCTGCGCTACTGGAACTGGTCGCTGTCTTCGGCTTTCTCTCCGAACGCTCTATCGTCCGCCATCGACGATGTGCCGGCCAATGAGGAAGCCAGCTTTTCCTCGCCGCAACGTACCGCGCGACTCGTTTTTGGCAGGTAGCGACACAAAACCACCCGAAAAGCACTTTCCAAGACGCGCGCAGGCCTTTAGGTCAGGGCGTTCATTGTATTGGGTCATCTATGAAAGGGGCGCGTGTGGCGTACTTTCTGGGGTTGCTGGTTGCACTGGTCGGCTTCTGGCTGGGCATGTCCGGCCATTACACACCTTTATTGCTGTCGCTGGGCGCTGTGTCAGTGGCTGTCTGCCTGATCCTGGCATACCGACTCGACATCATTGATCGTGAAGGCTCGCCGTATGTGCGCATTGTCGGGTTTGCGCTCTACTTCCCCTGGCTGATGAAAGAAATCGCGAAAGCGAACTGGACCGTGGTCAAGGCCTGTCTGAAAGCCGAAATGGACATAGCTCCGGCCCTGGTGAAGGTTAAGACCGCCTGTGAATCTGATCTCGCAAAAGTCACCTTCGCAAATTCGATCACGCTGACTCCGGGCACCGTCACCGTTGAGATTGAAGGTGACAAGATGCTGGTGCACGCTCTCTACGAACAGGAAGCCCAGCCCGAAGCATTTGCCGAGATGGATCGCCGGTCTCGCCGCGCTGCCGATGGCAAGGGGGGGGCCACATGACCGCTGCTGCCCTCATCGCCGTTCTGTTCGGCATGCTCCTCTTGTTGATTCGCGCCATTGCCGGTCCTACGCTGTATGATCGCGTGCTGGCCGTGAACTCATTCGGCACCAAGACCGTGCTGGCGCTCGGCCTGCTTGGCTTCGTAATGGGGCGCCCACAATTCCTCGACATCGCCATTCTCTACGCACTGATCAATTTCGTTTCGACGATCGCGATCCTGAAATTCTTCCGCTACCGGTCATTCCAGGTTCCACTGGTGCGTCGCGGACAGGGAGGTGGCAATGGCTGATTTCCTCGCAACGCTCGCAGCAGGGTGGGAAGTCATCCGGTTTCCGCTTGGCGCCGCGCTATGCCTGGCAGGCGGGCTACTTTGCCTGATCGGCACCGTGGGCGTGCTGCGTTTTCCGGATTTCTACACCCGCCTTCATGCGGCCAGTATCACCGACACGTCTGGCGCGACGCTACTTTTGCTCGGCATGGCCATGATGGCGCCCGACTGGATGGTCGTCAGCAAACTGGGTGCGATCTTCATCTTCATCTATCTGACCAGTCCGGCATCGTCGCATGCTGCCGCAAATGCGGCGCATACAGCCGGCCTTCAGCCCCTGATCGGGCCGGTCGATACACATGACAAGGAAGGGCAGGATTCCTGATGGCCATGAGTGAACCAGATATCGGCTTGGCGCTGGTCAACATCGTCCTGCTCGGCCTCCTGTTTGTCGTGGCGATCGCGATTGCGCGCTTGCGCAGCCTGTTCGCCATCGTGATGCTGTCGGGCATCTATTCGCTGGTCTCGGCGGCTTGGTATGTCGCCGTGGATGCGGTGGATGTCGGCTTCACTGAGGCAGCCGTCGGCGCGGGCATGTCCACCGCGGTCCTGCTGGGTGCCATGCTGCTCACATCACGCACCGCGAAGCCGGAGAAATCCCTGCGCCAGCTCGGGCCTTTGCTCGTCTGCGTCGCCACCGGCATCATGCTGATCTATGCGACGGTCGATTTGCCAGCCGTGGGCGATCCGAACTCACCGGCCAATACCGGCGTCGGCCTCACCTATCTGCGGGTGGCCTGGTATGACACCGGCATCGAGAACGTCGTGACCCCGGTCCTCGGCAGCTATCGCGGGTTTGATACGCTGGGCGAGACAACCGTTGTGTTCGTGGCCGGTATTGCTGTTGCGCTCCTGCTCGGCTTCGGCGAGCGCTCGCTGGCGGAGACAATCCGCAATGAAGACAAGACCCTGCCCAAGGCCAGCAAGAAACCTGAGGCAGAAGATGAGGAGACGGACTCATGAAGAGCGACCATCACGTCATCTTGCGGGTGATCACCAAAACGTTGATTCCGGTCATCGTTCTGTTCGGTCTGTACGTTCAGTTCCACGGTGATTTCGGACCCGGCGGCGGCTTTCAGGCCGGCGTGATCCTGGCCGTGGCGATCATTCTCTACGCGCTTGTCTTTGGGGTGCCGTCGGCCATGCGGGCCGTGCCGCCCGCCTTCACCCGCTCAGTCGCGGCGGTTGGTGTGCTGCTATATGCCGGCGTTGGTTTTTGGGCGCTGCTTCAGGGTGGGCAATATCTTGAATATCAAGCGCTTTTCGGTGAGGAGCCGGGTGGCCATCATGGCCAGCACGTCGGGATTATTCTGATTGAACTAGGCGTTCTGTTTGGTGTGTCCGGTGCGATGCTGACCATCTTTTACGCTTTCGCTGGCCGCGTGGCCGAAATCCGCGACGAGGACTGGTAGGCCGATGCTGCTATTCATTCTAGAGCGCGCGAACTATTGGGCGGTCATCGGGCTGATGATGATCGGCCTGTACATCACGTTTGCGTCCGGAAATCTGATCAAGCGGCTGGTGGGCCTGTCCCTGTTCCAGACATCTATCTGCCTGTTTTACGTGACCCTTGGCATTGTGGCCGGTGGCACCGCCCCGATCCTGATGGATCCTGACACATCTGGGGGTCATGGCGGCGGTCATGGCGAAGAAGTTCCTCACGCAGCGGTCGATGCCGTACTCACGGCGTCTGCTGGTGGCGACCGCGTGGCCGATCTGGTGCATACCTATTCCAACCCCTTGCCGCACGTCTTGATGCTGACCGCGATTGTGGTGGGCGTCGCGACCCTGTCGGTCGGGCTCGCCCTGATCGTCCGTATTCGCGAAGCCTATGGCACAATCGAGGCAGATGAAGTGCGCGAGATCGACATGCAGACCGCCATCGCTCAGGAAGCCGAACAGGAAGCAGCTGAAAAAGAGGCACTGGCATGATCGACCTGCTTCTGGATACCGCGCCCCGCTGGGCGTTGCTTCACGCACCCGCACTGTTGATCATGGTGCCGTTGTTCCTGGCGCCTCTGCTGGCGATCCTGCCAAGTGGTCGGCTATCCTGGCTGATCAGTATTGCGGCCACAGTGTTTTCGCTGTTCTGCGCGCTGATCCTCGTGGGACAGGTGCAGGCCTCTCCGGTTGGCGTCGTCGGCTATGACGTTGGCAACTGGCCCATGCCCATCGGTATCACGCTTCGGGTTGATGCGCTCAATTCCATGATCCTGTTGCTGGTGGCTGCCATTGGTGTGCTGTCCACGATCTTTTCATGGCCGACGGTCAAGGCAGAGATCCCTGAGCGCAAGCACCCGCTGTTCTACTCCGCCTTTCTCGTCTGCTTTGCGGGCCTCAGCGGCGTTGCGATCACGGGAGATGCGTTCAACCTCTTCGTCTTCCTCGAAATTTCGTCGATTTCCACATATGTGCTGGTCGCGCTGGGGGCGGGCCGGGATCGCCGCGCTCTTCCGGCCGCGTTCAACTACCTCATCATGGGTACGCTCGGCGCCAGCTTCTACATTATTGGTGTGGGCTTCCTCTATTCCGCCACGGGTACGTTGAACATCGCTCAAATTGCCGAAATGCTGCCTTCGCTCGCGGGCAATCGCAGTGTTGAGGCGGGCTTTGCGTTCATCATTGTCGGGCTCGGCCTGAAAGCAGCGGTCTGGCCGCTGCATCAATGGCTGCCAAACGCTTATGCCTACTCACCAAGCTTCGTGACCATGTTCCTGTCCGCTACGGCGACGAAGGTTGCGCTCTATGCGCTGATCCGGTTCCTGTTCACCGTATTCCGTCCGGAATTCGCATTCGAGCAGGCGACTTTCACCTACTTGCTGATGCCGCTGGGCCTCGCTGCGATGATAACCTGCAGCTTCCAGGCGGTCTTCCAGACCGATGTGCGCCGGACGCTGGCTTACTCCTCTGTTGCGCAAGTCGGTTACATGATCCTCGGCGTGTCCATTGGCACAGTTGCAGGCGTCAGTGCGGGCCTGTTCCACCTGCTGAACCATGCGATGATCAAGGGTGCGCTCTTCATGGCAGTCGCTGGCGTAGTCCTGACATTCCAGGGCACGACCATTCGCGATTTCGCCGGCTTGGGACGCACAGCGCCCTGGACAATGACCGGCTTCGCCATCGCCGGGCTGTCATTGATCGGTGTGCCGCTGACCGCAGGCTTCCAGTCAAAGCTCCAGCTCGGCTACGCCCTGTTCGACCAAGGTATGTGGTGGGGCGTCGTTTTTGTCGTGTTCTCCAGTTTCCTGGCGGTGATCTATATGGGCCGCATTCTGGAGGCGATCTTCTTCCGGCCGCCGATCAATCCGCGCAAATCGCGCAAGGAAGCGCCGATCCTGTTGCTTGTGCCGCTTTGGATACTGGCCCTTGCAAACATCTATTTCGGTATCACGACCGAACTGCCGCTCGGACTGGCGCGTGACGCCGCTGCGGCCGCGTTCGGACTGGAGGCCTTCTGATGAACTCTGAGCTGTTGATCTGGGCCGCCCTGTGCCTGCCATTGCTGATTGCGATCGGCATTGCCGTGACGGGAGCGTTCTCGAACGTCCGTGAAGGCGTTACACTGGTCGGCGCGACCGTGCTGTTCGGTGTGGTCATCGCGCTTGCCATGAAAGTGGCAGGCGGCGAGGTGCCTGAACTCTATGTGGGGCAGGCTGCGCCGGGACTCGATTTCGCGTTCAAGCTGGAACCGCTGGGTGCTTTGTTCGCACTGGTCGCCAGCGGCCTTTGGATCGTCAACTCGTTCTATTCCATCGGCTATATGCGTGGAAACCGCGAACGCAACCAGACGCGCTTCTACATCTGTTTCGCCATCGCCATATTCGGCGCGATGGGTGTCGCCATGTCGGCGAACCTGTTCACGCTGTTTGTGTTTTATGAAGTGCTGACCCTGTCGACCTATCCACTGGTGGCGCACAAAGGCGATGCGGCGGCCAAGCGCGGCGGGCGCATCTATTTGCTGACCCTGTTAGGCACATCCATCGGCCTGTTCCTGATGGCGGTCATGTGGACCTGGGCCCTGGCTGGCCAGAACCTGGATTTTGTTCAGGGTGGCCTGCTTGCCGGACGCAATCTCGATCCGGCCGTGGCCAGCGCCTTGCTCATCCTGTTTGCTTTCGGCATCGGCAAGGCGGCATTGATGCCGTTCCATTTCTGGCTGCCCAATGCGATGGTCGCACCAACGCCGGTTTCCGCCCTGTTGCACGCCGTCGCGGTTGTGAAGGCGGGCGTCTTCACCGTGATGAAAGTGTCGATCTACATTTTCGGTGAGGATTTGCTGAACGCGACGCCGGGCCGCGAATTCGTGCTCTGGGTAGCGTGCTTCACCATCATCGTTGCGTCGCTCGTCGCCATGACCAAAGACAATCTCAAGGCACGACTGGCCTATTCGACAATTGCGCAGCTGTCCTACATCACGCTGGGGGCAATGCTGGCCACGCAGGCCGGATTCATGGGCGGAGCGTTGCAGATCGCCGCGCATGCAGTTGGCAAGATGACATTGTTCATGTGCGCTGGTGCCATCTATGTCGCCACCGGGCTGACGAATATATCCGACATGAAGGGCCTTGGCCGGAAGATGCCGATTGTCTTCATCGCCTTCTTCATTGCGACCCTGTCGATTATCGGCATCCCGCCGATGGCGGGGGCGTGGGCGAAATATGAGCTGATGCAGGGCGCGATCGACCGGGGCACAGGCTTTGTACCCTATGTCCTGATCATTTCGTCGCTATTGAACATTGCGTATCTGCTGCCGATCCCGATCCTGGCGCTGATGCCAACGCCGGGCACGCCAGAGCCGAAACCGTTCAAGCGACCGGACGGCGCGCCGTTCTTCACTGTGGCAGCACCGGTCGTGACGGCGGGCCTTTGTGTCGTCTTGTTCTTCCTTGTCGGGCCGTTGGCGGACTTCCTGTCGCCTGCGTTTGAAGCCCCGTCATCCCCTGCCTTCACTGGAGGTCAGCCATGAGCGACGAAACGCCAAATGATACCCGCGATACCAGCGGACGCTTCGTGAAGCGCGCCGCAGAGAAGGCGCATCGGCTGCACACGCCGTCAGAAGACGGGGTGCATCCTGTGGCCAAGATCCTGTTCGGATGGACCGAGGCAAAAGTCGCTGGAACGGCGATCTTCTGGGGCATCGGCCTGCTCTCGGCCTTCCTGATTGTCATCGATCTGGCCGTTGATCGGCACGAATATGTTCACATGGCCGAAGCGACCGGATTCTATGCGCTGTGGGGCTTTGCCGCTTTTGCTTTCGTTGTGCTGATGGGCTGGCCGCTGGGCCGACTGCTGCGTCGCAGTGAATCCTATTATGGTGATCCGGGCGGTCCGCCGTCGGATATCGACCCGGATATACCGGCCGTGCCTGACGCTGCCCCGACCTATCCTGACGAAGGAGACGAGCACTGATGACTGGTTTGCTCTCCGTGCTGAATCCCGGCTGGCTCCTGATTGCTGTCGGCCTTGGCGCCCTTTTCCTGCCTGTTCGCCGCGTGCGTCAGGGACTGACCATTGCCGCGCCCATCATTGCCATCCTGTTGATTTCGGTCGCGGATCGGAACGTGAATCTGTTGACCGGCCACGCGCTGGGTATCGAGATGATTCTCTATCGGGTCGACAATCTCAGCTACATTTTCGGCCTCGCATTCCTGCTCGCGGCGCTGTTGAACGCGATCTATGCGTGGCACACAGACGACCGTCTGCAGGACGGTATGTCGATTGCCTATGCAGGGGCCGCCGTCGCGGCGACCTTCTCGGGCGACATGATGACCCTGTTCGTGTTTTGGGAACTGACGGCCATTACATCGGTCTTCCTGATTCTGAGAGCAGGGACGCGCGCTGCTTATTTCGCCTCCATGCGGTATCTGGGCGTCCAGATTCTGTCCGGCGTTCTGCTGCTGGCTGGCATTGGCTATGTGTACCAGTCGCGCGGCGACCTTTCGATCTCGGCCTTCACCAGCCTGAATGAGCCGGGCGCACTGCTCGTCTTCATTGCACTGGGCATCAAGGCAGCCTTTCCCTTCCTGCACAACTGGCTGCAGGATTCCTATCCGAAGGCCACGGTGGTCGGCGCGGTTGTCCTGTCGGCCTTTACGACAAAGCTGGCCGTCTACGCTTTCGCGCGGATGTTCCCTGGCCATGACGCGTTGATCTGGATCGGCGCCGTGATGACCGTGTTCCCGGTCTTCTTCGCCGTTATCGAAAACGACCTGCGCAAGGTGTTGGCCTATTCGCTGAACAACCAGGTCGGCTTCATGATCTGTGCCATCGGCCTCGGCACCGCAGGGGTCGGCAATGCGCTCGCGCTCAACGGCGCATCGGCGCATGCCTTCTGCCACATCATCTACAAGGGCCTGCTGTTCATGAGCATGGGCGCGGTGCTCTATCGCACCGGCACGACCAAGGCGTCTGAACTGGGCGGGCTCTACAAGTCCATGCCGTGGACGACGATCTTCTGTATCATTGGTGCAATGTCGATCTCGGCTTTCCCGCTCTTCTCGGGCTTTGCGGCCAAGTCGCTGACCATGAGCGCGGTGGGCAAGGAAGGCTACACAATCGTGTGGCTGATGCTTTTGTTCGCGTCGGCCGGTGTGCTGGAGCATTCGGGCATCAAGATTCCATATTTCGCCTTCTTCGGCCATGACAGCGGCAAGCGCGTGAAAGAAGCGCCCTTCAACATGCTGCTCGCCATGGGGCTCGCCTCCTTCATCTGTATTGCTGTGGGTGTGCCAGCGATTGTTCCGGGCTTCGGCTATGAGTGGCTCTACAATCTGCTGCCATATCGCGAAGAGGCGATGGCATATCATCCGTTCACGCTGGGTCATATATTGACTCAGATGCAATTGCTCGTGCTGGCCATCTTTGCCTTCGTGATGCTGAAGCGCCTTGGCTGGTACCCACCGGAGAAGCCGGGCGTCGTGCTCGACAGCGACTGGCTCTACCGCAAGGCAGGCTATGGTATGGCGACATGGACTGGTACGGTTTGGCAAAAGGTGGGGCCGGCCATGTCCGCCATCTTCTTCAAGCTGACCGGCCGGGCCTATGAGCGGATCGAGGATACATTCAGTCCAAGGGGCGAATTGGCCCGTGGAGGTCTTGCCAGCGGCATGGCGATCTGGACCGCAATCCTGCTTGGTTTTGTCCTGCTTCTGTCGTTCATAACGACCGGATAATCAGCTTTACGGCGAAATATAACATACCGGTGGTATGCGAGCTAAATCCGGATCGTGTAGTAATTACTGCGATTTATACGTGAGTCATTATCAATCTTAAGCTAATCCCGATTGGTTAATCGCAATGACGGGGATGCGAGATGGCTGATAGTGAGCATGCAATGACCGACAGGATTGAGTTCCTGGAGATGACAACGAGAATTGTTGCGGCCTATGTGAGCAACAATACGTTGCAAGCCGAAGAGCTGCCGCAACTCATCCGGCTGGTCCATTCATCGCTGGAAGGTGTGCGGGGGACCGACGAAATTTCGGAGCCACTCAAGCCTGCTGTATCTATCCGGAAATCCATTGGCGAGGAGTATCTCATCTGTCTGGAAGACGGACTGAAGTTCAAATCCCTGAAACGCCATCTGCGCACCAAATACGATATGACGCCCGAAGAATACCGCGAGAAGTGGGGGCTTCCGGGCGATTATCCAATGGTCGCGCCGGGTTATTCGAAGCAACGCTCAATGCTCGCCAAGCAAATGGGGCTCGGTAAGTCCGAGCGCGACTAGTATTCAAAACCGAATACTTTTGTTTCGGCATCGAAATGAAAGCATTTGGTAGGAATGGTTAAGAAAAAATCACCAGGACTCTTGATCCGCGACTCAACTCGCGCGATAGGTGATTCTATCGAATCACCTGGGGGTGACTGAAATGACCAAACAGAATGTCTTCAAAGGCGTAACCGATTCGCAGCAGAAGCTGATCGAATACTGGTGTGGCTTGCGCGATTCGCACGGTCTCGTGCGGCGCGAATCAATGGATCCGGGCCAGTTCCGCGCCATGCTCGCCAGTATCTCCATTGTGGAGTTCGATCGCTTCGGCACCGGGCGGTTTCGAATCGCTGGTTCCCGTCTGCGTGAGATTTTCGGTATGGAGGCCCGTGGCCGCCAGATCGAGGATGTCCTGGGCGACCATGGCGAAGCCTATTGCCTCGGCCTCGCTGCAGCGCTGGAGCGCGGCGCGCCTGTTGGCGGGATGATAGAACAGGAAGACGGTCGCATGCATGCTTGGACACGATTGCCACTGGCCGGACCTGACGGTCAGCTGACTCAAGTGCTTTGCCATGATGAACTGGTGCGCGCCCGCCCAAAAAAGGGCCGTCCGGACCCGGCCGGCAAGGGCATCACCGGCAACCATGATCGTGCCGCCGCCTAGGCAGGCGAAGCGAACCAGGTTCAATGAAACGCAGAAACGGCGCGGCCCACAAGGCTGCGCCGTTTGCGTTCAAGGGCCCTATCCCTCGAAATCCTGTCGGTGCCCGCGCCGCAATCCCCAGACATTGCGGGCATTCAACTTGTCGTAATAGGAAAGTTATCCTAATTATATACTTGACAAAGCAGTGACGAAAAAGCATATTGTTCTCAACGGAGAACGAAATGACGAACCTGACCAACCCCATCTTCCAGAACGAAGACGCCGCCCGCGAGCATCTTGAGTCCCAGCGCTGGCCTGATGGCGCGGTGTGCCCGCACTGCGGATGCGTCGGGGATAAGCACGTCACGGCCATCAAGGGCGCTCGCTCCCGCCCATCTGCGGCGGACCCTGAAGGCAAGGAGCGCAAGGGCCTGTACCAGTGCAATGCCTGCCGCAAGCAATTCACGGTCACGGTCGGCACCGTCTTCGAGCGCTCCAAGGTTCCGCTTCATAAGTGGCTTCTGGCAACCTACCTGCTGACCTCCTCCAAGAAGGGCATGTCAGCCCACCAGTTGCACCGCACGATTGGCGTTACCTACAAGACTGCGTGGTTCATGTTCCATCGCATCCGCGAAGCCATGAAAGAGGACGGCACGTCCGGCCCTCTGGGTGGCAAAGGCAAGGTGATCGAGGCCGACGAAATGTACCACGGCAAGCGTGACGTGCCTTACAAGTCGCCTAACCGCAGAACGCCTTACACCAAGTCCGGCAAATCAGGCGGCGCGCAGAAGCGCGTTATCGTTGGCCTTATCGAGCGCGGCGGCCAGACCCGCACCTTTCATGTGAACGTGGCCACCAAGAAAACCGTTCGTGAGATCCTCGTGAAGAATGCAGACCGCAAGTCGCGCCTGCACACCGATGAATCCCGCCTCTACACGACGACAGGCCAAGAGTTCGCCCGTCACCAGACCACCAATCACTCCGCTGGCGAGTATGCCCGTGGCGACGTGAACTCGAACTCAATCGAGAACGTGTTCTCCATCTTCAAGCGCGGCATGATTGGAGTCTACCAGCACTGCGGCGAAGCTCACCTGCAACGCTACCTGACCGAATTTGACTTCCGTTATAACCGCCGCACCAAGCTCGGCGTTGATGACACTGAGCGTCACAACCAGTTGCTCCAGATGATCGGTGGCAAGCGCCTGACATATCGGCGGACTGGTGAAGCCCGTCTCGCATAAGCAGCGAGTGAAGCGCTTCAAGCGTTGGTATAAGAACCGCACCCCGTGAACAAATGGGGAAAACGCAAGCTGTCATTAACCTTGGAGTCCCCTAAACTCCGAGTCGGAACCGGGTGATTCGCCCCCAAAGGCGTCTCATTCCGGTTCCGAGTGGAATGGTGCCTGAGGCTACAATCTCGCCTCTGTACTGCGACCAAGGTATGGCGGCTAACCTCGCCTTGGCGTCGTCCAGATTGCGAGCCCGTATCTCAAGGGACCACTCTGCTCCTTCGTGGCGGTATTCAAAAAGATACCGTTGATGCGACTCAACCAAAGGAGACTTCTCCATGTACTACTACGTCTATCGTGACGCTGCCAACCAGTGGCGTTGGACTCTCTATGCGGCCAACAACCGCAAGATCGCCAATGCTGGCGAGGGATACTTCAACAAGAACGATTGCGTGCATGCGATCAACCTTGTCGCTGGATCCGCAGGTGTACCTATCAAGTACGCTTCTGCTTAACACTTCCTTGATTGGGCGCGGGCTTCGGCTCGCGCCCCTTCTTCATCTCCCCATGCGGCTTTGGGTCTTTCTCCATAAGCCGCTTGAGGGTTTCGTTGAAATCTTTGTCTTCTTTGGACTTGGTCATGATTATCACTCAGCACGATTTGCCTGACGACTACACCTTAGAAATTGGCCGTATCCTCATTAAGTGGGCTTATTTCGAAACCCAGGTGCAACAATGCATCTACACTATCATGGGTGTGGATGACGTAGTGGGAAGAGTTGCAATCCGTGAGCCCAGAATACCCGATAGGCTGGACCTCATCCAAGAAATTGCTTTCTTGAGGGGCTTCGCGCTGAATGAGAAGGCCTTCAAAGAGCTAAAGACAAACATCATAGAAACCAACCGTTGGCGCGATCTGCTTGCGCACAGCACTTGGCTATTTGTTCCCGAGAAAGGGTGGCTGTTGCGAGACACGAGAGGAAACATGCCACAAGAATTGAAACTGGACGGCCATGCGAAAAAGCGAAAAATCACGCCAGAAGGAAAGCAAGTGCCGCTCAGCCTACTGCAAAGCATGACCGAACGAATCGACATCTTAATCAAGAATGCACAGGCTCTTGAGGGCGCGCTTGTCGGACTAATTGAACAACAGCTTCTGCGAGCTCGCGAGCAGCATCAAGGCGACAATCCATAAGATCATCGCCGTAGCCAAGCAGCACATCGAGCGCTACTGCCTCCACTATTTTTAGATCAAGTTCCGGCCTGTCACGCATAGAATCATTATCCTCTGATACGTGCTTTGTCACGTATATAATTGGGAAAGTTATCCTACACCTCAAGAAAGCGGGTAGTCTGATGCCTGTCATCACAGGAGAAAGACATGCAGGATTTCGATCCCCAGAAAGACGAGGACAGAGCGTATCTCGCCGCTGCACTGACAGCGTACGCGTTGGGCCTGAAGACTGAAGCGATCCTCAGCCGCCAACGCCGTTCCCCCGCAGAAGCGCGTGGCCGCCAGATTGCCATGTATCTGTTGCGCACGGCGCTGGGCATGAGCCTCAGCCGCGTGGCCCGCGCCTTCAACCGTGATCGCACCACTGTCGCCTATGGCTGCAACCTCATCGAGGATTGCCGCGATGATCCGGATTTCGATGTCTGGATCGAGCAATTGGCCGTCGGCCTGTCGAGCGTGGTCGTGCTCGATGGCGCTGCGATGGCGGTCTAGGCAATGACTATGCGGAGGATCCTGACCGAGTATCGGTTGCGGACGGTGCTGACGCATGGTGGCATGGTTGCGCCGGTGCGGCAGACATATCTGGCCTATCGCGGCCCGGACACACGGCGACAAGTCGCCGGTTGGGTGTCGCCGCACATTATCGCGCGGCTGAAGGCGGACGCGTGCCTTCGGGCGCAGGTCGCGTTTCCGGACAGGTTGGCCGCCGGACCCACACTGATGGTTGAGTTGGATTCGCGTGCAACCTCCCGGCCGTCAGACTGGCTGAATGTGCGCGCGGATTGTCGACATGGATTGATGGTTGAGTTGGTTGCCGACACGCATGCGCCGGAAGTGATCCGACAAAGTGCGGCGGCGGGGCGCTACCGGGATGAGTTCATTCGCGCCAGCCAACCGGCTTCCGCTCGCGCACGCCCGGTCTTCGACAAATCCACACACCAGCGCGCGTCGGATCGTTTGGCCGAGCTGGAAACAGAGATGGGTGTGCTGGCCATGCGACAGCTGGAGGATTTGCTGATCGACCGGGCAACTGTCACAGCGCTGACGGCGCGGTGGCGCATGAAAGCCGAACATGTGAAACAGGTTGCGCAGGAGGCGCTTGCCCGATTGGCCGTGGCCTACGAGCTTTCGCGAGTGGTCGACAGCCCGGCCTGAGCATCATGGCGAATACGTTCCAGCATGGAGGCGAGGCCGTTCGAGCGTTGAGCCGTGAGCGCGCCGCTGACGCCGATCTCGTCCAGCAGGGCCTTGGCGTCAAATCCGTTGATTTCTTCCAGCTGCGCGCCGGAATAGAGCCGGACCAGCAAGGCGATCAGACCGGATACGATCATCGCGTCGGATTCTGCCCGCACCTTCATGCGACCGTCCTCAAGATCGGTCACCATCCAGACCTGTGACGCACAGCCACGCACCCGCGTCTCTTCGGTGCGCTCTTCCGGCTCTAGCGCGGGGTTCGCCTTACCCAGATCGATGATGTGCGCATAGCGCGCTTCCCAGTCGTCGAGCCAGGAAAACTCTTCACGGATTTCATCAGCAGTTTCAGCAATGGTCATGACCGCCAGATGGGGCATCTTCTCTAAAAAAGAAACCCCCGGTACCGATTGTGGTGCCGGGGGCGAGAGAGAGACTTGTTTGCTGGGGCTTATTGGTAGACGCCGCCAATGCATTGTCCGACGTCGGCGAGCGCGTGCTCCCCAATGCAGAACGGAACTTCATATTGCTGGTTCGCTGCAGCAACACATTGCTGCAGGTTCAGGTTTGCCATGTTCAGGCAACCGCGGGTTTCGCGCTCAGCCATGGCGGAGTTTACCTGGCTGGACGAGGCGGCCGTCTGGCCGAGGATGCGGTAGGCGGCAAGCGTGGCGATCTGGTCGGCCACAGGCTCCTTGCCGTACTGCACACGCTTTTTCTTGGACAGGCCAAGGCCGCTGGTAACGGCGGCCGGGAAGCGAATTGCGTCAGCTGCACCGGAGACATTGTCCCACAGCGATGGCGCGCCGGAACGTCCGGCACCGGCCAAGATGCTGTCTATGTCAGAGGCCGAGAAGGCGGAGATCAGCTGGCCGCGGGCGGGCGTGCCGACCGTCTGGATGCTGTTCAGTCGTGTCGCTTTTGCGCCGGAGTTTCCGATCTTGGCTTTCGCCCAGCCGGAGCCTTGCAGGCTGTAAGCTTGTTCTTTCACATAGGCCGCCGTGGCGCTGAGGCGCTGGCTGTCGGCTTCTGTTGCGGCGAGCGATGAGCTGACCGCATTGTCGCCGCCACTGAGCTGGCGTGCATAGCGCACGTCATTCTTCAGGCCGGTCAGCAGCGCGTCGTTGCCGTAGAAACTTGCAATGTCGCGAACAGCGGCCCGGTATTCAGGGTCCTGTGAGGCGATCAAGGCGGAATAGGAGATCCACCCCTTCGACAATTGGTCGGGATTGTGCCCGCCCAGAGAGTTCAGGGCGTGGTCGATGTCTTTGGCGGAGGCGAAAGGCTTCTCTTTCACATCCGTGACATCGGACTGGTATGTCCCATATACGGCGGCCGATTCCGAAATCGGGTCCCCTGACTGCGCTGATGCCCCCATGGCCAAGCCAAGGGCAACCACTGCAGTACCGATCATTCTGATGGATTTCATGTGCTACTTCTCCCTCACGCGTCACGCGACAGTGTTGCATGAACTTCCCCCCATGGGGAACCTCACCTTGCCTGCTGCACACATTACAAATACAGCAAAGTATGCGTGACACAGGCAGAATGCCTAAGGAATCTCACCGGGGTGTTAACGACTTGCCCGAACTGATGCGAAAGAGATTACAGTTCATCCATCTTGTCTGGCTCGTCCTGACAGTGGCACTGGGGATCTCAGCGTTAATAGGCGGGCTTGCCGATAACGCGCTCCTGGCCGGACTCGGCCTCGCTGCGCTTCCGGGCGTGGTGGGGGCAGCGCTGTTGCATTCCAAAATACGCGCTGAGGATCTCATCGGGCCATTTCTGGTGATCGGTTGGACACTGTTGGCCATGCTCGGTATCGCCTCGACCGGTGCGGCCTTGTCGCCTTTGACCATATTGTTTGCCATCGCACCGCTGACGGCGATGAATCTGGGTAAGCCCGGCATGGCGGCCGAAGCTGCCATTTTCGGGGCGTTCGCCTTCCTTGCCACCGCCGTCATGGTGCGGCTCGGCCTGTTGCCGCCCGCCAATCCGGAAAGCGCGTATCAGGTGCCGGCCATGTTGCTGGCTTTTGCAGGTCTGGTCATGATCGGATTGCTGGCCTGGACGTTCCTGAAGGCTCGCGAGGAAGAAGCTGCAATGCCAGCAGAGACGACGACGGAGATGGTGACAATCCGACAGGATGTGGGCCTGCCGGAAGAGTCCGGCCTGTTGCTGCTGGATGTGTCTGAGTTTGGTCGTATCCGAACGCTCAGCGGCGACTTGTTGGGCCTGGACAATGTGAGGGCGGGCGGCTTGCTCGCGAACCTGCTGCAGGACGAAAAGGAAGTCAGCCTGTTGAAGCCCGCCAATGGCCGTACGCATGGCGAAGTCACCCTGAGCAATGGGCGCGAGGTGGCATTCGTCGCGGAAGCCCATGAGGCCGGTGCGGTGCTGGTGCTGCGGGACCTGACTGAGGCGCGGGCGATGACGCTGGATACACGTGCCAGACTGGAAGAGGCTGAAGCGCGCCTGAAAGGTCGGACGGCCTTTTTCGCGTCCCTTGGCCATGAACTGAAAACCCCGCTCAATGCCATTCTTGGCTATGCCGACATGATGCGGGCCGGCATTCGCGGGCCGATGCCTGAGCCCTACAAGGACTATCCGGAAATCATTCATGAGAGCGGACAGGACCTGCTCTTGCTGGTCGATGATATTCTGGACCTCGCGAAGGCCGAGGCCGACCGTCAGCGGCTGGAGCCGGAGCCGGTAGACCTGACGGCGTCTGCGCAATCCATCCTGAGACAGCTCGACAACCAGGCTGAACGTGCTGGCGTCAAACTGAAACTGAAGGCAACCAGCGAAGTCTGGGCGGAAGCTGATGCGCGCGCCGTGCGACAGATCTGGCAGAACCTCGTTTCCAATGCGATCAAGTATTCCTCTTCCGGCGGCACGGTCACGCTGGATGCGCGCGACGAAGGAAATGCGACCGTGCTGAGCGTCACCGACAAGGGCGCTGGTATGTCATCGGAAGATGTCCGCCGTGTGCTTGAGCCATTCTCTCAAGGCAGCAATTCCAAAGGTCGTCAGGGCACCGGGCTGGGTCTTGCCGTGGTGAATTCCTTCGCCCAGTTGCATGGCGGTCAGGTCGTGATCGACTCCACGCCCGGCAAGGGCACCAAGGTCGAAGTGAGCCTGCCACGCGCCAACCCGGCCGACATCCAGCCTATGGAAGACGCCGCACAGTAAGCTAACCGCTTTCCGGATTGGCCTGAACGCGTCTATGAAGCTTCCCATCCGCAACGACCGGGCAGGCGGCCCGCAACAGGATTTCGGACCATGATGATGGAAAGATTGCCCACGAAGCTCTGGGTCGAAGCACTGGTCCGGCGGGCGCAGGTTGCGGGCGCAGCAGCATTTGTACTGCAAAAGGGCGACGCCGAACGTGGTGATGTTCTGATCAAGGTCGCGCGTCTGGATGGCACTGCGGCTGTCTATGTGCCCAGCATGAATATGGAGGGCGAACGCATCTTTATTGACCTGCGTGTGCAGGGGATCGGGCCTGAGGAAGCGACTGTGGACGCCCATGTGCGCAAGGCGCGGGATCGCGACCCCGATCTTTGGGCTATCGAGATCGAGGACCGGGACGGCAGGCACTTCCTGACCGAGCATGTGGACAGTCCCGAATAGGCGCCAACCAAGGCCGCAGATTCACAGAACTCTTTAACCGGCAGTAGGTCTTTATTAACCGTGAGAGGGCAGCTTCGGCCTGAATTCTAGTTGGGGCGCGCCAAGTCATGCTGTTTCTGATAAATGATCAGATCACCGAGATCGAAATACCCGAGATGCACCTTGCCAAACGGTGGCAGTCGCTTGGCTGCGGAGACCCTTACGGCATGCGGGCACGCGAAGCGCTGAATTTCGCCAGCCGGGTCGTTGGCGAGCATCTGAAAGAGCACATTCCCCTGGAAGACTCCCTCCTGCAGGATCTTGGGTCCCTGATCATCGCCAAGACCGGTGCCAATGCTGTGCTTTTCCCGATTTTCGGGGACGTTGTCGGCGAACCTCGCCTGACCATTTTGCCAGAAACCATCCTGGAATCCCTGCGGGACCGGCACCATCGCGAGGGAAAAGCCCCGGATGTGCGAGAGATCTGGCCGAACGCAGCCTGATACTGGTGCTTCATTCGGCGGTTCAAATGGGCTAGGGCCTCTGCCCAGCACGAAAGAGCCCAGATCACATGTCCCATGAACAGGAAGCCGCCCGCCGGCGCACCTTTGCCATCATCTCCCACCCGGACGCCGGTAAGACGACGCTGACGGAGAATCTGCTGCTTGCTGGCGGTGCCATCCGCGCAGCCGGTGAAGTTGCTGCGCGTGGGCAGGCTCGCCGCACGACGTCGGACTGGATGAAGATCGAGCGGGATCGCGGCATCTCGGTCTCTGCCTCGGTCATGACGTTCGAGTTCGACGGTCTGGTATTCAATCTGCTCGATACGCCAGGCCACGAAGACTTCTCCGAAG
>NZ_DGNK01000009.1:0-3086 GCF_002388935.1 Hyphomonas sp. UBA4494
ATCGACCCGAAAACGATGCTGTCGATGCCGTCTTCTGCCAGCGCGTCCCAGATGCGGGGCGTCTTGATCAGGTGCCCTTCGTCGAGTTCTGTAGCGCCGTGTACGTGTTCCGTTTGCCCCGTGTGGAAAGTAGGCCATTGTACCCACGGCTCCAAAGTCGGGTCGTCGGTATGGGTAACATAGACGTCTGAGCTCTTATGGAGCTTACGGAAGTTCGGAAGCTCGCCATCATCCATCATGCGATCAATGATGGGGGGGCAGAGCTCATTCAGTTCCAGAACCAGAACCGGTCCGTTTTTCGTATTTGAAAACATGACAAACATACCCTTGGAAACCCACGCATTCTGCGCCTTTGCCGATCTTAATGCATGAATTGCGCCACGAGTCGATTACCCGTACCGACGGTATTTGAACTCCGGGGCGCAAGGCATGTTTGTAGGGCATTCCGGCCAAAACCTGAGCGTTTAGCTGTCTTTTCTCGCGTGAAGAATAACCGGAAGTTTCTCATAGCCGAGCACAAAATTGGAGAGGACCCGCGTGGGTTCTCCCGTTACTTCGACCCGCTCGAACCGGTTCATGATTTCTTCCCACAGAATGCGCAATTGCATCTCCGCAACGCGATTCCCCATGCAGCGATGGATGCCGAAACCAAAAGACAGGTGTCGCCGCGCATTGTCTCGGTCGATGCGGAAATCATCGGGATCATCGATGACATCTTCATCGCGATTGCCTGACGCATACCACATGACGACCTTGTCGCCCTTGCGTATCTTCTGGCCGCCAAGTTCGGTGTCTTCGGTTGCAATGCGTCGCATGTGTGCCAACGGCGTCTGGTAGCGAATGATTTCCGAAACCATATTCGGGATCAGGGACGGATCGGCTCGAAGCTTGTCGTACTCGTCAGGAAACTGGTTCAGGAAATAGACCCCGCCGGAAATGGAGTTCCGGGTCGTGTCGTTTCCACCGACGATGAGCAACATCAGATTGCCGAGCAGCTCAATCGGATTGTCGACCATGTTCTTTGTATCTTCGCTATGGGCAAGCAGCGATATGAAGTCGAACTTTCGCGGTTGTTCCGCCCGTTCGCGCCAGAGCTCGGTGAAATAGCCTACGCATTCATTCAAATGCTTCATGCGCCACTCCATGTCGGTCCCGACAATGCCGACCGCATCGCTTGTGGTGGCAACATCCGACCAGAATGGCAGCTTGTGGCGGTCCTCGAAGGGAAAGTCGAACAATGTCGCCAGCATTTGGGTCGTCAGTTCGATTGACACTTTTTCTACCCAGTCGAATTCCTCGCCAACAGGAAGGCTATCCAGGATCGTGCACACACGTTGGCGGATCAGGTCTTCGAGTTCTGAGAGCTGGGTCGGTGCGACAGCAGGCTGGGCCACCTTGCGCTGGATGTCATGAATTGGCGGGTCCATAGCGATGAACATGGGCGGCTGGAAATTGTCGCTCGGGTCGCCAATCACGATGCTGGGTTCAGATGAAAAAGTCTTGTGATTTGAATCGACCGCGATGATGTCATGATACTTCGTGACGGACCAATACGCGCCGACAGAGCTTTCCGGGCAATAATGGACTGGCGCTTCCTTGCGCAGTCGCCGGAAATACTCCCCCTGCTTATTGTTCAGGAATATCTCTGCCTTTGAGACATCAAAGGTTTCGAGCGGCAGGCTCCAGGGATCTGGAATTGTGCCTTCCGCCTCATACTCTGTATCGGCCATGCTTTCCTCCCGGTTTTTCTTTTCACAGTACGTGCGAAACCGGCAGTGGGCTAGCTATCAGGCCGCGCCAATTGTTGTGCGGTGCAACAGACGCGCATGTCCTGGATAGCCCCCGGTTGCCATGTGCAACAGGCAGCGATTGTCCCACATCACCAGCATGTTTTCCTGCCAGACATGCCGATACTGAAATTCCGGTCGGGTTTGCCAGCGATACAGTTCAGCGAGCAATTCCCAACCTTCGTCGGGCGCCATGCCCTCGAACCCTGTAATATAGCCCGCCGTGCCAAAGACGCTCTCTCGACCTGTTTCAGGATGCTCTCTAATAATATCGTGTATATGAGACGCCTGTGCCGCAGTGGATGCGATGATGGTCATGCTGCGCCCGCTCGCTTTATCTGCCCCTCCATACATGCCGTCTGGGGCGTAAGCGTTCTTGGCGGAATGAATGGCTTTCTTGCCGTCCAGCCTTTCACGCAGTTCCGTGGGCATCTGCTCCAGCGCCAAATATTGATTGGCGAATAGCGTGTCGCCACCCCGCGGCGGAATGGTAATGCCGAACAAACAGGTGCCGCTTGGCGGAGCGGCCTGAAAGCTCCAATCAGTGTGCCAGCTTTCTGCGAAGATCGGTGCCGTTTCGTCGGCCGCGCGCTGAACCGCGATTATGTGCTGATGACCGGGGATCGATGCAATGAATGGGTCCTCTCCAAAGGGACCAAAATACAATGTGAAGCGTTCCAGGTCTGCGTCGCTCATTGATTGGTCCGGAAAGGAGAGAACCTGATGTTCAAGCCAGGCCGCGCGAATATCTGCAACGATCTCGGCGGGCAGCGGCGCAGACAGGTTAACGCCGCGAATCTCAGCGCCGCATGCCTGCCCGGATGGTGTGATCTCGAGTGTCATTTTGTGTCTCCTCCACTTGGCACCTTATCACGCTCTGCAATCGGGCCTAGAACGGGCTCATGAACGACCTATTCTCTGCCTCGGGCCTTTCGGAAGGTGCGCCTCAGCCGCTGGCTGACAGATTGCGTCCGCAAACCTTGTCCAACGTGGTCGGGCAGGATCACCTGCTTGGGCCTGACGGACCCTTGCGGCGCATGCTGGAAGCTGGCCGGTTATCGTCCATCATATTCTGGGGGCCACCTGGCGTCGGCAAGACGACCATTGCGCGGTTGCTCGCCAGCGAAACTGATTTGGAATTCGAGGCAATCAGCGCCATTTTTTCCGGCGTGAAAGATCTGCGGGCCGCCTTCGAGCGCGCGGAAGCACGGCGTTCGACCGGGAAGGGAACCTTGCTGTTCGTTGATGAAATTCACAGGTTCAACAAAGCCCAGCAGGACGGCTTCCTACCTTTTGTCG
>NZ_DGNK01000009.1:3095-3290 GCF_002388935.1 Hyphomonas sp. UBA4494
GGCGACCACCGAGAATCCGAGCTTTGAAATCAATGGTGCGCTCCTGTCGCGCTGTCAGGTCATGGTGCTCAAACGCCTGGACGAGAAAGGTCTCAGTCTCTTGATTGATCGCGCCGAGGCCATCGAGGAGCAGAAGCTTCCGGTGGAGCCTGCAGCGCGCGACGCGCTGATCGATATGGCCGATGGCGACGGGCG
>NZ_DGNK01000016.1:0-9445 GCF_002388935.1 Hyphomonas sp. UBA4494
GCTATGTGACGCCCAAGGAGCATCTGGGCCTGCCGGACCGGGACGATGTGAAAGTCGGCGTCGTCACCTACCGCCTCGCCGCCCACGCGGCAGACCTCGCCAAGGGCCACCCCGCCGCGCAGGTGCGCGACGATGCGGTCTCACGCGCGCGCTTCGACTTCCGCTGGGAAGACCAGTTCAACCTCGCCCTCGACCCCGAAACCGCCCGCGACTTCCACGACCAGACCCTGCCCAAAGAGGCCCACAAGGTCGCCCACTTCTGCTCCATGTGCGGCCCCAAATTCTGCAGCATGAAAATCACCGCCGAAGTGCGGGAATATGCGGCAGGCATGAGCGAAAACGAACGGCTGGATCTAGAAAAGCAGGCCGCCGAAGCGCGCAAGGGGATGGAAGAGAAGAGCCGCGAGTTTATGGACAAGGGCGGAGAGATTTATGTTGAGGATTGATGCGCCGCCTCAGCCAAAACGAAAATTTGTGAGTGAATTTTGTTTGGGACTGATTCACAGTGAAATTGCTGTAGTTGTTGCCCAACAAATAACCGACAAATCTCTGACTATCGACAAGGTCACAGAAGCGTTTCTTGAAAAGTGTCACATCTACATAATCTGCAGCAGACCAAATCTCTGGTTCAATCCTGATGCACAAAAGATAAATCACGTCGGAAACACTGCCATTCTCAGCGGCGAACTGTGTTTGAGAAAAGCTGGCGTCGTAACAACGAAGCAATACTTCGACATCCTCCACCTTGAAGATGGTTGTCGCGCGGTTCTAGAAGACTACCCGCATCGAAGCATTCTCGCCGTACAGAAAAATGGGGAAGTCTCACGATACTTTCCCGCAAATCTGGTAGCGCAGAGAAAGCTGGCCGGCACCGAGTTTTCGGATTGCAAGGTTCTGTATGTCGGTCAGGCATTCGGAGCGGAGGGCGACCGAAACGCTCTGGACCGCTTGAGAAACCATGCAACCCTGCAAAGGATTTTTGCTGATACCTTAAAGAACGAGCCGGACGCGGAGATAGTCGTTGTTCTCGCAAATTACGAAAAACCACTCCTCTTCACTGAATTCGATGGCTCTGCCGACGTCGCCGACGATGCTCAAGTCGAGAAAGAGCGTTTGGACAGCATTGTCGACAACCCACCCAATCTCAAAAAAGTCGTTTGTCTCGCAGAGGCGGGACTAATTCGCTATTTTCAACCTCACTACAATGAGATGTATAAAGAACACTTTCCAAGAGCTCAGCAAAAAATTTTGGACGACTGTTTCAAGCTGGATTTTGCAGCCATCACCTGCGAAATGACAACTGACGACCTGAAATTTCGACTTTATTCAGATACAGTGGAAGCAGGTTTTCACCATATAAAGATGTTCCGTCTTCATAATCCGGAACAACGAAGGACGTTTTCTACTTTTGTCGACAAGGACGGACACTACGCTCCAGTGGAAATAGACGGGCCGATTTATTGAACTGATCCCCGGGTCTGAATGGAGGGTATCGGCGTTGCCCGAGCCCACCCTGTCCCCGCACATTATCGCCGCAGCCGCTGTCGCCGCCCGCTGGCTCGACATTGCCACGCCCCGCCAGCAGCGCTAATCCCTCCATCATGACTGACAGCCCCTCACCGGACTCCGCCCGCCTCGACGAGCTTGAAATGCGTGTGGTCCATCAGGACCAGACGATTGAGGACCTCAACGCCGCCATCACGGCGCAATGGAAGCTGATCGACCGGCTGGAGCGACAGGTCGCGCGCCTCGCCGAGCGCGTCGCCGACAGCGAGCGGTCACCCGGCGACGCGGCCCCCGTGGACCGGCCCCCGCCGCATTATTAGTGCCACCCGGTAGGGCGGGTTAGCGAAGCGTAACCCGCCATCCGCTCTTGCCGTCTGGCGGGTCATGACCCGCCCTACGAATATTCTCTCCTCCCGGAGGCTCCTGCGGACGCAGGAGCCCATCTCGGAGCCTTTCCCCGCGCATATGAGGCAATGACAGGAGATGGATACCTGCCTGCGCAGGTATCTTCGGACATGCGACACGACGGTCCCTGATCCGCCCCAACGCGCTTCCCTCTTGCCGCTTTTCCAAAGCTGCCTAGACTGTCCGCCATCCATAGAGGGGGACACACAATGATTCAGAAATTTGCGATTGTGGCAGCACTGACTGGCGCACTCATGGCGGGGGCTGCGCCTGCCGCCGAGGCGGGGATGGATGACTATCTCGGCGAGATCGTCACGGTGGGCTTCAATTTCTGTCCGCGCGGTATGATGGAGGCCGATGGCCGCCTGCTGCCGATTGCCGAGAATACCGCCCTCTTCTCCCTGCTCGGCACAATGTATGGCGGCGACGGGCGCACGACTTTCGCCCTGCCGGATCTTCGCGGGCGCGTCATGGTGGGCGCAGGCCAGGGCCCCGGCCTGACCGACCGGCGACAGGGCGAGCGCGGCGGAACGGAGTCTGACATTGCCGGCCCGGCGCTGGCCCATGACGGCGGGGCAGACCCGCTGGGCGAATCCACCGCCGGCAACAATATGCCACCCTATCTCGCGCTGAAGCAGTGTATCGTGACGCAAGGCATTTATCCGTCGCGAAGCTAGGCGGGCCAGCGCGGCGATTGCGACCCTGCTGGATACATCCCGCGCTCTCCTCATGCGTCACCCCCCGGCCGCGATAGCGGTCTGGGGTCCAACTCTGAATGCCGCGGCGGGCGCGACCTGTGCCGTCAGGCGCGCAGGCGGTGCACAAAGCGCCGCGCGCTGCGGTGGCAAATTCAGGAGATGGGCTCCCGGATGACTTCGCCATCGGGCAGGACGACGCAGGCAAGATATCCGACAGGCCGCCCCACCATGCCACACTCCCCCGCATGGACCCGGCCTATCGCCCCTTCTTTGCCCATGTCTGGGCCTTCTGCTGGCCTTGGCTGTGGTGGAACCTTGTGCGGCTGACGGCCTGGCGCAAACGCACCGGGCGGCGCGTCTTCGTCACGGTCGACAAATACGGCAATGTGGTCATTCGCTATATCGGCGATGCGCCGACGCCGGACAATGCGTACACTTATACGCCGCCGCGTGTACCGCGCTGGCAGAGCCCCGCTCTGGCAAGCGACCTGCCCTGTGGCCTCAATGTCCCGTCCGCTTTTGTCTGGACCAGTCTGTACATCTTATGGACACTTTATGGACCAGTTCGGGACCAGTTCGGCCATGCGCCGGTCGGCCGGGTCGGCCCGGCCCGCGCGCCGCCCTGAGCCGGCTTTCTCCGTAATTCAGCCCATACACCCGGACGGCCCCGCCGCTCCGGACGCCCGTGCTGGAACGAGTGCTGGCCGGAACCATTCGATTACAGCCCCGTTATGTTCGCAAGCGCTCTGAACTGCGCAACAAAGCACAAGAAGGAAGACCCCGAACATGAGTACAGGAAAAGTCATTGGAATCGCCGTCGCCGTTGTCGCCCTCGTCGGGGCCGTCTGGCTCGGCTCCACGCTGATCGATGTGGACCAGACAGAGCCCGGCAAGCTGCCGGATGTGGATGTCGCCATTGACGCCGAAGCTGGCAAGATCCCCGAATATGATGTCGATACGGGCGAAGTGAATGTCGGCACAGAAACCGAAACGGTGCTCGTGCCTGAAGTTGTGATGGTCGAAGAAGAAGTCGAAGTTCCAACCGTGGACGTTGAAGAACCGGAAGAAACTCCGGAACAATAATCGCCTCGGCGCGAATGCATTCCCCGCCCGATAATCCGGGCATCCAGACCCAATCCGATGGCAGGCCGCAAACGCGGTCTGCCATTTTTTTGAATTGTCTGTCGGCGTCTGTCACGCCAACTCTTCCCCGCAATGCTTGTCCCATCGCCGGATTGGGATTATCTGCCTAGGTCTCAGGGCAATGCAAAAAGCGCCCGAGACCGGGGAGGTCCGACCGAATGACAGATTTCAGCTCGCTGCGCGATCCAGCCAGGCCGGCAAGCCCAGATGCGCCCGCCGCCCTGAACGGCCGCGAACTGGCAGAATTGTTAAGCCCGGTATCATGCGAAGACTTTGTGGATCGCTATTTCGCGCGTCAGTCCCTGCATGTGAAAGGACATGCAGGGAAGTTTGACCATATTTTCAGCATGGAAAGACTGAGGCTGGCTCTCGCAAGAGGGCAGCATATCGAAGATCCCCGCTTCAACCTGACCGCCTCATTCGCGGGCGGGGAAAAAACTGGCAGCCGCAAGCCCATGTTTTCAGCGCAACTGGGTGAGGCCAGCGATCTGCTGAAATCAGGCGCCACGATCTGCATTACCAATATTCACATGGCCGATCCCTTCCTGGCCCGCTGGGCCCAGGCGATCCGCGCGCGCCTCAGCTTTACCGGCACAGTCGGGGTCAATTGTTATGCCTCCCCAGACGGCGCCGGATTACCCATGCATTATGACCGGCGCGTCGCCACGACGCTTCAGATCGCGGGAAAGAAACGCTGGATCTATTCCACAGAGGCCGCCAAACGCTGGCCCGATAACAATGCGACCTATTTCGAAGGTCGCGCTGAGCCCGCCGACATTGATGTCGGGACCCTGCCGGACAATATGGCGTTTCAGGAAGTCGAGCTGAACCCCGGCGACCTTCTGTGCCTGCCGGCCGGCGCGTGGCACGCCGCCCGCGGCGTCGGGTATTCGCTCGCGCTGAACCTCTATTTTGCCCCCCGAAACCTGTTCGACCAATTGGCCCCCCTGCTCCAGGAGTTCGCGGCGTCTCACGACAGCTGGCGCGGAGGACCTCCCGTCACATTGGATGACGCGCACGGGAACCTTCCTGACACGGTGTCAGACTATATGCGCGACCGCCTTGCCGAATTTCAAACCCTGGTGAGTGAAACGCTGGCCGAGCCGGAATCGATGAGCACTCCCTGGCTGACATCACTGACGCAAGGACCCTATACCGGATGGCAACCCGATCCGGTATTGCCCCTGCCAGCCGCGTCGGCGACGGACAGGTTTCTTGTGGTGATGCCGCCGCTGCGCTTCATCGCATCCGGCGGTCGGGTGAGCCTGCCGTGCGACAATGGTCTGTTGGACTTCCCCGCGAACTTCGCGCCCATCCTTCGTCGCCTATCCTCTGAACCGGCGGGGTTTTCGATCCCTGACATCATCGCTGGAACGCAAAGCGCCGATGCCCCTCCGCAAGCGGAGGTCATCGCCCACTTGCAGACATTGTTTCGAAACGGAATAATTGCAAAAAGCGATGCACCACACATGGCACAGCAGACGTGAATTTGTTTTCGCAGTAGATACGCGCGCAACCTTCTCAAATTTCCGGCGTTCTACCGGCTCTCTCCCACAGAAAGCCACAGGACATGTTCACCCAGCTCAATCCACCTATCCCGCTGACCGTCACGGACCGGGGCGACGGCTTCGCCATTGGCGTTATCGACTACGGCCAGGAGCACAACCTCATATGGGTCACGGTAATCACCGCGACCGGCGAAATCTGGTGCGCGCCGAACCCCTCCGTACGCGGCGTCATGAATTGGACAATGGGTCGCCCTCGTCCCGCCACAGATAGCGCCCATTGAGAGATAAATTTTGCTCGGTGCCGCTGAACCAAACCCGAAGGCGCGCGTTACCTGATCATTGCCTGCAGGAGGAAAGGATCCCCGCTCATGAAACGCCATTTACTCATTCCCGTCGCGTCCGCACTATTCCTAGCTGCCTGTTCCGGCGAGTCTTCAGACACGCGCACACTACCGCAAGACCCTGTCCAGCCCTATGCGGATGATGTCGACATTACCCCTTCCCCGGATGCGGGTGAAGAGGAGGTCTATGCCGACACAATGGATCGCGACCAGATGGTCACCTCCGGCCCGAACGTGTTGGACACGATCGCCGCTGATCCGCGCCTGTCGACACTCTATGGTGCCATTGAAGCCGCAAGTCTTGACGAAACCCTCGCCACCGGCGGCCCATACACCATCTTCGCGCCGACCAATGAGGCATTCGATGCCCTGCCCACTGGCCAGCTGGAAGACTATCTGAAGCCAGACAATGTTGACAAGCTCGTCCGTGTGCTAGAATACCATATCGTCGAAGGATCCCTGCGCGCCTCCAATGTGCCCCCCGCAGATGAAGGCGTACCAACAGCCAGTCTGAACGGCCTCGACCTTTCGGTCCGCGACATGGGCGGCGGCAAACTGATGATCAATCAGGCCAGCATTCTCGAAACTGATGTCGAGGGCGGCAATGGGGTCGTACACATCATCGACTCGGTACTGGTGCCACGGGAAACCGAATAGGGTCCCGCTGCAGTCGATGTGAACAAATAGAGAAAATGCAAGGTGTCATTAACCCATCCCGCTGATAGGATGGGCGTCATGACAGCCACGATTCGCATTCTCGGCATCGACCCCGGCCTCCGCCATACTGGCTGGGGTGTCATCGAGCAGACCGGCGCCCGGCTGGCTCATATTGCGCATGGCGTGATCTCGGTAGACACCAGTCTCGCCATGTCGGAACGGCTCGGCGGCATCTTCGAGGCGGTCGGAGAACTGGCCCGGCATTACGGACCACATGCCTCAGGCGTTGAAGAAACGCTGGTCAATGCCAATCCCCGCTCGGCGCTGAAACTCGGCCAAGCTCGCGGCGCGGCCATGGCGGCGCTTTCCATGGCCGGTATTCCTGTCGCCGAATTCGCCCCACGTAAGATCAAGCTGGCCATTGTCGGGACGGGCACAGCGGACAAGGACCAAGTGGCCTTCATGGTTAAACGCCTCCTGCCCCGCGCCGGAGACATGAAATCGGACTCGGCCGATGCGCTCGCCTGCGCAATCTGTACCGCGCACCATTTGCCGCTGGAATTGAAACGAGGCGCCGCATGATCATTGGCAGGCTGACCGGAACCGTTGCCGCGCTCGGCACGGACAACATCCTGATTGACGTCAATGGCGTCGGCTATGTCTGCATGGCCGGCACGCGGCTCTTGTCCAGGGTGCATGTCGGCGAGACCAGTGTCCTGCATGTCGAGACCAAGGTCAGCGAAGCGGCGATCACACTCTACGCCTTCGGCTCTGACGAGGAACGCGCCTGGTTCGTTCGTCTTCAGGATGTGCATGGTGTGGCCGGCAAGGCCGCAATGGCCATCCTTGACGCAATCACACCGGCAGAATTGATGGACGCGATCGCCCTCGGCGATGCGTCCGTGCTGACACGCGCAAAAGGCGTTGGCAAGAAACTGGCCGAGCGGATCACCGGCGAACTGGCTGGCAAGCCGCCGCCGATGGGCCGGTTTGGCAAGTTCGAAACCGCCCAGGTCGCTGGCCTTGCCAGTGCGCCCGTCGCCGCCACCGGCGTGCGAAGCGAGGCAATCTCGGCGCTTGCAAACCTCGGCTATGCCCAAACAGATGCCGCCCGCGCCGTGGCCAGCGCTGCGAAAGATGCCGGCGATGATGATGTCAGCCTCCTGATCAAGGCGGCGCTGAAGGAACTGGCGCGATGAGCCGCGAGGGCGAACTCTCAGACCCCAATGCTCAGGGCGGCGATGCGCTGGACCGCGCGCTGCGGCCGCAGGCGTTTGAGGATTATGTCGGCCAGCGCAAGGCAAAATCGAACCTCAAAGTCTATGTCGACGCGGCCCGCAAGCGCGAAGAGGCGCTGGACCACGTCCTTCTGTTCGGCCCGCCGGGGCTTGGCAAGACGACGCTGGCGCAAATTCTCGCCCGCGAAATGGGCGTCGGCTTCCGCGCGACCTCCGGCCCGGTCATTGCCAAGGCCGGTGACCTCGCGGCGATCCTGACCAATCTCGAACCCAATGACGTCCTCTTCATTGACGAGATTCACCGCCTGCCTCCGGTCGTGGAGGAAATCCTCTATCCGGCGATGGAGGATTACGCCCTCGATATCGTTATCGGCGAAGGGCCCTCGGCGCGGTCTGTGCGGCTGGATCTTTCCCCCTTTACCCTGGTCGGCGCCACCACACGGGCCGGCCTGCTCGCCACGCCGCTGCGCGACCGGTTCGGCATACCGCTGCGCCTTGAATTCTATGAGCCGGAAGAGCTGGCCCGGATCGTCATGGCGGCGGCCCGCAAGCTGACTGCGCCGATCACCGAAGATGGCGCCATCGAGATCGCCAGTCGCGCGCGCGGTACGCCGCGCATCGCGCTGCGCCTGTTGCGCCGAGTGCGCGACTTTGCCGAGGCAGATGGCGGCACGATCACTCAGGATTCCGCCAGAAGCGCGCTGAAACGACTGGAAATCGATTCAGACGGCCTTGATGCGCTGGACCGGCGCTACCTGCATGCACTGGTGAAAACCTATGCCGGGGGGCCGGTCGGCGTGGAAACGCTGGCGGCGGCCCTGTCGGAGGCGCGGGACGCGGTGGAGGACGTGATCGAGCCTTACCTGATGCAAAAAGGATATGTCGCGCGCACGCCGCGCGGCCGGGTCGCAGCGCCGCTGGCCTATGAACGCCTCGGCCTGCCGAATCCGGGCGGTCAGCAATCCGGCCTGTTCGGCGAGAAATAGCCCCCTGCCCGCAAGGATACGTAGTTTCCCCGATTCCGCGTGGCCGCGCGCCGTGTCCTGATAGTGCCAGACACATCTTATCAGGGAGCGACCCAATATGTCCCACACACCGCACGAACTCGCCGAGGAATTCCCGGACGCGACAGACCGTATTCATGCGCTGAAGGAAACGGATGGCCATTTTGCCCGACTGGCCGACGAATATCACGCAGTGAACCGCCAGATTCACCGTATCGAGACGAATGTCGAGCCCGCCAGCGATGTCTTCCAGACGCAGCTGCGCAAGCACCGGATGGCCCTGAAAGACGAGATCAGCGCCATCCTGAACACCCCGGCCTGAAAAGCCGTCAGGAGGACCGGGCATGGGTAATCTGAGTGTAGATGCATTGGCGATTGCCGCCCTGGTCGGGTTTGCCAGCCTGTTGCTGATCGGCGCGGGCCTGACAGCCTGGTTGTGGAAGCAATCGGGCAAGTCCGAAGGCGATTTGTAGGGCGCGCAGAGCGCCCTGCACAAATATCTGAAATAAGGGAAGACATTTCAACCCAGAGATGCTATATAAAATGCAATCGTTTGGATTTTGGGCATAACTGGGGGACACTCACATGGCTCATTCCTTTGCAGGCCTGGCGGGCGAATTCCCGACCGCCGTGCCGGAAATCTTCGAACTGGCATCCATTGATCCGGTTTTCGCGCATCTGGCAGAAGCGTTCGAGGAGATCACGCAGGTGCTGGCCGAGGCCGAAACCAGCATTGAGGATGTGACCCCGCAGGATCGCCGCGCGCTGGAGGCCCGGCGGGCCGAGCTGCGCGCGCAATTATACACCGCGCTTTGTAACGTCACCGGCGATGCTCGCTGGTGTGACGAGGCCGCCGCTGGCACGGAAGGGCCCTCCCCCCCGCCCCTTCCGCGCCGGTCGGCGGCCTGATACGTCCAGCCCGGCGGCCGTCATACGCTGACAGGC
>NZ_DGNK01000033.1:0-23295 GCF_002388935.1 Hyphomonas sp. UBA4494
AGAAGGTGCTCGGCGGCGAGGCGGCGCATGGCGTCCTGATCCTCTCTCCCCGCGCCGTCGAACGGCTGGAGAGCTACACGCCTGCATGGCCGTTGCCGAAGATCTTCCGGATGACCAAGGGCGGCAAGCTCAACGNNTCAAGGGCGAGACGATCAACACGCCGTCCATGATCTGCGTCGAGGACTATCTCGATGCATTGAACTGGGCGGACAGCATTGGCGGCCTCAAGTCGCTCATCGGCCGCGCGGACGCGAACGCCGCCGTCATCGCCGAATGGGTCGGCCGTACGCCCTGGGCCGAGTTCCTCGCTGAGAAGATCGAGACCCGCTCCAACACTTCCGTCTGCCTCAAGATCGTCGACGAGCGCGTCACTTCGCTCTCCGAAGACGATCAGGTCGCCTTCGCGAAGAAGATCGCCGATCTTCTCGACAAGGAAGGCGTTGCCAACGACATCGCGGGCTATCGCGATGCCCCGGCGGGTCTTCGCATCTGGGCGGGCGCGACGGTCGAAGCGACCGACATGCGCGCGCTGATGCCCTGGCTCGACTGGGCCTTCGCGGAAGCCATCGCCTCGCTCAAGGCGGCAGCGTAAGTCATTCCATTCGTTTTCGGTCCTGATCCGGCGGGCATCGCGCCCCGCCGGCAGGCCCTATCCAGCCAGGAGGCATGAATGCCCAAGGTTCTGATTTCCGACAAGCTCTCTCCCGCCGCCGTCCAGATCTTCAAGGATCGCGGCCTCGAAGTCGACGTGAAGACCGGTCTCGACCGCGACGAACTCATCAAGATCATCGGCGAGTATGACGGTCTTGCGATCCGCTCGGCGACCAAGGTGACGCCTCCGGCTCTCGAGGCGGCCAAGAAGCTCAAGGTCGTCGGCCGCGCCGGCATCGGCGTCGACAATGTCGATCTTCCGGCCGCCACCGCCGCCGGTGTCATCGTCATGAACACGCCCTTCGGCAATTCCATCACGACCGCCGAACACGCCATCGCCATGATGCTCTCTCTTGCCCGCGACATTCCGCAGGCGAATGCCTCAACCCATGCAGGCAAGTGGGAGAAATCGAAATTCATGGGCGTCGAAGTCACCGGCAAGGTGCTCGGCGTCATCGGCTGCGGCAATATCGGTTCCATCGTCGCCGATCGCGGCCTTGGGCTCCGCATGAAGGTCATCGCCTTCGACCCCTTCCTCACGCCGGAGCGCGCGCAGGACATGGGTGTCGAGAAGGTCGAGCTTGAAGACCTCCTGAAGCGCGCCGATTTCATCACGCTGCACACGCCCTTGACCGACAAGACGCGCAATATCCTGAACGCCGAGAACATCGCCAAGTGCAAGAAGGGCGTCCGCATCGTCAATTGCGCACGTGGCGGCCTCATCGTCGAAGCCGATCTCAAGGCCGCCATCGAAAGCGGTCATGTCGCGGGCGCGGCGCTCGACGTGTTCGAGGAAGAACCTGCCAAGGAAAACCCGCTCTTCGGCATGGAGCAGGTCATCTGCACGCCGCATCTCGGTGCTTCCACATCGGAAGCGCAGGAGAACGTCGCGTTGCAGGTCGCCGAGCAGATGGCCGATTATCTTCTCACCGGCGCGATCACCAATTCGATCAACGTGCCTGCCGTCTCGGCGGAAGAAGCGCCGAAGCTTACGCCGTTCCTCACGCTTGCGCGCCAGCTCGGCTCCTTTGCGGGCCAGCTCACCGAGAGTGGCATCTCGGAAGTCACCGTCGAATATGCGGGCGATGTCGCCGAGATGAACACGCGCGTGCTCACCAACGCCGCGCTCACCGGTCTCCTGAAGCCGCAGCTCGAAGATGTGAACATGGTCTCCGCGCCGGTGATCGCCAAGGAGCGCGACATCAAGGTGTCGGAAGTGAAGCGCGAGCAGCAGGGCGCCTACGAAACCTATATCCGCATCGTCGTGAAGACGGAGCGGCAGGAGCGTTCGGTCGCCGGTACAGTCTTTTCGGGCGGTTTGCCGCGCATCATTCAGATCAAGGGCGTCAACATGGAAGCGGCGCTCGGTCCGCACATGCTCTATGTCACCAACCAGGACAAGCCGGGCTTCATCGGCGCGCTCGGGTCGACGCTCGGCAAGGCCGGCATCAACATCGCGAACTTCAATCTCGGCCGCGAAGCGGCAGGCGGCGATGCGATCTGCCTCATCGAAGTCGATGCCGACGTTCCCGCCGACACGCTTGCCGAGATCCAGGCTCTGCCGCATGTCGTGCAGGTGAAGGCGCTCAGCTTCTGAACGGCGCTTCGGCGAACGGAAAATGAAGGCGGCGTTCTCCGGAGCGCCGCCTATTTCCTTTTTGCGGCTTCCTCCAGTTCCGCGATCTGCCGCCGGTAGGCCTCCGCGTCGCCGAAGGCGGCAAAGGCGAGATAGTGCTCATGGGCGCCGAGGGCCTTCTTCGCGTGCTTGATCGGGCACCAATAGGCTTCCGTGCGGCCCGCGATCTCGCGCACATAGGCGATGAGCCCGTTGGCATAGGAACAATAGGCGCAGTTCAGTTTCTCGAGTGCATTGAGATAGGCGAGATGGCTGCGGTCGAAGATCAGGTAGTCGCTCCGCTTCACCTTCTCGATGCCATAGGCCGGAAAGCAGACCGCCTGGTAGATCGTCACGCAGATGTCGAGAAAGACCAGCGGCACGATCAGCGAGTAAATGACGGGTGCCGTCAGCACGACAAGCGGCTTCGCGTTCAGGATGTAGCGACCGAGCCGTGTCTGCAACTCGCGGTGCCGGCGCAGTATCTCCTCTTCGAAGACCGCGCGGCCATGTTCCAGCCCGTAGCGCAGGGCGGCGGCCTGCCGGGCAACTTCCGCCTCGAGTTCGAGTTGCAGGGCCTGGATGCGCATATGCAGATCGTTGACCGGATCGCTCATCTTTCACCTCGTTGTTCCGTACGGAGCATTTCGGGCTTCAAGACCGGATGCGGGGCCCCGCCCAGCCGAAGCTCATGATCTACCCGAATGCCTCCATGTGCCAGCATGGCGGAAGGCGGAGCGAGCATGGATGCCGCCCGCCTCCGGATCGGCCGCTTTATTGCGCCGTACCGCTCTCCGGGGTAAGACCGTCGGTGGGGAAGTTGGGGCGCTCCGGGGGTGGCAATGGAAAACGAGTTCGGTGACTCGCGTCTCGCGAAGCTCTTTGCTTACTGGCGCGGCAAGCGGGGCAACCATCGGGCACCACCCCGGCGCAACATCAAGCCGATGGAAATTCCCGCGCTTCTTCCGATCGTTCATCTGATCGACGTTCACGAAGATCCGCTCGCCTTTCGCCATCGGCTCGTCGGTGCGGAGCTTGTCGAGCGGCTGGGGCGCGACGTTACCGGCAAGTGGGTCGATGAGGAGATTTACGGCTGCATGGCGCCGCAGATCTTCGACGGTCTTGCTGCCGTCGCCTGGGAGGTTCGGCCCTATCGGCGGCTTGCCCGGCTCGACTGGTTCGCGCGGCCCTGGCTTGCCATGGAATCCCTCGAAATGCCGCTTCTCGGCGATGATGGCCGCGTCAGCATGATCCTGCGCGGCGCNNCGCGAGCCACTTCACCGTCGGCGCCGACTGGGGCGTCGCCGGCCGCATGAGCTGGCCGCTCGCGGTATAGCGGCCGTCTCGTTGGCGGCGCGGTAACCTCTCCTTAACCTTGCCCGGTCGAGACTTTCCCTCTGTATCGTGTATTGCCGGGGGGCAAGATGAATGAAGGGGATACCGGGTTTCGCGACCCGCGGCTCGACAGGCTCTATGCTTACTGGCGGAACAAGAAAGGCGAGAGACTCGCGCCGTCGCGTTCCGATCTTCTGCCTTCGGAGATCAAGCCCTATCTGCCTGTCATCAATCTGATCGATGTGCGGCGCGAGCCGCTTGGCTTTCGCCATCGTCTCGTCGGCACCGAGATCGTCGAGCGGCTCGGCCGCGACGCGACCGGCTGCTGGGTCAGCGCCGCGCTTTACGGTCCGGCCTGGGAAGAAATCTTCGAGGGGCTGCGTACCGTCATGGAAGAAGGGCGGCCCTATCGCCGTCTCGCCCGTCTGGACTGGCACGTGCGGCCCTGGCTCTCGATGGAATCGCTGGAGCTTCCGCTCATCGGCGACGATGGCGCCGTCAACATGATCCTTCGCGCGGCGAGCTATTTCACGGACAAGGAATCGGCAAGCCGGAAGCGGTGTCTCACCTGGTCTCTTGTGGCCTGATCGGCGTCTCGTTTCCCGCCTTGCAGGGGGGAATCTTCAGCCCCGGCGGCAGGATCGTGTGTTCGTCGCCGCAGGCAGTCGCGAGCTGTGTGTTGGTGAGGCCCTTCGAGCGGGTAAAGTCGGCTCCGGAAAAATCCGCGCCCGCAATGTTCACGCGGGAAAGATAGGCGTGGCGGAAAATCGCACCGCGTGCGGTGACGCCGGCGAAACTCGTTCCTTCCACATATTCGAGCATCCGCAGATTGGCGCCCGTGAGGTTCGCGCCGGTGAAGTCCGCGCCCGCCATGCGCACCGCATCGAGCCGCGCATAGGCAAGGTTCGTGTTCCGGAGCGACGCGCCGGTCAGCACCGCGCCGGCCATGTTGGTGCGCGAGAGGTCGGCGCCGTCGAGATTGGCGCGATTCAAGTGGATGCCGGTCAGTTCCGCGCCGTTGATGTCCGCGCCTTCGAGGTTGGTGCTCTGGAACGCCGCAAGCCGCAGGAACTGTCCGCTCAGGTCCGCGCCTGCAAGGTCGCAGCGTTCGCAGTTCAGGATTGTCTTGAACTGGACGGCGACCATTGCCGCCACGCGTTTTTCCACCTCCGGTGAAGGCTGCGCATTGGGAGATGTGAAGGGAACGAGGCAGGCAAGCGCCGCGATGGCGGCCGGAAGATACTTCATTCGAATCTCGTGCTTATCGGTGTGCCGCGTTTCAGCGTCTTCGTTACCGGCGTTTTCTCGATGATGTCGCGAATGCGCTCCATCTGCTCTTCGGCGAGCTTTTCGCTGAAGGATATCACCCGGTCGATCGTTTCGTTTCCGTCCGGATCGCGCTTGAACTTCAGGTCGGCCGTGATCGTGCCGAGGTCCCAGCCCTTGCGGTCGGCATACATTCTGAGTGTCGCCGACGAGCAGGCCGCGAGCGAGGCGAGCAGCAACTCGTAAGGCGCGGGGCCCTTGTCGGTGCCGTGATTGTGTTCCGGTTCGTCTGCCGTCAGGCGATGCTGGCGCGCTTCGATCTCCTGGAACACGCCCGCCTTGCTGACGAGATGTATGCTTGTCGCCATAGCTTCCTACTTCATGCTGTTAGAGAGTATGAGCGCTTTTAGTTTCTTGATGCTTCGTACTTTTCCTCCAGCATGCAACATTGCGTGGCAGTTGGGGCAGACTGGTTGCAAACCTTTTATTGGATCGACCTCGTACTTCTCTTTTCTCTTCGAAATGGGAACTAGATGGTGGACGTGCATATAGCCGCGCCCGATCTCTCCATATAACTTCTCAAAGTCAAATTTGCAGACTCGGCAGATAGCTCCGTAGTGCTCGATGCAAGCTTTGCGGGCGCTGGCGCTTCGTTCCCAGCGGTCCACGGTTACTGTCTGGGGTGTGCCTTCGGGATATTTTTTGTACGGCGACAGATCTTCGGGATATGTAAATGCTGTGACCGGAGTTGGACGGCCGCGTTCCTTTAATTGAGTGGTGTGGAACCAGTATTTCCGCGCGGGGCTCGGTTTGATAGGGGTGACACCTATCTGGCGGCAGTAACGTAAGAAAGCTGCGTCAATTCTTTTGTGGCGCGAATCGTTGGGGCCAAATGGGCCTCCAAGAACATTGTTTAATGCACGATTGGTGATGCGACCGTCTCTGCTGCCAAGATCACTAACATGCATTCCTCTATTGTTATTTTTGTAACCTGCAAATTTGC
Source organism: Hyphomonas sp. UBA4494 (assembly GCF_002388935.1). Lineage (NCBI taxonomy): Bacteria > Pseudomonadati > Pseudomonadota > Alphaproteobacteria > Hyphomonadales > Hyphomonadaceae > Hyphomonas > Hyphomonas sp. UBA4494. The sequence goes on from NZ_DGNK01000033.1 coordinate 5,871, forward strand.
TTGGTGCAAAGACGTAGTGATCTCTTTCTCTGATGACTACGAATTGTTTGCCGGTCCTTATCTTGTCTCTGAAAAAATCTCTGTCCGCGACGCTGCCGGTTTCATAACGTCTGAACCTTGAAACGTTTTTAACTACGTCTTCCTTTGTGCTTACAAGCTTAACAGCCACAGCAGTTCTCCGCTCAACGCTCCGGTAGGGGGATGAATTCGGTTTCGCCGGGCACCGCCCTGAAACGCCCCTGCGCCCAGTCTTCCTTCGCCTGTTCGATGCGCTCCCTGCTCGACGAGACGAAGTTCCACCAGATATGGCGCGACCCTTCCATGGCCGCGCCGCCCAGCAGCATCATGCGCGTGGGCGCCGCCGCTTTCACGGTGATGCGGTCGCCGGGCCGGAAGATCAGAAGCTGCGGCCCCTCGAACGTGTCGCCGGCAATCTCGACCTTGCCCTCCGCGACATAGATCGCGCGTTCCTCGTAATCCGTGTCGAGCGGCACGCTCCTGCCGGTTTCGAGCGCCACATCGGCGTAGAACCAGTCGGAGAGAGTCTTCACCGGCGAGCGCTTGCCGAAAACGTCGCCCGCGATCACGCGGGCGCTCACGCCCTCGTCCGTCACGACGGGGAGATCCGTTTCGGGATAGTGCTGGAAACCCGGATCGGTCTCCTCCAGCGCCTTCGGCAGCGCCACCCAGCTCTGCATGCCGGAAAGGCGCTGGCCGTTCTTGCGCTCGGCATCCGGGGTGCGCTCCGAATGCGCGATGCCGCGCCCCGCCGTCATCAGGTTCATGGCGCCGGGCAGGATTTCGAGCGCATTGCCCTCGCTGTCGCGATGCATGATCGCGCCCTCGAAGAGATAGGTGACCGTCGAAAGGCCGATATGGGGATGCGGCCGCACATCCATGCCGACGCCGGCCGGCATCGCCGCCGGGCCCATCTGGTCGAGAAAGATGAAGGGCCCGACCATCTGCCGCTTCGCCTGCGGCAGCGCGCGCCGCACCTCGAAATTGCCGATGTCACGGGCGCGCGGCACCACGGCGAATTCCAGCGCGTCGCAGGATTTCCGGTCCCCCGCCACGGGCTCCTTGTCGGGCATCCAGCTCATACTCGAAACTCCATCTCGGTCACGGCGAAGGATAGCTGCCGGCAGGGTCAAAGTCCCTTCCCATCGGCCTCCCGATCGGATAGACAATCTCAAAGCCCCCGGCCCAAAAGGCCAAGGGGGCTTTCGGCTTGTCTGGGGGTCCGCTTGATCGCCGGGCCGGGGCAGGCGCTCACTTCCTAAGGCATTGAATCAAATGGCAAATGTGGCGGTAGTCGGCTCCCAGTGGGGAGACGAGGGCAAGGGCAAGATCGTGGACTGGCTGTCGGAGCGCGCCGATGTCGTGGTGCGCTTCCAGGGGGGCCACAATGCCGGCCATACGCTCGTCATCGATGGCGTCACCTACAAGCTCTCGCTGCTGCCGTCCGGCATCGTGCGCAAGGGCAAGCTTTCCATTCTCGGCAATGGCGTGGTGCTCGATCCCTGGGCCTTCGCCAGGGAAGTGGACGAGATCGCTTCCAAGGGCGTGAAGGTCACGCCCGAAAACCTCAAGATTGCCGAGAACGCCGTGCTGATCCTGCCGGTTCACCGCGAACTCGACGAAATGCGCGAAGGCTCGAATTCCGGCGTGAAGATCGGCACGACCAAGCGCGGCATCGGCCCGGCCTATGAAGACCGCGTCGGCCGCCGCGCCATCCGCGTCGCAGACCTCGCAGACCCGGCCGCCCTCGACATGAAGATCGAGCGCCTGCTGGCCCACCACAAGCCGCTGCGCATCGGCGTTGGCTTGCCAGAACCAGACGGCGCCGAGCTGAAAGCAGAACTGCTCAAGATCGCCGACCAGATCCTGGCCTATGCCAAGCCGGTCTGGAAACTGCTCGACGAACAGGTCCGCGCAGGCAGCCGCATTCTGTTCGAAGGCGCTCAAGGCGTGATGCTGGATGTTGACCACGGCACGTATCCCTTCGTCACATCGTCCAATGTGGTGGCAGGAAATGCCTCCGCTGGCTCAGGCGTTGGCCCTGGCGCAATCTCCTATGTGCTGGGCCTCGCAAAGGCTTACACGACCCGTGTTGGCTCAGGTCCCTTCCCCACCGAACAGGACAATGAGATCGGCGAACGCCTTGGCACGGTCGGCCGCGAAGTCGGCGTGAACACGGGCCGCGCCCGCCGCTGCGGCTGGTTTGACAGTGTGATGGTGCGTCAGGCCTGTGCGACCTCCGGCGTTACCGGCCTCGCCCTGACCAAGCTCGACGTGCTGGACGGCTTTGACGAGATCAAGGTCTGCGTCGCCTACAGGCTGAATGGCGAGACGATTGACCACTACCCTGCCGGCCTGACCGACCAGGCCGCTGTAGAGCCCGTCTATGAGACGCTTCAGGGCTGGAAAGGCTCAACCGCCGGTGCGCGATCCTGGGCGGACCTTCCGGCAGAAGCGGTCAAGTATGTGCGCCGCCTCGAAGAACTGGTCGGCAAACCGTGTGCGCTGGTCTCCACGTCACCGGAACGCGAAGACGTCATCCTGATGAAAGACCCGTTCGAGGGCTAAGCGCCTTTGATCATGTCCGTCATTTAAGGTTTTCTGTCGGGAACTCATGCCTTGTCTCCCTGTTGGTCAGGACAGACAACGAGGAGTTTCCAAATGACCGACACAATCAACAAAACCGAAATTGACGCCCTCAACGACGTCACCAAAGTGCTGATCGACAGCCGCAAGGGCTATGAGAAATGCGCTGAACTCTCAGATGAGAGTTTTGCGTTTCGCACCCAGTTCCAGAAGCGCGCCAGTGATCGCGCAGCACTGATCAGCCGCTTCCAGCAGCAGGTCCGTACTCTCGGCGGCGAACCCCAAACTGAGGGTGGTACGCTTGGGTCGCTTCATCGCGCCTTGACCGAGTTCTCGTCCATGTTTCAGGACGACAGAAAAGCTGCCCTTGAGGCGATTGATGACGGCGAAGAACACCTGGCCGACTCGATCAAGGATCGCCTTGAAAAGTCCGAAGTCCAGGGCCAGTCCCGCGCCCTTCTGGAAGAAGCCTATTCGAGCGCCCGCTCTGGCGAAGCCTTTGCGGACAGCTTGAGCTGAATACAGGCATAGCAGAAATTTTGAGGGGCGGTTCTGTTTTCTGGAGCCGCCCCCTTTCATTGGATTCCCTCGAAGGGGGATGAAAGCCGCATATGCGAGGAACCAATGAGCCCGTCGCGCAGTTGATTAGAACACCCTCCAACCAGCAGATGGATTTCACTCATGTCCGACAAACCAGACCTTTCCCTCGACGATGGCGGCGCACCTCATCAGTCAACTAAGGATGGCTACGAGACCATGACCACCCAGCAAGGCATGCCCATTGCCGACGACCAGAACCATCTGAAAGCGGGCGCGCGCGGACCGATGCTGACTGAAGACTTCATCTTCCGTGAAAAGATTTTCCACTTCGACCATGAGCGCATTCCTGAACGCGTCGTGCATGCCCGCGGCTACGGCGCGCATGGCTATTTCGAGACACTGGATACGCTTGAGGACGTCACCACGGCAGACATTTTCCAGAGAAAAGGTGAGAAGACCAATGTCTTCGCCCGCTTTTCTACCGTGGCTGGCAATAAGGGCTCGCCCGATCTTGCGCGCGATGTGCGGGGTTTCGCCGTGAAATTCTACACGAAAGAAGGCAACTGGGATATTGTGGGCAACAACATCCCTGTCTTCTTCATTCAGGACGCCATCAAGTTTCCAGACCTGATTCATGCGGCCAAGCCGGCACCGGACCGGGGCTTCCCGCAGGCCCAGACAGCACATGACAATTTCTGGGATTTCATCTCCCTGTCTCCGGAATCCATGAACATGGTCATGTGGATCATGTCCGATCGGACCATTCCCCGTTCCCTGCGGTTCATGGAAGGCTTCGGCGTCCACACATTCCGGTTTGTGAATGCCGAAGGCAAAGCAACCTTTGTGAAGTTCCACTGGAAACCAAAGCAGGGCCTGCAATCGGTAGCTTGGAACGAAGCCCTGAAGATCAATGGCGCCGACCCGGACTTCCACCGCCGCGACATGTGGGATGCCATCCAGATGGGCGACTATCCGGAATGGGAACTCGGTGTGCAATTGTTCGACGAGGAATTTGCCGAGAATTTTGAGTTCGACGTACTGGATGCGACCAAGCTCATTCCGGAAGAACAAGTGCCAGTCCGCATTGTCGGACGCATGGTCCTGAACCGCGTCGTCGACAATTTCTTCGCCGAGACTGAACAGGTCGCCTTCTGCACACAGAATATTGTGCCCGGCGTCGACTTCACGGCCGACCCGCTGCTGCAGGGCCGCAACTTCTCCTATCTCGACACCCAGTTGAAACGCCTTGGTGGCCCGAACTTTACACATATCCCGATCAACCGTCCGCAATGCCCGATGCGCCATTTCCAGCAGGATGGCCATATGGCGATGGAGAATCCCAAAGGCCGCGCCAATTACGAACCGAACAGCTGGGGACCGGAAGAAGGCGGACCGCGCGAAGATCCCGCCAAGGGGTATCGATCCTATGCCGAGCCGGTTGGCGGAGAAAAGACGCGCCTGCGCCCCGAATCCTTCGCCGATCATTACAGCCAGGCCCGCCAATTCTATGTGAGCCAGACCAAGGTCGAGCAAAAACATATGGCAGATGCCCTGACCTTCGAACTCAGCAAGGTTCAGAAGATGGAAATCCGTCTTCGCATGCTGTCTCACCTGCTGAACATCGATGAGGACTTGGCGAAGAAAGTGGCGGATGGCCTCGGCGTAACCGACATGCCGCCAGCGGCTGATCCGGCCAGCCCTCCCATCACGGACCTGCCTGCTTCCGATCCCCTGAGCATCCTGAAGAACGCTCCAGACAGTTTCGCAGGCCGCAAACTGGGTATCTTTGCTACGGACGGCGCGGATGCAGACCTCCTGAACGCGCTGAAGAAGGAAGTGACCTCCGCTGGCGGCATGACGATGCTGATCAGCCCGAAAGTGGGCGGCATCACACTCAGTGACGGGTCGCACATGGAGGCCGACGAGAAAATCGATGGCGGTCCATCGGTCCTCTTCGATGCCGTCGCCCTGCTAATCTCCGAGGAGGGGGCAGACATGGTCAAGAACGACGCCCCGAGCCGGGATTTCGTGGCAGACGCGTTCGCGCATTGCAAATTCATCGGCTATGTCGAAACGGCCCAACCTCTCATGGAGAAGGCCAGCGTCTGGGATGCGAAGGATGAGGGCTGCGTCGCGCTCAGCAAGACCGGAGATGTGCCCGGTTTCGTGAAGACACTCGGCAAGCTCCGCCATTGGGATCGCGAACCGATGGTTGACCTTGACGGCTAGAACAAGGCCCCTGCCCCGGAATTGAAACGAACATGAAGGAAGGCGGCCAGTTCGCCTTCCTTTTTTATGCGTCCATCATACGGCGGACCCATTTTGTGGTGCCTTCTTCCATCCCTTTGAATTTGGGCAGGGAGTCCAGGCGACCGACGAACAGGGCGTCCGGCTGGGCCAGGCGTTTGACGTGGTGGTAGAGTCTGGACTGCGTCTCCGGCGTCGAAACAAGAAACAGACGTTCATCCAGCTTCCGGGTCATCAGAGAGATGTTGGAGGCCTGCAGCATTTTCCCGCCGGTGTAATAGACGACGAACATATCGGCATCCGGCAAATCTGGATCAATCATGGAAACATCCCGTCATTTTTTAAAACAACGCGGCAGGTTTCAGGAGGTTTCGGAAGACTTCGGAATGGTGGGCGGTACAAGGTTCGAACTTGTGACCCCTACGATGTCAACGTAGTGCTCTACCACTGAGCTAACCGCCCGATCCATTCGGAAGCAGGGGTAATGGATAATTCAGCGCGCGCCGTCAAGCCGGGTTTGGCGGTGTAACGACGCAGAGCGCAATTTTCTGCAGTATTGGCTCCGGTGTCGCAGGGTCTTCGGCAAAAAACCAGACTTCGCCAAACGGGTCATTTGCGGAAAAGGCATGTCCCTCAAACTCGAATGACAACCAGTGTCCAAGCTCCGAGGGCGTAAGCGACACTATGTTCGCGCCATCCAGAAAATTCAGGCGCAGCATGCATTCATCCATACTCATCGCAGCCGGCGCATCAAAGAAGTGCCGGCCAGCGTCATGGGATAGGGATTTCAGCAGCTTGGGAGGCTCGATGTCGGAGCCGCGCCCCATCAGGCCGCCATCACCTTGTCGACCTCATCCACGATTTCGCGGAGATGGAAGGGTTTGGACAGGACTTTCGCGCCTGCAGGTGTCGGAGCCCCGGAGGAGAGCGCCACGGCGGCGAACCCCGTAATGAAGACGATTTTCATGGCCGGGTCGAGTTCGGCGCCCCGGCGTGCCAGTTCGATTCCATCAAGGCCGGGCATGACAATATCGGTCAGCAGCAGATCGAACACTTCGCGCTCCAACGCGGACAACGCGCTTTCGCCGTCAGCGTAATCCTGGATCTCGTGTCCGGCGCGACGCAGAGCGGCGGCCAGGAACAAGCGCATGGAATCGTCATCTTCGGCCAGCAAAATCTTGGTCACGCGGAATACCCTCTTCTCGGTAGAACCCTAAGCATAAAGACGCAGTTCGGTAAATCAGGCGTGAATATCTGCGGACTTAAAGTCGGAAATAACTGCGGGCACCGGCTGGATTCTCGTGAAAAGGCTTGACCTTCAGGCAAACAAAGAAACGATGTGCTGAATGACAGACGCCCCCCAATTTCTTGACAGACCTGAACATTTTCAGCGAACGGCCGGTTCGCAGGACAGCCCTGCGGCCACGCCTCGTTATGAAACGCCGTACCGGCTGGTAACCCCGGAAAAAATGTTGGCGCCAGTCATTTTCGCCTCGCCGCATTCGGGCAGTCTCTATCCGCAAGAAATGCGTGAGGCACTCTGCGTACCGGTGGACACCGTACGCCAGACGGAAGATGCGTTCGTGGACGAGTTGTTCAGCGCCGTTCCTGAGCAGGGCGGCATACTCGTGGCGGCGAAATATGCTCGCACAGTCGCTGATCTCAATCGCGACCCACGGGAACTCGACCCAAACATGTTCAGTGATGGAGTCCCTCGCCCCTGCGGCATGCCGACAGCGCGTGTGGAAGCCGGGCTCGGCTGCTTGCCGCGTGTCGCAGCCAGGGGAGAGGCGATTTATGCGCGCCGCCTTACCCGATCAGAAGGAGAAGCGCGCCTGTCCGGCATTCACGACATCTATCACCAGTGCCTGGCGACTGAGCTGGGCAGTCTGAAGGAGCGGCACGGCCGGGCCTTCCTTATTGACTGCCACTCAATGCCCAGCGTCCAGCCTGGGCGTCGCAATCTGGCAGATATTGTGTTGGGGGATCGGTTCGGCTCCAGCTGTGACCCACGTCTGACGGGGCGAATTGAGCGCGCATTCCGAGCGAACGGGTTCAGCGTTGCGCGGAATGCGCCCTATGCAGGAGGGTATACGACACGTCGTTATGGCCGCCCCAAGCGAGACTTCCATGCGGTACAGATCGAGATCAATCGCGGACTGTACATGGATGAACAAGCGGTCGAGACCAGTGCCGGCTTTGCGCAAATGCAGCAAGCCTTGTCCGCTATTGTCGTCGAAATCCTCGACGTCGCGACCCAGATCGGTCGGCACTGATCGGCGGAATACCCTGCAATTGCAACAGATCCGCGTTACTTCCAAAAAAAAGGCCGCGCTACGAGAGCGCGGCCAAGGTCAAAGGGAGGAAACGCCAGAGGCGTCTGCACCGGAGTGCAAGACCAGATTTATGTTGCGGCGCACAAAACGCAACCGATGATTTGGCAAATTCCTGCAATTTGGAAATGCAGCCCAAATTTTAGGCAAATGTGACCACCGGCACGCCATTTGCGAGAGACCAGCCCGAACATCCCGTTTTGGGACTGAGAGCGGTCCCATCCGCAAGGAGCTGAACATGGCTGATGAAACCGACCTGCACGTAGGCAAACGCCTTCGCCGCCGCCGCCGCCTGCTGGGCATGACCCAACAGGACCTTGCGAGTCAGGTAGGCGTGCGTTTCCAGCAGATCCAGAAGTATGAATGCGGTGCCAACCGCATCACGGCATCTCGACTCTATGAACTGGCGAAAGCCATGAACGTCTCAGTGCAATACTTCTTCGACGGCATTCCCGCAGCAGACGCACCGGATGCCGCGAATGACGCCGAACGCATGGAAGGCGATATTCTTTCGCAAAAAGAGACGTTGGAACTGGTTCGCGCCTACTATCGCCTCGGCGAGCGCCCCCGCAAACGCCTCCTGGAACTGGCCAAGGCGCTGGAAGGCGACACCAGCAGCACGGGCGTCGCTTGACGCCCAGCGCGGGGCGGGGCAATCCCATGCCCGCATGACAAATTCCTACTCCCTCGAAGATGAGCTGACCTTTGCAGGTCGTCTCGCAGATGCGGCCTGGTCAGCGATCCGGCCGCATTTTCGTGCACTGGATGCCGTCGACAACAAGATCACAATACCACACGCCGAATTTGACCCCGTGACGGCCGCCGACACGGGCGCCGAAGCGGCGATGCGCGCCCTGATCGAAGCGGAACGGCCCGATCACGGCGTTACTGGCGAGGAATTCCCCGCTAAACCTTCGAAGAACGGCTTCACTTGGTTACTGGATCCGATAGATGGCACGCGCGCTTTCGTAGCCGGCCTGCCGAGTTGGACCACATTGATTGCCTTGTGCGATGAAACGGGCACGCCCGTCATCGGCATCATTGACCAGCCCGTTCTGGACGAGCGTTATCTCGGCTGGCCGGGGGGTGCAGCGGTTCAGCGCGCGGGGACACAAACACCGATCCAGGTCTCCGACTGCCGAGACCTCCGCGAAGCAGTCATCTCCACGACAGATCCCTTTATCCTGAACCCCGCCGAACAGGGCGCATGGACCCATCTGAGAGCTACAGCTCGGATCAGCCGCTATGGGCTGGACGCCTACGCTTATGCCCGGCTAGCCGCCGGCACGATCGACCTTGTGGCAGAAAGCGGTCTGAAAGCATGGGATGTGGCCGCGCTGATCCCGGTTGTGCGGGGCGCAGGTGGCGTCGCGACGGACTGGCGTGGCAACGAACCAAAGCTCGGCGGTCAGATCGTCTGCTGTGCCAGCGCGGAAATCCTCGAGCAAGCGCTGTTGGCGCTCCGCCGGTCTGCCGATACATGAGCGCCTACGGGCCCTCGACCTCGTAGCCTTTGGCTTCCAACATTTCGATAACGCTGTCTTCACCAGCCAGATGACCGGCTCCGACAGCGATCAAGCGCGTACCGGGCTCTTCCAGCATGGCTTCGATCTTGCCAACCCAGATCTCGTTACGAGACTTCAACAGTGCATCATAGACATCGTCTGACCCCATCATGTCCGGATTGGACATGAGCAGGCCAATCCCGTGCACATCGCCATCAACCCACTCGGACACCAGCGTATCGAGCACATCTCCCCCCTCCTCGATGGACTCGGCAGAGCTCACAAGGAAATCGACCTGCACATCTGTGGGCATATTGGCGAGACGGCCCAACTGCTCGTCTATTGTCTCCAGATAGGCGAATGACTTGCCAGCCGCGCGAGCTTCTGCGCCCAGAACGGTTTCTACGCCGGCATTCGGGTCGAAGCCTTCCTTCTTGATCTGCAGAACAGAGAGATTCACCGCCGCCCACCACGGCCGCATCGGCTCAATCGCGCCGAGTGGCAGTCCGACATGGTCAAGCGCCTTTTGAAGCTCTGCGCGCTCCAGTTCGCTGAGCAAACTCGACAATTGCTGACCGTTTTGCAGCATGCCTTGTGTGGAGATGAACTTCATCATTTCGGACGCCGCAGCCTGGCTTGTGACATCTGCCTCAAAGACGACCGTATCAGCCTCCGCGAGGGCGGCATCCATCTCATCGCTGCGCCATTCCAACTCCGGGCGGAGCAAGTGCACCGTACCAAATATGTAAAGCGTCGTGTCTTCGTCCTGCAGCGTCCACAAGGCTGGCTCCCCTGCCCCTCGGGAAGCTTCCGCTTCGCTCAACGCGGCCTCATAAGCAGCCTTCTGCGCTTCCAGTTGCGCCGCTCGGTCTGCGGGCTCTTCCTGAGGCACTGCCGGGCTGGGCTCTTTCCGTGCCCCGCAGGCCGGAAGGCCCAGCAACAGCGCCATGGCTGTGACGGTCATCGCAATGGTGAAAGTCCGCATGTCTGGCTCCTGAATCTGTGTCTGTTCCAGACCTAGCCCAAAGTGATCAAGGCGCAAGCACCCAGCGCTGCGCAAACCGCACTCCGGCGTTGCACTCACTCGCCGGTTGCCGTATTCACCTGCTTCGGTTTGCACCCATAGCTCAGCTGGATAGAGCGCTGCCCTCCGAAGGCAGAGGTCAGAGGTTCGAATCCTCTTGGGTGCGCCATATTTTTCAATGACTTAGGCCATCCGCCAGCATGGGCTCACGCCAAAAAGTAATCACATAGTAAGCACGACTGGTATTGTCACCTCGCCTCTACTGGAAGCTTTCCGGTTAGCAGCTGCGCGCGCCGAAGCGCCAGCAAGGCCGTGTCGTGCTCTACCTGCATCTGCTCGGCTGCAAAAACACCCAGCGCGCTGGATAACGCATCAACCGCTTCAGAACCGCCCGAACGATTCCCGCGTTCCTCGAAAGCCAAGATGGCAACGCCAAGGTTGTATTGAGTAAATGCCCATTTCACTGGATCACGCTCGCGGGTCCGTTCGGACAATGCGAGACGAAAGGCTACAATAGCTTCCTCAAGCGTCTCACCCCCATTCTCTTCATCCATAGCAGCTAGAGCCAAGCCCAAATTATACTGGGTCATTGCCCAATCGGACGGACTTCGATCGCGCGTGAGTTCCTTCAACGCCTCACGATAGGCGACAACCGCTTGCGCTAAGGCCAAATCATCACCTTGCTCACCAATAGCGAACAATATCGCACCGAGATTGTTTTGGACCATTGCCCAATCCAATGGAGTTTTTTCTCTAGTGTACTCATTCAAAGCATATCTAAAGGAAACGACTGCTTCGTCCAGCGCACGATCGTCACCATTTTCCCCCAATGCAGAAAGCGCATAACCCAGATTATTTTGCGTCATAGCCCAATCGAACGGTTGTCGCTCTCGCCTGTATTCTCGCAGCGCCTCACGAAAGCACAAAACTGCCTCTTTCAGAGCTGCCTCATCTCCTCGCTCGCCGCGAGCCACCAGAGCAATTCCTAGATTGTTTTGTGTGGAGGCCCAGGCAAGCGGCTCGTGTTTTTGGCGCTGCACAGAGAGAGCTTTACGATATGCCCCTATCGACGGCTCAAGTGCTTCGTCCTTCCCGCGCTCATACAGAGCCAGAAGGACATTTCCAATATTTACCTGCGTTTCAGCCCAATCGGACAGACGACTTCTATTGTAGACCTTCAGTGCCTCTCGAAATGCATCGAGCGCCTCAATAAGTGCTGGCTGATCACCACGCTCTCCCAGTTCTGCTAACGTGATTCCCAGATTGTTCTGGGCCATCGCCCAATCGAGTGGTGTGTGCTCATAGCTGTATACTCTTAGCACTTCGCGAAATGTCGAGACTGCCTGTATAAGCAAAGCGCGTTCGGCGCTATACTTCCCTGCCTCGTAGAGAAACGTACCCTGATTGTATTTCAATCTCGCCCATTCAGCTTGATCAACCGCGAGCATCAAATTGGCCGCTTCCGAATAGAGGTTGGCGGCATCTACAAAGCGACTTTCGATTTCTGCCAATTCCGCGCGTTGTTCGATCGCTTCTGCAGCACTTTGCAAGCGGCTATAGCCTGCTGCTAGATCTCGCTTCGCTGCCTCCGCAAGAAGTTCATCCGCACGAGCAAAATCTGCAATGCTCAAAGCCGTTCGGGCCTCAGTCAGTAGTGCACCAGTCTGATCTTCGTTATCCCCCTCGCTCAACATTGCCTCAAGGCTCTTGAGCCGTTCTGCACTTTCTAAAAGCTTTTCCGGCCAGTCCTCGAACGGTATGTTCGTAAAGCCAAATGACGCCAAAATGTGTTTAGCTTGATCCGCGCTGATGCCTGCTTGCTCCCCCGCTGACACAAGGTAGGCAGGCGCACAGGAGATCAAACACAGCTCTTCTCCGTAAAGCAAATTGTTGGTCCAAGGCTTTTGTCCTCCAAAAGTGCGCTGAGCCACCCGGCGCTGAGTCCAGGCAAATGCTGTTTCGATGCTTTGGTAAGGACGCACCAACGCCTCAGCGAGCTCGGGAGCGAAATTTCCCTCGATGGCGGTAGCGCCTACACCCGTTGAATAGGCGATAAGCATGTCATTCTGCGCTTCAACAATTTCGAGTCCTCGCGCATCGACGCCTTGCGCACCAGGATCCAGCCGCTTCATTCCTTTTGGTCCCGAAGCGACGGAAGCAAGAGCCCCCTCATCTCGACAAGCATCAAAGACCAGAACAACAGCCTTCGCTCCAAGTAAGTCAAAAGCATCGCGTATAGAAGAAATGCTCAGGCCTGCACGATCCAGATCATCGATCGTATGGATTTCGGCATCGGTACCAAGCAAATAGCTTTCATGCTGAGCTGGGTCATTCGCTCCGTGACCCGTATAGTAGAGAAAAGCAATTGTTTGTTTAGTCGTTGACGATTTCACCAACCTACGAAAATCGCTCACCGCATCCTGCAACCCCTGACTAGTCAAATTGCGAACACGTCCAACTTCAAAACCCGATTGCTCAAGTGCTGTAGCGACCAATTCGGCCTCCTCGGAAGCCAATTCTATGTCACTCAAATTGCCGCTGTAGATTTTCTGTTCCACAACCAGCGCGACGCGCCTCTCTGCCTGAGCAGGAATCGAACAATAAGACCAAATGAATACGAGTAGGATCACACGAGAGCAAAGCACTGCCACTCTTTCCAACGGATTGGTGCTTTGTTCTATTTTCGCAGCGGCCACCTACTTGGACACTCCAGCTGGAACTCCCCGAGACCGAGCAGATTTTCCATCTGTCCAGCGAATCTCCACGCTATTCGGTGTTGACCGAACTGTGACGTCTAAGTTTTCACCACCGACATCTTTCCAGGCTTTGGCGCACCAATCCACCATGGCGCTGAAGTCGCGTGCATTAACAGACATCTCTCGCGACCACTTTCCTTTGACTATAGGCAAGCTCGTTTTCACAAAGGGGGTGTCAACGATCAGGTCATCGCCTTCAACCCGCAACAATGTGCTTCGAACGACTTTCCCTTTTGCACCAGCGGGAGCGCGCAGCATGTTACCGTATCTCGCTGCCGCGTCTTTCAAGGCGCCCAGATTTACGACGACACCACTCATTCGGCACCTCCTGAAGCATCGGCCAGATTAACCGGTTATATTTAAGAGTCGATTATCAAGACCGCATAATCTAAAATTTCGCGTCGAAACGCCGAAAAATTGAAAGTGCGACCATGAATCTGTTCACGCCGAAAACGATCAACAAGAGAATTAAAGGCGACGCTCAGATCCCACCCGGACACTTGAAGATTCTGACCGAATGGTCGGACGACATAAAATCCGGAAGGATATACGCCTTCAAGGAAACCGCCCTTCACGGCGAGTTCACGTCCAAAATCGTTCAGGGCGTCCTTGGCTATCAAGGCCCGTCCGGCAATGAGACCTATACTGTCTCGACCGAAGAGGCGATTCTGCAAGGATCAGTGGACCTGGCCCTTGGCCAGTTTACCGCCACGACCTCTGACATCATCGCCCCGTTTGAACTCAAAGGCGCAAAAACAAAAGACCTCGATGCGATCATGCCGGGGCGCAACAAGACGCCGGTTCAACAAGCATGGGAATACGCGACCAATCAGGCAGGCGTGAAATGGGTTCTGGTCTCGAACTATGTCGAAATCCGCCTCTATGGCTTTGGCGAGGGCACATCAGCCTACGAAGTCTTCAACCTCGCCGACCTGACCAATCCTCAGGAATACACGCGCCTCATGCTATTGCTGGCGGCGGACAATCTCTTGACCGGCAAGACGCAAGCCTTGCTCGAAGAGTGCCGGAGGGAAGACAAGGATATTACGGACGCGCTGTACCGCGACTATAAGCAGCTCCGCTCCAACCTGATCAATACGATCCGCGAAACTGCGACCACCATACCGCCGCTCGAAGCCATCGCCGCTGCACAGAAAATCCTCGACCGTATCCTGTTTATCGCCTTCGCAGAGGATACAGGCCTTCTTCCTTCGCACATCCTCGAAAAGGCATTCGTGCACTCTGACCCATTCAATCCAAAGCCGATATGGGAAAACTTCAAAGGCCTGTTCGCCGCCATCGACAAAGGCAATCACGCGCTCGACGTGCCACCCTACAACGGTGGCCTCTTCGCACCTGACAAAATCGCGGACTATCTCACCCTTCCGGACGACGTTTGTGAGGGATTCAAAAAAATCGGCGACTACGACTTCGCATCTGAGGTGTCTGTCACCGTGCTTGGACATATATTCGAGCAGTCCATCGCAGACGTCGAACGCCTCCAGGCAGAGGCGCGCGGCGAAACCGTCGAAGAAGAGAAGAAGACCGGCACAAGCGGGCGGCGCAAGCGTGACGGCGTCGTCTACACTCCGGACTATATCGCTCGTTTCATCGTCGAGCAGACTATCGGCAAGCATCTAGAAGACCTGTTCGCCGAGAGCCTTGCCCCCTTCATGACCAAAGGGTCAGACGCCAATGACTACGAAGCCATCCAGTGGCGCAAGAAATCCGGCGAACTGGAAGCATGGGAAACCTATCGCGACCGGGTCAAGACATTGCGCATTGTGGATCCGGCTTGCGGATCAGGGGTCTTTCTCGTCATGGCATTCGACTATCTCAAAGCCGAATTGCATCGCGTGAACCGCAAGATCGTCGAACTGCGACCGAAAGCTGCCTATGATAGCGGCCTATTCGACTACATGCCGGATTCCGAAATCCTGACGAACAATCTGTTCGGCGTGGATGTTAACTCTGAAAGCGTCGAAATCGCCAAGCTATCACTTTGGGTCAAGACCGCTCAAAAAGGCAAGGCCCTCGATAGTCTCGACAAGAATATTCTCGTCGGTGATAGCCTGATCGAGGATTCCAGCTTTGCCTATCTCGAACATGGGTTTTCATGGAGAAAGGCCTTTCCCGATGTGTTCACGGACGGTGGCTTCGATATCGTGCTTGGCAATCCACCATATGTGCGCATGGAACTGATCAAGCAAATGAAGCCCTATCTGGAAACGCGCTATGAGGTGGTTTCGGACCGTGCGGACCTCTATTGTTATTTCTATGAGCGCGGTCTGCGACTGCTCAAACCGGGTGGGCGGCTAGGCTACATTTCCTCGAACACGTTTTTTAAAACCGGTTCAGGTCAGAATCTACGCGAATATCTGCTACGCGAGGCGAATATCGAAAGCGTCGTGGATTTTGGTGACCTGCAAATCTTCGAGGGCGTGACCACCTATCCGGCCATCCTCATTTTGCGGCGCGGCAAGGCGGAGGCCGGTCATGCCTTGAACTTCTGGAAGCTCAACGACCTTCCCGATAGTAACTTCCTTGCCGCATGGGATAAGGCGGCGGCTCCCTATCTACAAAAGGCTTTAGGCAGCGGATCATGGGAACTGGAAAGCGACGACTTACGCACCCTACGCGGCAAGATCAGGACCGGCAGGAAGACCCTGAAAGAGGTTTATGGTTCACCGATGTATGGCATCAAGACCGGCCTCAATGAAGCCTTCGTCATCGATACCCCGACCAAGGAAAGACTTTGTGCCCAGGACCCACAATCGGCGGACGTTCTTAAGCCCTTTTTGGAGGGAAAGGACCTGAAGCGCTGGCGCGCCGAACCGCGTGGTCTTTGGCTGATTTACATTCCTAAGAACAGGATCAGGATCGAAGACTATCCCGCCATACGCGATTGGCTTTTACCCTTCAAGGACCGGCTGGAAAACCGCGCAACAAAACAAGAGTGGTTCGAATTGCAACAAGCGCAAGAAGCCTATGCGCCGTATTTTCAAGCACCAAAAATTAGTTATCCGCACTTCAACGCCGAGCGAAACTTTTCGATCGAACCGTTTGGCGCGTTTTCGAACGATAAGTCCTATTTTGTTCCGAGCGACTCAATGGCTCTGCTCGCATTTCTCAATAGTAACATTTCTTGGTTCATGGTTTCGTCAATGAGTCCGCCCGTGCGAGGCGGTTACCATGAATTGCGAGTGCAATACGTTGAAACCATTCCGATTCCCGACTGGAACGGTAAAGAACAGGAGGTAGTCGGCAATTTTGCAACGCAGGCCTCATCGGCGGCTAGGTCTCGCCTCGAACTCCAAACAGCACTCATCCGCCGTATTCCCGACCTGTGCCCACCCGATCGCGACCCGAAACTGACAAACCGCCTGAAGGAATGGTGGACCCTGCCGGATTTTGCCGCATTCCGCGCAGAGGTGAAGAAGGTATTCAAGGTCGATATTCCGCTGGCAGAGCGCTCCGCATGGCAAGACTGGATCACCCGCGACAAGGCAGAAATCGCCCGCCTGACTGCAAAGATTGAACATGCCGAAGCCGAAATCGACGCCATCGTCTATGACCTCTTCGACCTGGCGCCCGAAGAAATCGAAGTCTTGGAAGCGAACATATGACCCGCACATTCGTCATCGAACCTAAGAAGTTTCCAGAGCTTCCCAAGCTGATGCTGGCAACACTGAACGCGCTGCGCGACCTCGGTGGTTCTGCCAGCCTTCATGAGTTGGACGAGCGCATCATCGAGTTGGAAGGCGTCAGCGAGGAAGAACAAGCCTATACAATGCCAGACGGCGAAACGCTGAAACTCAAATACTATCTGTCGTGGGCGCGCACCTACCTCAAGCGCGGCGGCGCGCTGGGGATGAAGGAAGTCGTGCTGGGCATGGCGCATCGCGGCCGGCTCAACGTGCTTTCCCAGGTGATGGGCAAGCCGCACCGGGCGATCTTCCACGAGTTCAAGGGCGGCTCCTTCGCGCCCGACGACGTCGAAGGGTCGGGCGACGTCAAATACCATCTCGGCGCCTCGTCGGATCGGGAGTTCGACGGCAACACCGTGCATCTGTCGCTGACCGCCAATCCGTCCCATCTGGAAATCGTCAATCCGGTGGTGATGGGCAAGGCGCGCGCCAAGCAGGACCAGATATTCGGGCGCAAGCGCGAGGAGATCGTGCCGCTGCCCGAACGCGTGAAAGTGCTGCCGTTGCTCCTGCACGGCGACGCGGCCTTCGCCGGGCAGGGCGTGGTTGCGGAATGTCTGGGCCTGTCCGGCCTGCGCGGGCACCGCGTCGCCGGCACGCTTCACTTCATCATCAACAACCAGATCGGTTTTACGACGAATCCGCGCTTCTCGCGCTCCTCTCCCTATCCGTCCGACGTCGCCAAGATGATCGAGGCGCCGATCTTCCA
>NZ_DGNK01000021.1:0-157 GCF_002388935.1 Hyphomonas sp. UBA4494
CGTGATGTTCGTGATCCAGCGGATTCTCGAAGCCGAAGGACGGCTCACGCTCCTCGACCAGAACAAGGTGCTGACGCCGAACCCGTGGTTCCGGCTGTTTTCAACGACCAACACCATTGGCCTTGGCGATACGACCGGGCTTTATCACGGCACGCAG
>NZ_DGNK01000021.1:188-8361 GCF_002388935.1 Hyphomonas sp. UBA4494
AGATGGACCGCTGGTCGATCGTGACGACGCTGAACTATCTCGAACATGACGAGGAAGCCAAGATCGTCATCGCCAAGGTTCCGCTCTACGACTCAAAAGAAGGCCGCTCCGCCATCGACGCCATGGTGCGCGTCGCAGACATGACGCGCAACGCCTTTATCGCCGGCGACATCTCCACGGTCATGAGCCCACGGACGGTGATCACCTGGGCGCAGAACGCAGAAATTTTTATGAATATTGGTTACGCCTTCCGCGTAACGTTCCTGAATAAATGTGATGAACTTGAACGCCCGACTGTGGCGGAATTTTATCAGCGCGCCTTTGGCGAAGATCTGCCCGAAGCGGCGCCGCAGGTGAGCGTCGCCTAGCAGACCGCATCAACGCGCTTTCCATATACTGTAAAAAGCGCGCTATGGTGGCCACATCCCAGATGCGGACCAATATGCGTATTTTTCATAATGAAATTTCACGAGTGTACTGGCGCAGTATTGCCAATGAGCGGTTTCAGGAAATGGCCGCGGCTGACGCTGTCTTGCGCGCGCTCGGGCATTGCCCCGCATATACGGCAACTCCGCTTGTCGGTATTGATAAGCTTGCGTCAACGCTGGGCATTCGCAAAATGTCCGTAAAGGACGAAACAGACCGCATGGGCCTCGGCAGTTTCAAGGCGCTTGGCGGCGCCTATGCCGTGTTCGATTATTTGCTGAACAAGTCGCCGCATTCACAGCACGCTTCGAGCGATACGCTGATTAAATCGCTTTCGGATGCCGCTGCGGGTTCGACATTCTGTTGCGCGAGCGCCGGAAACCACGGGTTATCCGTCGCCGCCGGCGCCAGATTGTTCGGCGCTCAATGCACTGTGTTTCTCGCAGCGCCCGTTCCGGAAGCGTTTGCAGAAAGACTGCGCGAATTTGGCGCCGCCGTTGTCCGCTGCGGCGAGGGTTACGATGATAGCATGGCCGGCGCGCTTAAAGCGGCGCAGGAAAATAACTGGGTCCTGATCGCCGACAGTTCGTGGGATGGTTATCTCGATGTACCGTCGATGGTGATGCAGGGCTATGCCGTCATCGGTGATGAGGTGTTGAACGCCTGTAATGAAACAGGCGACTGGCCGAGCCACGTGTTCTTGCAGGCGGGCGTTGGCGGACTTGCCGGCGCACTCGCCAATCACATCCGCCTTACCTGGCTGCAACAACCAGCCATCATTGTCGTTGAGCCGGAAAATGCGGCTTGCCTGATGGAAAGCATGCGGAACGATCGAATGACTCGTGTTCCAGCGCCCGGCACCAATATGGGGCGTCTCGATTGCGCTGAGCCTTCCCTTCTCGCCTATGAAATTCTGAAAGAAACAGCCGACTCCTTTGTGACCGTCAGCGACCAGTCTGCGGCAGCGGCCGCACAAACCCTGACAAGCGCCGGTGTCGCGACAACGCCTTCAGGCGCGGCTGGGTTTGCAGCGTTGAACGAATTAGCCTCGCATCCTCAAGAAAAACAAATGACTGGTCTTGACGAGGCCGCACATTGCCTTGTCTTTGCAACGGAAACATCGTTGTAACTTCAGGACGGTTTCATTGCGCAAGCTGAATATCAATCGTATGCTGGAGCGAATTGAAACGCTCGGACGGATTGGCGCAACGCCGGAAGGCGGCGTCAGGCGCATCGCCGCCACTTTGGAAGATAAAGCGGGCCGCGATCAGATCGTCGCATGGATGCGCGAACTCAATCTGAAAGTTGAGATCGATCGCATCGGCAATATTTTCGGAACCCTTGAAGGCATAAATCAGCTTCCGCCGCTCATGATGGGCTCGCATATCGATACGGTCAGCAATGGCGGCAAGCTCGACGGCCCGTTAGGCGTTATCGCCGGGCTCGAAATTATTTCTTCCTTTCGCGACGCCAGCCTTATTCCCGCCCGTCCGATAACCATCGCCGTCTTTACAAATGAAGAGGGCGTACGGTTCCAGCCGGACATGATGGGATCACTTGTTCATGCCGGCGGTATGGAGGTGGAGCAGGCGCGTGCAGCAAAGGACCGAAACCGCATGTCACTGGGGCAGGCGCTCGACGATATTGGTTATTCGGGCGACCTCTCCTGCGGCGCGGTTACGCCTTCCTGGTTTCTCGAAATCCATATCGAACAGGGGCCAGTCCTTGAGGCGGAAAATATTACACTTGGCGCTATCGAAGGGGTTCAGGGAATTTACTGGACCGGCATCACGATAAAAGGACAGGCCAATCACGCTGGCACAACGCCTATGAGCCTGCGGAAGGACGCCGGTTATATCGCGGCGCGGCTGGCGGTCGAGGCGCGGAAGATCGCCTCAGAGATCGACGGTCAGGTGGCGACTGTCGGCCGGGTCGATCTTAAACCCAACCTGATCAACGTCGTCGCGGGAGAAGCCTATCTCACTGTCGATCTTCGAAACGCTAACGAAACATCTTTACGGGTCGCGCAGCAAAGACTTGAAGACGTTATCGCCGCTATCGCTCATGAAGAAGGCGCCGAAATTGATACCGAGGCTCTCGTAAGGTTTGCGCCAGTGGAGTTTGATCCGGCCATGGTAGATATCATCGAGCAGGAGGCCCGGCGCGGCGGCTTTAGCATCAAGCGCATGGTTTCAGGCGCCGGTCATGATGCTCAGATGATGGCGCGGATTTGTCCGACCGCCATGATCTTCATCCCGTCCATCGCCGGCGTCAGCCACAATCCGAACGAACGCACGCATGCGGCGGATATAGAAGCCGGTCTTGCGGTTCTGTCGCGAACCGTCGACCGGCTTCTGCAATCCTGACGCGCCGCTTCCCTATGGCGTAGCCGTCGGCAGCGTGTATCCGACTTCTGCGCCCGGCCCGAGCGGTAGCCCGAACGTCACCCAGATAAACGTCAGCGCGATGCCGCTGATCAACAGCCAGATCGAATACGGGATCATCGACGCCGTCAGCGAGCCGAGGCCGAAACCCGGCACCCAGCGCTGCGCAAAGACCAGCACAAGCGGGAAATACACCATCAGCGGCGTGATGATGTTGGTCGCGCCATCGCCCACGCGATAAGCGGCGGTTGCGCCTTCCGGGCTGATCCCCAACAGCATCAGCATCGGCACAAGCACCGGCGCCAGCAATGCCCATTTTGCGCTGGCCGAGCCGACGAAAAGGTTCAGCAGCGCCGAGAACAAGACAATCAGGCCCAGCACGATCGGCAGCGGCAATCCGCTATTCTGGATTGCGTCCGCGCCATGCACCGCCGAGATCAGTCCGAGATTGGACCAGCCGAACATCGCCACGAAATGGGCCGCCGCAAAGGCCAGCACCAGATAATAACCCATGTCCTTCATCGCCTCGGCCATCATGTTTACCAGGTCGCGGTGATTGTTGATCGTGTTGGCGGCTGCGCCATAGGCCCAGCCCGCAGCAAGGAACAGAACCAGGAAGCCCGCGACGAGCGAGCGGAAGAACGGCCCGGCCTTCTGGTACCACGGATTGCCTTCTGTGCCCGGCCCGTCGGCCAGCAGGGGCGTGCCCGGTCCGAACGTCATGAACGCCCACAAGGCGCACACGCCCAGCAGGGCGAGCCCCGCCATGCGCAGGCCCTTCTGCTGCTCGGCGGTCAGGGGCTTGTCTTCATCGCCAGCCTGTACGGCTGATTCCGGGCTTGGGACCCATTTGCCGAGGCGCGGCTCGATGATCTTGTCGGTCACGAACCAGATCACGGGCAGGTAGATGAACAGCAACGCCGCGATGAAATACGCATTGCCGGCAATGTTCATCGTCCAGCCCGCATCGATATTGCTCGCGCCATAGGCGGCCTCGGTGATGCCGAACAGCAGCGCGTCCAGCTGGCCCGGCGAAATATTGGCGGAAAACCCGCCCGACACGCCCGCAAAGGCCGCGGCAATTCCGGCCAGAGGGTGGCGCCCGGCCGAGGCAAACAATATGCCCGCCAGCGGGATCATCACGACATAGCCCGCATCGGCGGCATGGTTCGACAGCATCGCCACCAGCGCGACCAGCGGCGTCAGCAGGAATTTCGGCGCATTGCGCACCGCCGCCCGGATCGCGCTCGAAAACAGCCCTGAGCGCTCTGCCACGCCCGCGCCCAGCATCACGACCAGCACATAGCCGAGCGGATGGAAGTGCGTGAACGTCTTCGGCATATCTACCCAGAGGCGCTGTATGTTCTCGGCCGAGAACAGGCTCGCCGACTCAATGACCAGCGGCGTGCCGCCGTCTGTCACCTGCGTCGGGTGCGGCGCGCTGAAACTGGTCCAGGCCGCAATCTGTGAAATCGCCATCAGGGCGATGATCAGATAGAAGAACAGGAAGACCGGATCGGGCAGGCGGTTGCCCGTCTTCTCCACCCATCCCAGGAATCCCTTATTGGTCGCTGCTTCGGCCATGCCCATTTCCCCTGTCAAAACCAGATCAAGCGGGACACCTTATTGCCAATTGCCGCGCTGGCAATATTCCGCCCCATATCCGCCGCAGCCCGCGCACTGGTGACCCCCCGCCAAATGCGCTAATCAGGGGCCATCGTTACAAGACCGGTCCCGCCCATGCCCGATACACAACACGCCGCGCCCAAACAGGGCATTACCGACGAGGGCTACCTCACCGACAGCTGGTATCTGGCCGCGCCGTCCACCGAACTGGTCGCGGGCAAGCAGCACCGCATCATGGTGCTGGGCGAACCCGTCGTCGTCGGCCGCACGCCCAAGGGCGAACCCTTCGCCCTGCGCGACATCTGTCCCCACCGCCTCGTGCCGCTGTCTGCGGGCCAACAGCTGGAGACGGATGGCGAGTGGACACTGCAATGCCCGTATCATGGCTGGCGCTTCGGCACGGATGGCGGCTGCAAGCTGATGCCGTCCCTCACCGACGACAGCCCTTATGACCCGTCCAGGGTGAAAGTGCGCCGCTATCCGGTGCATGAGGCCAATGGCGCGGTCTATCTCTATGTCGCCCACAATCCGCGCGCGGACACGCCCCCCGTCGTGCCGCCGCCGGAATTCGGCCCGCTGCCGGACAAGCCCGGCTTTGTCATCCATGACGTGTTCAACGCGCATATGGATGATGCCGTGGTCGGCCTGATGGACCCGGCCCATGTGCCCTTCGTGCACAATCAATGGTGGTGGCGTCCGCCCTCGGTGGGCCTGAAGCTGAAGGAAAAGCCCTTCATCCCGACAGAGCGCGGCTGGGCGATTGACCGCCATCCGCCCAGCTCGAACTCGAAACTCTATCGCTGGGTGTTCGGGGATGATGTGGAAACCGAGATCCGGTTCCAGCTGCCCGGCTATCGCTGGGAAATCATCTCGAACGACAAAGCCCGCCTGCTGACGCTCACCTGCCTGACGCCTGAGGCCCCGAAACGTACACGGATCACCCAGTTCACCTGGTGGACCGGCGCGCCGCTCCTCCACCTCGCCGTGCCCATCGCCAAGCCGATGGCCCGCAAATTCCTCCGCCAGGATGGCGACATGGTCGATCTGCAAAATCAGGGCATGGCCCACCAGAAAGCCATGATGTGGATCGACGACATCGACATCCAGGCCAAATGGTACCAGCGCCTCAAACGTGAGTGGACGGAGTGCCGCTCAGAAGGCCGCGAGTTTGCGAACCCGATTGAGGCTAGGGTGCTTAGGTGGATGAGTTAGGAGAAAATTATAGACCTCCAGTCGAATCCTATTCTATTTGAGGTTATGGATACTGATGACGATTCACGAAATTGGCACGACGGTTGTGAGAAATGCGAAGCGAGAAACGCGTTTGTAATTCCTGAAATTATCGCTGAATTTCAACGCTACAATGTGGAGGCTTCTGCTTTTGTAGGAAGCGCAACGGCCTATATCCCCCATAAAGTCACATCTGAGTATCCGCTTCGGGCCTGCGTACTCATTGACCCGCATATTCGAAGAATGAATTTTTCCAACTCCGTCCACATTGAGGCAAAGACCGTTGAACGGATAGTGGAGGAGTTTGAGAGTGCTATCCTGCCGCAAGCTCTAGATGCCTTGGTGGTATCGAATACGTTGCTCGAATTTGAATTGCAGGAAGCATTTGTAGCAAGTTGTTGGAAATCATTACGTAATGGCGGGCGTTTGCTGATTTTTCTTCCCGATGTTCTGGAAGATGTCGTAGGGGCCTATATTCGAGGAGATCATGACGCTCTGAAAAATTTTTCCGAAGGGTGCCACCAGCTCACGAAAAAAGACAAATTTACCGAGAAGGATTACAATTTCTTCGCGCAGCGAAACGTTACAATCTTGGCAAAGTTTCTAGATTTAGGATTTGTCCTGAGAAAGTTGAAGCTCTCCAAGACAACCCCAAAGTATGTTATGATGCTTTTGGAAAGAACCGATGCCCACTAGCCTAAAGCTCATAAGTGATAATGAAGACAGATTTGAACGGCTGAGCCCTTATTTGCGGGCAGCGTATTTGGCGCTCTCAATTTCGGCCCGACCGAACCATGTGCGGGAAATTATCGAAAAGATTGATCAATTTGAATTGCACCCAAATATTCATGTCGGTCAAACACCCGAAAAAACTATGAATGCACGACTTTCGGAGCATATTTTGCTTGAGGGTGCTAACTCTCTATTCTGCCGAACTGGCCCAAACACATTTTATCTCCGTCGCCTTGATTCAGAAGACAGCTCGCTGACCGAGTACGAGCGAGTATGGCATATCGCGAGAACGAAGCAGGTCACAAACGAGAGGGTTTTGGTGGCTCCGTATGGGGAGCTTTCAAAACGAGTGAGTGGGAGGTTTGTTGGGAGTGGCGATGTTTCCTTTTCGGATTTGGAAGATATTTGCTTCTTTATGCATCGTCCTGAGGCCGAGCTTGATAAGTCTGTAAAACAGTTTGTCACATATACGACCGTCAGAAGCAATCATAGCTATTTGGTGTTTCGTCGCGGATCCTATTCGAATCCGAGTAGGAATTTAAGGGATACTTTATCCATTGCATTTGGCGGTCACGTCACCGATGAGGATTTCGATCTGTTCACGGAGGGGGATCAAGCGTTTTTGAACAACTCTTCCCGAGAGTTGATGGAGGAACTGGCGCTTCCTGCTGAGCTCAACGATGTTGATCTGGTTAATCGTATATCGTCTATACAAGGATATATAAATGTGGATGACAATTCTGATGCTCGCCAGCATATAGCTGTGGCGATTACGGTTGATTATACGCTAAATGAGATGCCTCGAAGCGGTGAGCTCGGTATAACGAATGTAGATTGGTTCTCAATAGAAGACTTGAGGGTGCACAGGCATAGGTTCGATTTGTGGTCGCGGTTTATAATTGATCGAATTTGTGAGGGTGATAATGATGAGTTCTCGAAAAGAAGACTTACTTCTTGAGTTTGAGGTTGCCCGACAAAATCGACGGTTTGAAATCCAAATGTTTTGGCAGAGGGCGAACTATTTCTCTGTACTGAATACCGCTCTAGCCATTGGGGCTTATTCAGTTGGGTCAAGCGCCGTCGCCCTATTTATTTGCGGGTTCGGTGCACTGTGTGCGTTTCTGTGGGTGAAAACCAACTTGGGCGCGAAGTATTGGCAGTCCTTCTGGGAAAATGAAGTTCGAAGACTTGCCGATGAACTTGGAATATACGCCTTGTCGCTGAGTGACGCGCAAATTTACGCACAGTCAAACGCAATTGAAGCTCACGAAGATGATCGACCGCATAAGCGATGGCTGAATAGAAAAATACGTAAAAATCCGTCTGTCAGTTCGAATATGATATGGCTTTCTATCTTCACATTCATTGCTTGGATTCTTGCTGCCGCTGTCTTCCTCGGATTGATGGTGTATGGATTTTTTTGCGGCCCTCCAATTTACGGTAAGCCGTTCTAATCCGTCTGAGAACTCCCCGCCCCATACTAAGCGTCTGCTCTCACAGGAGCCGGATCAGGTACCGTTCTGGTTGTGGGGGCAGGGTCAGGAGGGTGCGGGTGGGAGAGACGGTCTCGCCGGTGCCTAGGCAGGTCAGGCCAGGGTGGGCTTGCGAAGGCAAGTTGGGAATCCGCCTCGTCCGGTAGCCCGGGAGCAATCCCCGGATGGGCCATGCGTGGGAAAGCACGGTGGATCCGTTCGCGCGGCGTCGGTAACGAAGACCCGGGACCATGGGCCCCCATGCGGGTGCTCGCCGAAACTCCTGTCCGGCGCGGCGGGCGG
>NZ_DGNK01000030.1:0-57758 GCF_002388935.1 Hyphomonas sp. UBA4494
GCGGCATCGAGGCGGAGGCGGCCATGCTCGGCCAGCCGGTTTCGATGCTCATTCCCGAAGTGATTGGCTTCAAGCTGACCGGCAAGCTCAATGAAGGCGTGACCGCGACCGACATGGTGCTCACCGTCACCGAGATGCTCCGCAAGAAGGGCGTCGTCGGCAAGTTCGTCGAGTATTTCGGTAACGGCCTCGACAGTCTTTCGCTTGAAGACCGCGCGACCATTGCCAACATGGCGCCGGAATATGGCGCGACCTGTGGCTTCTTCCCGGTTGATGAGGACACCGTCAAATACCTCACCAATACCGGCCGTGACGCCGAACGTGTTGCCCTCGTCGAGGCCTATGCCAAGGCACAGGGCTACTGGCGTCCGGAACAGGCTGAGCCGATCTTCACTGATACGCTGGAACTTGACCTTGGCGCAGTTGTGCCGTCGATTTCCGGCCCGAAGCGTCCGCAGGATCGCGTCCTGCTGTCCGAAGGCGACACCGCCTTTGCCGAAGCCATGGCGAAGGAATTCAGCAAGGCAGCCGATGCCGCTGAACCAATCGCGGTCGAAGGCAAGGACTACACCGTCACGCATGGCGACGTGTTCATCGCGGCGATTACATCCTGTACGAACACGTCCAACCCGTCCGTTCTCATTGCTGCTGGCCTTGTGGCCAAGAAAGCGCGCGAATTGGGCCTGAACCGCAAGCCCTGGGTGAAGACATCCCTCGCGCCGGGCTCGCAGGTTGTCACTGACTATCTCGACAAGGCCGGCCTGTCGGATGAACTCGATGCGCTCGGGTTCAACCTCGTCGGATATGGTTGCACGACGTGTATCGGTAATTCCGGTCCACTCGAAGCCCCACTGGCGAAAGCGATCGCCGATGGCGATCTCGTGTCCTGTTCGGTGTTGTCGGGCAACCGTAACTTCGAAGGCCGGATCGGCCCGGACATCAAGGCCAACTATCTTGCCTCGCCACCGCTGGTCGTCGCCTATGCCATCGCAGGTTCGCTGCGCGTGAACCTGACCACGGATCCGCTGGGCAAGGACAAGAACGGCAATGACGTCTTCCTGAAAGACATCTGGCCAACCTCGCATGAGATTGCCGAGATCATGTCGAAAGCCGTGACGCCGCAGATGTTTGCCGAGCGCTATTCCGACGTCTTCAAGGGCGACGAGCACTGGCAGGGCATCGAAGTGTCCGGCGGCCAGACCTATAGCTGGCCCCCAGCCTCCACCTATGTTCAGAACCCGCCTTACTTTGAAGGCATGGGCCTGGATATCGACGCGCCGGCGGATGTCGAGAATGCGCGCGTCCTGGCACTGTTTGGTGATTCCATCACGACCGACCACATCTCTCCGGCCGGATCGATCAAGGCATCCAGCCCTGCTGGTGTGTACTTGCAGGAACACCAGGTCTCTCCGCTGGACTTCAACTCCTACGGCTCGCGCCGCGGCAACCATGAAGTCATGATGCGCGGCACCTTCGCCAACATCCGCATCAAGAACCAGATGGTTCCGGGTGTCGAAGGCGGCGTAACGGTACACTATCCGGACGCTGAGCAGATGCCGATCTATGATGCGGCCATGAAGTATGAAGCCGAAGGTACACCGCTGGTTGTGTTTGCTGGCGATCTTTACGGCAATGGGTCGTCCCGTGACTGGGCGGCCAAGGGTACGGTCCTGCTGGGCGTTCGCGCCGTCATCGCGGGCAGTTTTGAGCGGATCCACCGGTCAAACCTGATCGGCATGGGTGTTCTGCCACTCGAATTTGCTGACGGGGAGAGTGCCGCGTCGCTCGGCCTGACCGGTAAAGAGCAGGTGACCATCAAGGGAATCGATTCGATCAAGCCGCGCCAGACGCTCGCCGTGGAGATCACACGCGAAGACGGAACGAGCTTCACCGCCAATACGACGGTCCGCATCGATACCGAGAACGAACTCGACTATTACCGCAATGGCGGCATTCTGCACTATGTGCTGCGGAACCTCGCCCGCGCAGCAGCCTGAGAGGTTCGCGATTTCTGATCAGAAAGCCCCTGCAGCGTGCTGTGGGGGCTTTTTTGCAGCCCTCACATCCCTGTGACTGTCACGGGAGCGGAGTTGGCTCTATAAACTGGGACTGAAATGATACGAATTATGCTTTCCCTCCTGCTTGCCATGGAACTCATGGTGGCACCCGCCTTTGCCGAAGGTCCGGTATTGGTGGAGCTGTTTGCGTCCCAGAATTGCCGCGCCTGCCCAAAAGCCCACAAAACGTTGAAGGCGGTGAATGCCGAGCGCGATGACCTGCTCGTGCTGACCTGGTCCGTCGACTATTGGGACTATCTTGGCGACAAGGACCCGATGGCGATGACGGAGTCCAAGGATCGACAGCGGGGCTATACAGATCGCTTCCGATTGCGCGGCCCTTATACGCCGCAAACGGTTTATAATGGACAGGAACAATGCGCAGGCAACAAGCGCCAATATGTCGAGCGGGCGCTTGCGAAGATTCAGGACAAGTCAGATTTCGATGTCCAACTTGTGCGTACCGGCGACAAAATTCGTCTGTCGGGGCAAGTGCCGGATCTGGCTGATATCTGGCTTGTTGATTACCTGTCCGGTGAAGCCAACACGACCGATATGCTTCATCCGGTTACGCGGGTATCTGCACTTGGGCCATGGTTGGGAAATCCAGTCGAACTCAGTGTTCCGCATTGTGAGTCTGGTTGTGCGATTATTGTCCAGGAAGCTGGTTTCGGCCCCGTTCTCGAAACAATGGTGATCGCGCCCTGATCAGGGCTGGGCAGGCTGTCCGGTCTCGATAGCCATGACCGGCGCTCTCACAATTGAGGACACGCGCGGCGTGAATTCATTCCAGTCATACTCTGCCAGCTGATAGGCCCAGCCTTCGGCCTTGTCATTGATCGTGCTGCCGCGATGGGCGCCTTCGCCGGCTTCAATGGCCCGCAGGGTCACGAAATACCCATCAGGCTCCCTGAAAGCGCGAAGCTCGACTTCCAACCCGTCATGGGTCTCGGTGATATGGCGCGCGACAGTTCGCGTTTGCAGTTTGCTGGCTGGCTTCACCCCAATGGGTGCAAACCGCGTCAGGGCGAGGGCGGGCGTCGAGGCAGCAAGACGGCTGACCAATCTGAAGTCCTGAAAAGGCGGACCAGGGACAAAGCTGCGGTCGCTCGATCCGACAGAGCGCTGCAAATACAGACTTTCGCCCATGGAATCGAAGAGTCTCACGGCCGATATGGCGTCTGAATTGATATCCAGAATATCGAAATCGAGCCAAGCGTCATGACTATAGAGTGGCGGCAGGTCTCCATTGACCTGAAAGGCCTGTTCCTCGCTTGGCAGGCGACCATAGACGCGGCTGTCCTTGCGCCCCGTAATCAGGGCGGCCGTGATCTTGCCATCCTCATCAAGAATTTCGACCAATGCACCAGTGCCGCCATCTCGCGGGTCACCAAGACCGATACGATTCAGCTTGTCGGGATCGCGCGTGCGCCCTTCGCCCCAGCTCAGGCCTTCAAGGCCTGTTGCAAGTTCCGCAAGCCGGTCGGGGCGGATGGGATAACCGTCCCGGCCTCCCATTCTCCAGCCATCCTGCGTGTTGGCCAGCGTGTAGGCTTCATCAGACAAGGTCACACGAATCTCGCTGGCATCGGCGCGAATGGCGGCAAAATCGGGGATCACCCGCTGGCCGTCGCGTTCAGACGACCGCGCAGATGGGCCGTGAAGACTATGGGCAGTAAATGTCAGTGCAGTCAGGCCAATCGCAATGCCTCCCATAATCTGGAGACGACGAATCCGCTGTTTTGATCTCACATCGCTCATGCTGTCGCCTTCCGCTTCTGGCGATACCAGACGAATAGTCCGATTAAACAGACCAGAAATGGGCCGCCCCAGATATTGATGGCTTTGAGCGTGCCTTCGAGACGGTCGATGTCGCGCCGGTAGTTGCGCTCGATTTCCCGCAATTGGGCGCGCAACTCGACGATCTTCTGGCGGAGGTCCAAAAGTTCCGTACGCTCGGCTTCGGTCAGATCGGCCTCGAGGTCGCCAGAGAAAAATCCATCTGTTGCACCGATGGCCTGCAACTCTTCCAATCGCGCCTGCGCCGTCTGGAGATTGTCCTGCAGAGCTGATTGCTGGCGGAAATAAATCGCTTCGGCATTTTCCCGCATACGGTCTATTCGCTCCATGCGGCGCAGGCTGGGCGCACGCGACCGGAGGCGTGAGAGTTCTCCACTCCCAGCCAGTGCGTCCAACGCATTCAGGACCAGCGCGCCATTGTCGGCAACTACGATCTGTTCGTTGGGAATTATGTAGAAGTCATCTGCAATGAAATCGACATCAGCGACGAGGACGATTTGTGCATCGGTTTCACTTTGCGAAATGTGGGGCAGGGCCGCGGCGGCTTCAGCGCGAGCGATCTCTGCCAGCATTGGATCGGACGGTTCATCGAAAGCCGGCGCACCTTGCGGGAAGGCCGTGCTCAGCCTGCCGGACAGTCTTGCGGCTAGGACGAGCGGGGCTGGCTCAGTTTGATACTGACGCAGCACCTGCTGGGGCGCCATGTCGGTGATGGCGTCCGATGCATCAATGAAGGAAGGGCTTGGCCCTGTGGAGAGCAAGGGCGTCATCTCAAGCGTCGCGGCCAAGTCTTCAGTAGAGAAAGCTCCCGGTGCGCCGAAATTGACTGCTCGGCTGAGGTCTGCGGTAATCAGGTCATCCTGATTCATGTCTCCGGCTGGTATGCCGAGAAACAGCGGATGCGCCAGTTCCTCTATGCGTCCGCCACCGGTATCGACCGGAACGGGCAGGGCGCTGGCGGCGTCAGCGACTGCGGCGGTCGACAGTTCCACACCCCAGGCATCTCCCCAAGCCATGAGGGAGGAGGACGTGGCCGCGTCACTCATGTTGAACGGACCCGTGCTTGCGACCGTCTTGGCGGCGGGGTCCACGAGAAACACGGCGCGACCTGTTCGCAGGATAAACTGATCGATCAGCCATTCCTGGCGCGGGGAGAGGAGTGGCGGCTGAGCGATGAGCAAGACATCCAGGTCTTCCGGCAATGACTGAAAGGTCTCCGCGATTGGTTCGACATCGAACGATTTGTGTATGTCGCGCAGGAGCGTGTACCCGCCTTCTCCTCCGGGTGCGGTCATGCCGGGCAGGGAAGACAGGATCCCGACTCTGGGCGGGTCTGGATCGTCCAGCCTCGCAACCATACGGGTCAGGTCATATTCAAGTGTCACCTCCCGTTCCGGTGCGAGGAAGGGAATGACCCGCTGGTCGTCAATTGAGTTGCGACCGATGATGCCGAAATAGAGCGGATCACTGCCGTTTGTATCGATCGCAGTGATGCCCGCGGCGAGCGCCTGGTCTTCGGCTGGGGAGAAGGGAAGAGGGTCAATCTCTGTCACGCGGACTTTACCACCTGACTGACTCTCATAGACTTGCAGCAATTCGCGTACACGCGCGGCATAGGCGCGGATGGCCGGGAAATCCTGCCCGGCGCTACGTGTGTAGACAAAAGTCAGATCGACTGGTTCTGCCACGGTCTTCAATGTCGACTTTGTCGCGTCCGAGAGTGTGTAGAGATTGTTCTCGGTAAAATCGATGCGCGCGCCAGTGAAGACCTTCTGTACAAGAAGGTTTGCCGCAACGAAAATGATTGCCGTGAGCGCTGTTGCGATGATGAGGTAGTGTTTCGCCTTCATGTCAGCCGAGCCTCTGACGAGATGCCCACAGGCCGTTGAGGATGGTCCACAGCGTCATGAAGCCGACGAAGAACAGCACAGCGCGCAATTCCAGCACGCCGCGCTGCGCAGCCTCAAAATGCGACAGGAATGAGAACTGGGCCACCAGGTCGGCAAGGCCCGCGCCGAACAGGCTCTTCACACCGGACAAGACGAGGGGCCATCCAGCGGCTGTGAACACGAAGGCCACGACAACACTCATAACAAAGGCGGTGACCTGACTGCGGGTGAGGGCGGAGATAGCGGCCCCAATGGAGAGGTAGGAGCCAGCCATCAGAAGGCTGACAAAATAGGTCAGCGCGATGGCAGCATTGTCCGGATTGCCGAGATAATTGACGGTGATCCACATCGGTAGCGTCAGGACCAGCCCGACAGCCGCGACGGTCCATGCGGCGCAGAGCTTTCCCAGCACCAGGCCCGGCATGCCGAGGGGCAGGGAAAGCAGCAGCTCGTCGGTTCCGGCACTGGTTTCATCTGCCCAGAGGCGCATGGCGAGCGCTGGCAGGAAGATCATGTAGATCCAGGGATGCCAGACGAAGAAGGGGGACAGGTCTGCAGTGCCTGTATCAAAGAAGCGGGCGGCCTCCCATGTGAACATGCCGATCGAAAGCAGGAAAACCGCGAGGAAAACATAGGCCATTGGCGTTGCGAAGTATGCGCCAAGCTCACGCCGGAAGGTCGGCAGGAAACTGTCGAATTGTTGACGGAACCGGTTCATGCGGATTCGGCCTCCGCCTGGTCGGTCAGCCGCGTAAAGGCGCTTTCAAGCGTGCCATCTGCAGATTGCTTCAGCAGGCCCTCGGGCGTCTCGTCGGCTACGATACGGCCGCGGTCTACCACAATGGCGCGGGTACACATGGCCGGAACTTCGGTCAGCGTGTGCGTAGATATGACGATCGCCTTGCGCGGGGCCATGCGGGCGATCAGGGCGCGCACAGCCCGCTTCTGGTTGGGGTCGAGGCCATCGGTGGGCTCATCCAGCAGCAAGACGGGCGGATCATGCAGGATGGCCCCGGCCAGGCCGACACGGCGACGATAGCCCTTGGACAGCGATCCGATCCTTTGTCCGCAAACGGTGGAAATACGAGAGTCCGCAATGGCGCGTTCGATTGCTGATTTACGCTCAGACCGGGGGAGGGACCGGGCGGCCGCCATAAAGGCGAGGAATTCCGGCGGGGTCATGTCGTCATATAGCGGCGCGCCTTCGGGCAGGTAACCCAAAGCGGCCTGCGCCTCGCGACGGGCTGAGACGATTGACTTGCCGTCAATCGTCGCATCGCCGGAGTCCGGCTCCAATACACCCGCAATCATACGCATAGTGGTCGATTTGCCCGCCCCATTCGGGCCGAGAAAACCGAGCACGGTTCCCTTTTCTACGGTGAAGGACAGGCCCTGCACGGCCCGCTTTTCACCAAAGGATTTTTCCAGCTTCTGAATGTCCAGCATTCTTCGCGACAGATCCTTTCCCGGGAGCCTCGTGATACCGTTCTTCGGCGAGTCTGGCCAGTGGCCTAAAGTAGAAGCGACCCGCTCTATGCGGAGAAGCGGCGTACCTCGTCCAGCACCGCCTGCGCAGCGGCTGCCACGATCTTTCCGCCGTCTTCCACATTCGATTGCGTGGGGTCCGATCCGATACGGCCATCCGGGAAGTCGCGGCGATATTGCACGGCATCACCAATCTTGCCGTTCGGGGCGATTTTTGGCGTCATTTCCACATCTGTGCGGGCATGATCGGGGTAGCCGTAATATGTCACCGAAACTTCCGATGCGGTGGCGTGGCTG
This sequence comes from Hyphomonas sp. UBA4494, assembly GCF_002388935.1. Lineage (NCBI taxonomy): Bacteria > Pseudomonadati > Pseudomonadota > Alphaproteobacteria > Hyphomonadales > Hyphomonadaceae > Hyphomonas > Hyphomonas sp. UBA4494. Next base: position 7,529 of record NZ_DGNK01000030.1, read on the forward strand.
CCATGACCGACCGGGTAGAGCTGGTTGCACAAGGACATGACGGATTTGAAATCCCACCAGTCGCGACGTTTCAAACTCAGGCCGTGACGATTGTCCTCGCCGCGCGGGTCAAAGCTGCGCCGGGCGTGAATTTCAGAGAAGGCCGCTTCAATCGTGGCGATGTTTCCTCCATGGCCGTTCAGCCAGTAGATACGCTCAAAGCCGTGCCGCATCAGGCTTTCGGTCCAGTCCGCCATTGCAGCGATCATGGTTGAGGGGCGCAACGTGATCGTGCCGGGAAAGCCGAGATGGTGCTGGGCACAGCCGACACTGAAGGTTGGGCCGACCAGCATGTCCTCCGGCGCTAGCTTTTCGGCTTCGCGGGCAATGATTTCAGGGCACAGCGCATCCGTCCCGATGAAACCATTCGGCCCGTGCTGCTCCATGGAGCCAATCGGGATGACGATGGTCTTGGACGTCTTCAGCCAGGTTTCGATGTCAGTCCAGGTCGAAACGGGAAGCAGCATGCATTCAGTCCTTTCTGGGGGCAATCCGGCGCGTGATGTGTCCCATCTTGCGGCCGGGTCGGGCGTCTCTCTTTCCATACAGGGTCAGAGTCTCATCGGCGTTCAGCTTCGTCGGGTCAACCAAGCCTTCATTGCCGATCAGATTTCGCATCTCTGCGTCATGGAGGCGGCGGGTATCGCCGAGGGGCCAGCCGCAGATGGCGCGAATATGCTGTTCGAACTGGCCTGTCTGGCAGGCTTCCGGTGTCCAATGACCGGAATTGTGAACCCTTGGGGCGAACTCGTTGGCCAGAAGCGTCCCGTCTGAAAGTACAAAGAATTCAAGGGCGAGGACGCCGACATGGTCGAGGGCGTCGACCAGTTTCATGGCCTTTTCGCGGGCTTCGGTTTCAACGGCTTTGCTGAGACCGGATGGCGCGACCGACCGGGCCAGAATGCCGTCTTCATGCATGTTGCGTGGGGGTGCCCAACTCAGCGTTTGACCGGCGCTGGAACGGGCGACAATGACTGAAATTTCACACTCGAAGGGGATGGCTGCTTCCAGCACTGCTGGGGCCTCTCCAATGGCGGACCATGCCGCCTGGGCCTCATCAGCCGCACGGACCCAAGTTTGCCCCTTGCCATCGTATCCATCGCGGCGAGTCTTCAGCACGCCCGTGCCCCCGACACGCTTCAGGGCAGGAGGAATGTTACCTGCCGACTCAATGACTTCGTAGGGCGCTGTTGGAATGCCGATCCGGTTCAGGAATGCCTTCTCTTCGGCGCGGTCCTGCGAGATGGCGAGAGATCTGGGCCCGGGATGCACCGCGACTCCGCATGACGCAATCAGGTCTGTTGCTTCGACCGGGATGTTCTCGAACTCGAGTGTGACGACGTCGCAGGATTTTGCGAATTCACGCATTGCATCGGCGTCGAGGTAATCGGCATTCCAAGTCTTGCGCGCACCGCGCGACGCCGGGGAGTCCGTTTCCGGGCAAAAAATGTGGACATCAAAGCCAAGCTGGTTCGCGGCGCTAGCCAGCATACGGCCGAGCTGGCCGCCGCCCAGTATCCCGATGGTGCGACCGGGCGCGATCATCGTCATGCCTCTGGAGACTCGCCAATCTTGTCCGTCTGGGCCTGGCGGAACGCATCCAGCTTGTCTGCGACGACAGGATCCTGAAGGGCGATGATCGACGCAGCCAGCAGTCCGGCATTCGTCGCGCCAGCCTCACCGATGGCCAGCGTGCCGACGGGCACACCTTTCGGCATCTGGACAATGGAAAGCAGGCTATCCATGCCGGACAAGGCCCGCGACTGAACTGGCACACCAAGCACGGGAAGGGGGGTCATCGACGCGGCCATGCCGGGCAGATGGGCAGCGCCGCCAGCGCCAGCGATAATGACCTTCATGCCGCGTCCGCGCGCGGATTTTGCATACTCAACCAATCGGTCAGGTGTGCGGTGGGCGGACACGATGCGGGTTTCGTGCGTAACACCCAGTTCCTCAAGGATCTCAGCGGCCAACCTCATGATTGGCCAGTCAGACTGGCTACCCATAATAATGCCGACCTGTGGGGAATCTGTGTCCGTCATGGGAAGCCTCGCCGCTGGAAAGCGCGCAACATAAGTAAGCGGGTTGCGGCGTCAACTGCCAGCGTGTTGGCTCACGCGGCAGGAATGACTGTATCTCGGCGTAATATTTGCTTAACCTTCCGACATGGCGGACGACTTCTACACTCCAAAGGCGACGGAACGATTGGCATTGCTGAATGTGCTGGGCGTTGACCTGTCAGCATTGGATTTCAGGGCCCGCGCCGCCATTGAAGCCCTGTGTGATGAAGTGTTGGTTTTGCGCGAAGACGCAGATGAGTTGCGAGACGCGCTTGATGAGGCGGTTTCACTCGCCGACAATGACGCACTGTGTCCCGTCTTCAACCGGCGGGCCTTCGAACGAGAGATCCGGCGTGAAATCGCCCTTGCGGCGCGGTTCCGAACACCGCTTTCGATGATCTATATCGATCTCGACCACTTCAAACAGGTCAATGACGTGTTCGGTCATGCGGCGGGCGATGAGGTGCTGATCCGTATCGCGGAGCTGTTGCTGCGCCATACGCGCGAGACCGATATCGTGGGCAGACTAGGCGGGGATGAATTCGGAATCGTTCTGGCGCAGGCCAATGTGGACGACAGCCGGCTGAAGGCAGAGCAGCTCACACATGAAGTCGACCAGCTGGTGGTGCGGAGTGATGGCGATGATGCCCATCCGGGAGTCCGGATCGGCGCGTCCTGTGGTGTGGTCGAATGGCAGGTGGGCCAGAACGCTGAAAGCTTGCTGGCACTGGCCGACCAGGCGATGTTCGCCCAGAAAGCGCGCAGGAAAACCAGCCAGCAGGCAGGTAAACAATAATTCACGCGTTTGAGCGCGATTCCGGGGGCCGCCCCCCGTGACGCCCCCAACCTCTTGTGATTTACTGTTGCCGTTAAGACACAACAACTTAACAGCAAGAAGGAGACTGCCATGTCGCTTAAAGGCCGGATCAATGAGCTCGCCAACAAGCACCGCAAACTCGACGAGATTATCCACGAGGAACAGAAACGACCGTCGGCAGATGCCCTTCGATTAAAACGCCTTAAGCGCGAAAAACTGCAGATCAAGCAACAGCTTCACGTGTTGGAAGCGAGCTAGGGCCTCGAAACCTCGCCTTCATCTTTGTGCCCTAGCCTGAATTTCAGCAGGCATAAGGAAAGCGCATGCGCGAGATTTTTGATCAGGAAAGAGCGATGACGCTTGGAGCCGTCAAACAGGCTACGGGCGTCCTCGCCATACTGTTCCTCATAGCCGCAGCGTTCGCTGTGCTATCAGGGTTGGGGCAGATCTTCAGCGGCCATGTCTTCCATGGAATCGGACGTATCGTCGCCAGTTTGGCTGTACTCGGCTTTCTTTACATCGTCGTACGCTTGTTGGCCGAAATTCTGGCAGCGCTACACCGGCTGAACGACCGTCTGTCCGTGGTCGGATATGACATCCGCACAAGGCGTAGCCGACCTGTCGCTGATCCAACAACAGATACCAGGGCCTAGGGGCTATGGCTCAGCCCGTCACGGTCATCCTGGGTCTCGGCCGTGAGGTTGGAGACGCTGTCGCACGTCGGTTCAGCAAGTTTGGTCATCATGTCGTCGCGGCTGACCCTTCTGATGACCGGATAGCCGCCTCACGTAACGCTGTGCCAGACGAAGTATTGCTCCATCATGGTGAGTTGCATACGCGGCTCGGTCTGCGCAACGCGCTAACCGTAGCGGTCGAGGCGTTTGGCCGAGTCGACAATCTGATCGTCATTCCGGATATTGAAGCTGCAGATTCACTGGAAGACTTCGCGCAGGAGAAATTCGACAAGGCGGTGGCCAAGGCCACACGCGGCGCGGCCTTGGCATTGAAGGTCTTTTCCGAACGGATTTCTGAGCAAGAAGACCTGCCTGAGTCTGGTGTTGAACGCATCCGCCAGAAGGGGGCCGTCACGTTCGTCCTGTCCTATTCGGCCATGGCAACCATGCCAGGACGGTTCACTGAGACGATTACCCAATCTGCCGTACTGGGTGTCATCAAGGCCGGCGCTGTCGAGCTGGCTGAACAACAAATACGCGTCAACGGCATCATCGCCATCCGCCCTCGGGAAGAGCGTATTGAAAGCTGGACAACCCGGCGCACCCCGCTGGGACGTGCCGCAATTGCTGACGAAATTGCAGATGCTGCCCGGTACCTGTCTTCTCCAGAAGCCGCCATTGTTACCGGCGAGCTGCTGAAGCTGGACGGTGGGCGCTCCAGCCTCGCCGGTATCCTCGACTAGGCGACGCTTACCAGATCGCTCAGTGTACCATTTTCCTGGCTTGTTTCGTACACAGCTACTGTTTCAACCGCATAGTCGCGGCTCAGTATGTTCGACACGGTGCGATACTCTGCGCGCGCCGTGTCTTTCGACAGGGTGACTATTGTGTAGCCACGATTGAACGGATCGTGCCAATTCACTTCCGGGTTTGCGTCGGCGAATTGTTCGCCCAGATCGGGGATTCCCTTAATGTAGGCGCCTGTGCCCGGTGAAGTGATCGAGGTGCACCCGAACTCGACGCCGCGTTTGCCGCCCTCGGCGTCATAGAGTGTGTTCACCCAGGCCGTGTGTGTGTCTCCGGCCAGTGTGATCAGTTTCGCATCTGCCGCAGCGGCGCCCGCGTAGAGCCGTTCGCGAGCAGCAGGGAACCCGGACCACGCATCCAGATTGAATGGCAGGCCCAGCGCTGAAAAGCCAACCATGGTCTGGACAAAGCCGTTGTCCTGCGCGGCGAGTTGTTCAGGTGTCAGAGTTTCCTGGAAATTTGGCAGTTTTGTCCGGGCCATAACGACCTGGTTGGCGAGAACCTGCCAGGCCTTGCCGCGCTCGACCGAGCTTTTGAGCTCGCCGGCCAGCCAGGCTTCCTGCTCTGATCCAAGCATGGTGCGGGCTGGATCATTGATTGTCTCCAGGGTCTCGGCGACGCGTTGCATCATGACGTCCTGGTCGGTAACGCCGGTGAGCGCATCAAACCAGCTGACATCGGGTGAGCGCCCCGTCAGGCGGCTTTCCAGGGCATGGATGGTGGCGACATCGCCAAAGGTGAAACTCCGCCAGACGGCGGATGAGATTTCACCCGCAGCGGGCTCGCGCAATGGAATCCACTCGAAGTAGGCCTGGATGGCAGCCTGTTTGCGATCCGACCAATCGCCTTCGCCTTCTTCAGGATTGTGATTCTGGGCGCCCGTCCGATAGGAATTGTTTGTGCTTTCATGATCATCCCATGTGCAAATCCATGGCGCGAGCGCATGTGCAGCCTGCAGGGCAGGGTCGCTCCTGTATTGCGCGTGGCGCATCCGGTAATCGGAGAGCGTGACCATCTCCGTGATCGGATCATGAACGCGGCCAATCTCGGTCGCCACTTCAGCTCCGTAACCATCCACGCCATATTCGTACAGATAGTCACCAAGATGAAGAATGACGTCGAGGTCTTCTTCCATCGACAACGCTTCATAGGCGTTGAAATATCCAAACTGCCAGTTTGAGCAGGAAACTACGCCCATGCGCACGGGGGCGTCCCCATGAAGCGCCGTTGTTTTCAGGCGACCTTCCGGCGAGTCGACATTGCCCGCTTCGGTCGCAACGCTGAAGGCGTAGGAATAGGCCTTGCCCGGCTTGAGCCCGGCAACGTCGACCTTCACGCAATAATCTCGCGATGCACTTGCCATAGCTGTGCCGGTGATAGGTGGGGCGGAGGGATTTTCGGGATCGGTAACGCTGTAGGAGACAGGGATCGGGCCAGTGCCGGTCTTGGGGGTGGCGCGGGTCCAGATAATGACCCGATCACTGAGTGGGTCACCGGATGCGACTCCATGGAGGAACTCAACCTCGCCTGCATATGGCGCCGGCTTTGGCGCAACATTGTTAGCCGTGGTTGCGCAGGCGGCAACACTCAGGGTTCCGGTAGCAGCAGCGCCCAGCAGGCCGCGTCGAGTGATCTTGGTCATGGTTCTCTCCCGTGTTCCGAACCTCCCCTAGTCCGGTCTGTTGACAATAGCATGACGATTGGACGGAAGTTCGTCTATAAGCGCGACAATGGACACCCTGAAAATTACCGCTACTGCTGACGATACCGGCACCCGGCTTGATACCTTCCTCGCCTCAAAGGCTGAGCAATTGTCGCGCTCGCGCGTGAAAGCGTTGATTCTTGAAGGCGCGGTTACGCTCGACGGGGAGGCCGAGCTGGACCCGAAGCGCAGTGCCGTCGCCGGTGCCAGCTATCTGATAAAGCTGCCGGAGCCTGTTCCTGCAATCCCAGACCCGGAAGACATTCCGCTCGATGTCCTGTTTGAGGACGAGCACCTGATCCTCATCAACAAGCCATCCGGTATGGCAGTCCACCCGGCACCCGGCAGCTGGGACGGCACATTGGTCAACGCGCTGCTCCATCATTGCCGGGGACAACTCTCGGGAATTGGCGGGGTAGAGCGGCCGGGCATTGTTCACCGGATCGACAAGCTGACGACCGGCGTTCTGGTCGCGGCCAAGACCGAGGCGGCGCATCTCGGCCTGTCTGAACTGTTCCAGAAACACGATATTGAACGCAAATACCTTGCGGTGACGCGCGGCGCGCCGCGGCCATTGTCGGGTACGGTGGACATGCCGATCGCCCGGTCCACTGCAGACCGGAAGAAGATGGCGGTGGTGCGTAACCCGGAAAGCGGTGTTGGCCGCAACGCCGTCACGCACTACCGGGCACTTGAAACGTTCGGGACCAGAGACAAGGGCACTCGGCTGCCTGCAGCGGCGCTGATGGAATGCCAGCTGGAAACTGGCCGGACCCACCAGATACGGGTGCATATGGCGCATATCGGCGCACCGCTGATTGGTGATCCGGTTTATGGACGTCACAAGGGGATTACAGTCCATGGGCAAAGCGATGCGCACATTGCGGGAACCAATGCGGCGCGCGCCTTTCCCCGTCAGGCCTTGCACGCCGCTGTGCTCGGCTTTGTACATCCCATAACGAAAGAGGCGCTTCGGTTCGAAGCGCCTCTTCCAGAAGACATGTCTGAGCTGATCGATGCGCTGCGAAGCCTGCCCATCGAAAAGTAACGAGTTTAGCCGCCGTCAGAATTCAGCGCGGCTTCTGATGTTACAACTGGCTCAAAATAGAGTTTCGAGGCTTGAAGGGTGACTTTGCCGATCTTGTCTGTATCGGCCTGGATTTTCACCGGAACGGTCGCACCATTTGGCAGGGGTGCGAGCCACATGCGTAGCGGGCCGTCGATGCCTGACAGATTGTCATTGTCAGACTTGTCCTTCTTGTAGCCAGCGACCTTTTCCATCGTGATGTGACACTCGATGGCTTCACCAGACCAAGCCTTCACATCAATCTGTTTCGTGCCGGCATTTTCAAGGTGCAGATAGGTCAGCTGGCGACCATCGAACAGACGGATCGGACCGCCGCACGGGTCAGCACCTGGCGCGCGGGGCTCGAGCGCGAATGTGATGAGCGCGGTAATCGGGTCATTCGTCTTGAGGACCTGCTCAACCGTGGCCGGGGGCTCGCCCAGATTCCCGAAGACCGGATTGGCAGTCATCGAAAAATCGTCATCCGTGATTGTCAGATTGACCCGGCGGTTCTTTTTACCGTCCCGGTTCTGCGACACGTAATTATAGGTCTTCAGCTCGTCGCCGCGCGTATAGCCGGAGGCCTGCAGGTGCATGTCGTAATTCACGAACCAGTCGGCGATGCCGGTCACCTTGACGCGTGATTTGATATTGTAGGTATCGGGGCGCATCTCGACATCGAAATGGGCCCGGCCGGTTGCCGGGATGAACAGGACATAGGCTTTCGCCTCCAGTTCATAGACCATGCGTGTGGCCTCACCGGCCTTAACATTGGCAAGGACAGCGGGGGCCGCACTGCTTGGGGCCGTATCGGCAGCTGAAAAACCAGCGAGGGCGAGTCCTGCAGCAGAGGCAAGAAGGAAAGCGCGTTTCATCTGAACCAGAATCCTTTCCGGAGCACTAGGTTACAACATCCCCTATACCCCGTCTTCTCCAACACCACCTGAACAGCCATGCCCTGATCATGCCTCATTCGGATGGGGTTTGCATTCAACAAGTATGACAGCGGATGACACCTGCAACCGGAAAACTGCCGAAATGCCTGATCCTCAGAGTTGACACGGGGGCCATCTGCCCTGTAACGACGCGCCTTCGAGATCCCTATAGACCTATTCGGAGCGAGGCCATGTCCCGCGAATGTGAACTTACCGGCACCAAGCCGATGACTGGCCACAATGTGAGCCACTCGCAAATGAAAACCAAGCGGATTTTCCGCCCTAACCTCGTACAGGTTACGCTGCATTCCGATGCACTGGGCCAGAATTTCCGCATGCGCATTGCGGCGAAAGCCCTGCGCACTGTCGACAAACTCGGCGGCCTGGATGCGTTCCTGGCGAAGGCAAAGGAAGATGCCCTGTCTTCCAAGGCCCTGAAGATCAAGCGCGACATCGAAAAGAAAGCTGTCGCCTAAGGTCTGGCCCTTTTGGGCTGATGAGATTTGAAAGCGCGCGCGGCACAGGCTGCGCGCGCTTTTTTACGTCCATAATCTGGCAGCGGGCGCCCGTGCGTGCCACACATGGTCCCGTCTTGGAGGGAATGTGATCATGCGGGTATTCGGTTTTGCACTGGCGTTGGGGGTTCTGGCAGCATGCCAGCCGGGCGGGGCTCCGCAATCTGAAACGGATGAGACGCAAGCGCTTACCGTCTTTACCGGGGGCACAATTTACACCGGGGTCGCTGACCAGCCCACCGCTGACGCGGTGGTCGTCGGGCCTGATGGCCGGATCGTTGCCATTGTGCCGCCCGCCTCGGCCGACTGGAGCGAAGACGAGGTCACGATTGTTGATCTCGGAGGCGCAGTCATGTTTCCGGGATTCACCGATGCCCATGCGCACCTGATGGGGATTGGCCAGCGCGAACTGACGCTTAACCTGGAAGGCACCGCCTCCGTAGATGAACTTGTCACCCGCACCGAGGCAGAGATCCAGGGCAAGGCTCCTGGCGAAATCCTGTTCGGGCGCGGCTGGATCGAGACCGGCTGGCCGGAAGGGCGCATGCCCTCCGCCGCAGACCTCGACGCGGTCAGTCCAGATAATCCGGTGATCTATACGCGCGCGGATGGCCATGCCCTCGTGGCCAACACGTCCGCGCTGAAGGCGGCCGGCATTTACGATCTGACCGAAGACCCTTCGGGCGGCCGGGTGGAGCGGGATGACAGCGGCAAAGCGACGGGCATTGTGATCGACAATGCGATGGGCCCTGTCTTCCAGCTGCTTGCGGCCCCAACGGAAGAAGATGTCGAGACGGCCCTGGAGGTTGGCGCCAATACCTATGCCAGCCGGGGCTGGACGGGCGTTCACAATATGAGCGTCAGCGCATCCCAGGCGCCCATCATGGCCCGCCTCGACGGGGAAGGGCGCCTGCCGCTGCGCGTTTACAATGCCTTCGACGTGGACGCCTTCGAAGTGGCGGAGTCCCGGAAGTTCGAGACTGACACAGTCACAAATCGTGCTGTGAAACTCTATATGGACGGCGCCCTTGGCAGCCGGGGCGCCCTGTTGATCGCACCCTATTCAGACCAGCCGGACACCAATGGTCTCTCCTTGCTCGATACGGAGTCGCTCCACGACTTGATGATGAAAGCCAAGGGCGCAGACGTCCAGTTGGCCATCCATGCCATTGGGGACCTTGCGAACCGGCACATTCTCGAAACCTTCGAGGCGCTGGGGAATGGCGATGAGCTACGCTGGCGGATTGAACATGCGCAGATCTTTGCGCCGCAGGATGTCGCGCGCGTCGGAGAGCTGGGCCTGATTGCCTCCATGCAGCCATCTCATGCGATTGGCGATTTGAAGTTCGCCCCCTCACGTCTCGGTCTGGACCGGTTGGCCGGCGCATATGCCTGGCAGGACATGCTGGCCGGGGGCGCCGTGGTTGCTGGCGGCTCGGATGCACCGGTTGAAGTCGGCTCACCCCTGATCGAGTTTTATGCGGCGGTGGCCCGGCAGGACCTCGACGGCAATGCGGGGGAGGGATGGCATCCTGAACAGGCCCTCTCGCGAGACGAGGCGTTGGCCCTGTTCACGTCCGCGGCCGTCTTCGCAGCTTTCCAGGAGGATGACCTCGGCACAATCGAAGTCGGCAAGATCGCGGATTTCTCCGTCTTCGACCGGGATTTGATGACGATCCCTGCCGCCGAAATCCTTGAGGCACAGGCCCGGATGACCATCATTGGGGGCGAAATCGTGTGGCAAGCTGCTGAATGAGTTGCCGCGCGGCGCACCAAACCCACATTTGACCCTATGTCACGCTTGGCGGAAGCGTCAGGTGTGATAGGTCCATCAATGCAATAGATGACGAGACGGATGCCATGACTGTGATGAGTGATACCGATGTGCTGGAAGGCATGGAGCCGATCGAAGAAATCAATGTCCGCGAGGTATTCGGCCTCGATACGGACATGGTCGTGCATGGGTTCAAGACACGCACGGAATATGTGCCTGCGATCGACGAGGCCTATCGCTTCGATCCGCAGACGACAATGGCGATCCTGGCTGGATTTCAGCACAATCGCCGCGTCATGGTGCAGGGCTATCACGGCACAGGGAAATCGACCCATATCGAACAGGTGGCCGCGCGCCTGAACTGGCCGATGATCCGGGTCAATCTCGACAGCCATGTCAGCCGGATCGACATGGTCGGCAAGGATGCCATTGTCCTGAAGGATGGCGCGCAGATCACCGAATTCCGCGAAGGCATCCTGCCTTGGGCCTTGCAGCGCCCTGTGGCGATCACGTTCGACGAGTATGATGCCGGCCGGCCGGACGTGATGTTCGTGATCCAGCGCGTGCTGGAAGCTAGCGGCAAGCTGACCCTGCTCGACCAGAATCGCGTCATCGAGCCAAATCCGTATTTCCGCCTGTTCGCCACGACCAACACGGTCGGCCTCGGCGATACGACCGGCCTCTATCACGGCACGCAACAGCTGAACCAGGGCCAGATGGACCGGTGGAGCATCGTGACCACGCTGAACTATCTGGAACATGATGCTGAAGTGGAGATCGTGAAGTCCAAGGCCACGGGCGTGGATGATGACACGCTCGCCAAGATGGTGACGCTGGCCGACCTGACCCGGAACGCGTTCATGAGCGGCGACCTCTCCACAGTGATGAGCCCGCGGACCGTGATCACATGGGCTGAAAACTTCGCCATCTTTGGTGATCTTGGCCATGCGTTCCGGATGACGTTCCTGAACAAGTGCGACGAGCTGGAGCGGCCTCTGGTGGCAGAAATGTACCAGCGCTGCTTCGCCGAGGAACTGCCTGAAAGCGCCCTCATGGTGAGGGTCGCCTGAGCCGGAGCCCCGCGCTAAGTCACAGCCATGTCCAAAGACACCTCTCCTCAGGAATTGTTCAAGCAGGCGCTGGCCACCACCACGAAAGCGATGAGTGCAGACCGTAATGTCGAGGTCGGCTTTGGCAATGATGTGGGCGGGGACGGTGAGACGATCACTCTGCGCACGCCGCCACAACAGCTGGAACCCCATATCGCTGCGCGCATTCGCGGCGAGGCAGATGCCATTGCCCTGCGTCGTGCGCACCACAATGCTGAGGCACATTTCGCGCATCGTCCCGGCGGGGATTTGCCCCGCAAGGTCTATGACGCGGCTGAACAGGCGCGCATCGAAAGCCTGGGCGCCAATGCCATGCGCGGTACGGCCGACAATCTCGACGCTGTCCTGGACCATCGCTGCCAGTCCGGCGAGTTCGCGATGGGCGCAGAAGACGCTGAGGCGGTGCTCGCGCCGGCGCTCGAATTTCTGCTGCGCGAGAAGCTGACCGGGCGCACCTTGCCGGACAGCGCGAAACGCGTGGCCGATGTCTGGCGCGAACGGGTCGAAGCCGAAACTGGGGGCGCAATTGACCGTCTGATCGCGCAATTGCACGATCAACCCGGCTTTGCACGCACAGTACGCGATATGATCCGGGACCTGACCGCCTCCGATGCGCCGGGCGAAGACGTGGAAACGCAGGAACAGGACGATTCGGAACAGTCCGAAGAGAATGAACAGCCCTCTGAAGGCGATCAGGACATGGAGTCCGAAGAGCAGATGGGTTCTTCCGCCGAGCAAATGGATGCGGGCGACACCGAGGAAATGGAAGGCGAGGAATCCAATGTCAGCGTCGACATGGATGTCGACGCCGAGGCCGATGACACGCCCGATGATGAGGAAGATGGTACCAAGCCGCTGCGCCCGAACTTCAAGGATGGCGACGATCGCAACCGGTTCAACTACAATGTCTTCACGCGCGAAAATGATGAAGTGGCCAATGCACCAGACCTCTGTGACGCTGAGGAACTGACGCGGTTGCGCGCCTATCTCGATCACCAGTTACAGGGACTGCAGGGCGCGGTGTCCAAACTTGCCAACAAGCTGCAGCGACGTTTGATGGCACAGCAGAACCGCTCCTGGAGCTTCGATCTTGAAGAGGGCGTGCTGGATACGGCCCGGCTGACGCGTGTGATCACCGACCCGACAGCGCCGCTCTCCTTCAAGCAGGAAGATGATTCGGAGTTCCGCGATACGATTGTGACGCTATTGCTGGATAATTCCGGTTCCATGCGCGGCCGGCCGATCATGGTGGCGGCGCTGTGTGCGGACATTCTGGCCCGCACACTGGAGCGCTGCGGCGTGAAAACGGAGATCCTCGGCTTTACGACCAAGGCGTGGAAGGGTGGCCTTTCGCGGGAGGACTGGGTCAAGGCCGGCAAGCCCGCCGGACCGGGGCGCCTGAATGACATTCGCCATATCGTCTACAAACAGGCTGACGCGCCATGGCGCCGGGCGCGCCGGAACCTCGGCCTGATGATGCGCGAAGGTCTGCTGAAGGAAAATATCGACGGCGAGGCCTTGCTATGGGCGCATGACCGGATGCTGGGGCGACCGGAACAGCGCAAGATCCTGATGGTGATTTCTGACGGCGCGCCGGTGGACGATTCCACACTGAACGTGAATGTCGGCAACTATCTCGAACGCCATCTGCGGCAGGTGATCGAAGAGATTGAAACCAAGAGCCCTGTGGAGCTGATCGCCATCGGCATCGGCCATGACGTGACACGTTACTACAAACGCGCCGTTACGATTGTGGACGCCGAACAGCTCGGTGGTGCGATGACGGAGCAATTGGCTAGCCTGTTCGACGAGAACGCGCCAGAGCCCAAGGCGATGGCCATTCCGCCTCTGACGAACAAGACAGTGCGCGGCGGCAGCGCCGTCTCAGGCGCCACCAGCGGCGCGCCAAGCTATGGCAAGAAAGTCGATCTCGGCCGGGCCGTGAAGGCGACGACCCTTACTGAAGTGAAGGGCCCGAAGAAGTAGGGTCAAGTGGGAAATCCGCCCGCCTTGCTGAGTGACGACGCAATCGGGTGCCCCAACACTTTTTCCAGCCAATGCGATGTCTCGATCAGCTTGCCGAGGTCCAGCCCGGTCTCGAAGCCGCCACGCTCCAGCATGTAGACCACATCCTCGGTGGCCACATTGCCTGTCGCCGCTGGGGCAAACGGACAGCCGCCAATGCCGCCACAGCTGGCATCGATGACATCGACCCCGCAATCAATGGCGGCCGCGACATTGGCGAGCGCTGCGCCGCGTGTGTCGTGGAAGTGCATGCGCAAATAGACATCCGGTGCTTCCATGCGCACGCGCTCGATCCGTTTGCGGACATCCCACGGGTCGGCCACACCAATCGTGTCACCCAGCGCCAGTTCGCTGACGCCCGCGCGCTGGGCCTGCGCAGCGAGATTGCCGACCAACTTGATGTCGACTTCGCCGTCGAACGGATCCCCGAAGGCAACCGATATCGTGGCGGACAGAGGGATGCCTGCCTCAAGTACGAGCGGGGCAATCTGCAGCAGGGCGTCCGCGCTGTCCTGCGGGGTCATGCCCTGATTGCGCATGCCGAAGGCTTCCGAGGCCACGAGCACAAAATTGATCTCGTCAGCCTTGGCGTCGATCGCGCGACGAACGCCTTTTTCGTTCAGGGCCAGCGCGATATGGCGCGTCGGCTTTGATCGGTCGACGCCTGCAAAGACCGCAGCAGAATCCGCCATTTTGGGCACGGCCTTGGGGCTGACGAAGCTGCCGGATTCCATCCGCCGAACGCCGGCCTCTTCCAGCCGGGCAATGAATTCCAGCTTCTGTTCGGTCGTCAGGTCGGCCGGATCATTCTGCAGCCCGTCGCGCGGGCCGACTTCTACAATGTCGATGCGTCTTGTCATGATGCCTATGTAATGTGCATTGAGGACAAATGACAGACTCCAAACGCCCCCTGGATGGCCTGCGCGTCATCGAACTCGGTCAGCTGATCGCTGGCCCCTTCTGTGGACAATTGCTCGGTGACTTCGGCGCCGAAGTGATCAAGGTCGAGGCGCCCGGCTTGCCGGACCCGGCCCGGGGCTGGGGCGCGGTCAAGAAGGATGACATCGGCCTGTTCTGGCCGATCATAGGTCGCAACAAGAAATCCCTGACCCTGAACCTCCGCGTCGAGGCGGGGCAGGCGATCCTGCGCGAACTGGTGAAGACCGCCGATATTCTGGTCGAGAATTTCCGGCCGGGCACACTGGAACGCTGGGGACTTGGACCAGACGTGCTGCACGAACTCAATCCCCGCCTCGTGATCACGCGCGTTTCCGGCTATGGCCAGACGGGACCGGAAAGCCACAAGGCAGGTTATGCCAGCGTGGGTGAAGCCAAGGGCGGCCTGCGCTACCTGATCGGCGAGCCGGACCGGTTGCCGGCGCGGGCCGGAGTTTCGCTCGGTGACACGATGACGGGCACATTCGCTGCGCTCGGCACGATGATGGCGCTGTTTGCCCGCGAGAAATCGGGGAAGGGGCAGGTAGTCGATGCGGCAATCTACGAAACCGTCATGGCCTTCATGGAGAGCCTGATCCCCGAATACGCCCTGATGGGGCATACGCGCGAGCGCAGCGGACCGATCCTGCCGCGGATTGCGCCGTCGGGCGTCTATCCATGCAGCGATGGCATGGTCATCATCGGCGCCAATCAGGACTCCCTGTTCCGCCGCCTCTCGGCCATGTGCGGAACGAAATGGTCTGACGATGCACGCTACGCAACGCATGATGCACGCGGCGAGAACCAGTTGGAACTGGATGAAATGATCTCGAACTGGACGAAACAGCGCACAATGGCAGATGTGCTGGCAACTTGCGAAGAGAATGGCATTCCCTGTGGGCCGGTGAACCGCGCCAAGGAGATGCTGGAAGATGCACATATTGCGGCGCGCAATGCCATCATCCGCGTGGCCCATCCGGTTCTGGGCGACGTACCGATGCAGGGCGTCTTTCCTAAACTGTCCGATACGCCCGGCGGGGTGGAAGAAACGTCTCCAAGCCTGAGTGAGCACACAGAAAGCATCCTTGCAGGCCTTGGATTCAGCGCGGACCAGCAGGCGGCGCTGCGCGCGCAGGGCGTCATTTAGGGCGAATCTTGACTGGCTCACCGGCGTCATTTCGATTAAGCCGCCCACATGACCGATTATCCCGATCCCCTTTCCGGCAGTGCGCAGGACGAGACGCTTGAGCTGCGCCCGAAATTCAATGCGGACGGCCTGGTTGCCGCCATCGCGCAGGATGCCGGAACTGGCGAAGTGCTGATGCTCGCCTGGATGAATGCCGACGCGCTTGCGGCGACGATCGAGACCGGGCGGGCAACCTACTGGTCCCGTTCGCGCGGAGCGCTATGGGTCAAAGGTGAAACGTCCGGGCATGTTCAGGACGTCATCGAGATCCGTATTGATTGCGATCAGGATGCTATCCTGCTGAAGGTCAACCAGACAGGCGGTGCCTGCCATACAGGGCGACCCAGCTGTTTCTACAGGATTTTGTCTCCAGATGGACGCAGTCTGTCTGTTGCCAACAACTGATACTTGAGATTGAATTTGCTGGAAGACAGAAGGGGGCCTCTGGCATGCGTCTTATCACTATAACTGCGGCAGTATCCGCACTGGCACTCGCGAGCGCATGCGGGTCAGAATCGCCTGCATCTACCGAGGCAACATTAGAATCGCCACCCGAAACACAGCAGGAAGCGGCGCTGGAAGTCGATGTGCTGGATTGCGGAACGATTGAAGTGTCTGACCTCGACGCGTTTTCGTCTGCCGGCGACTATGCCGGTGAGACTGACACGTTCACCGATTCCTGTTTCCTCGTGAGGCATCCTGATGGCAACTTGCTCTGGGATCTTGGTTTGCCAGGAGTGCTGGCTATTGCGGGCCCGCAAACGCAGCAGATCTTCACGGTTTCGCTCGAGCAGACAATTACCGAACAATTGGCAGATAGGGGGATGTCCCCAGACGATGTCGACTACGTGTCCATCTCTCACAGCCACTTCGATCATATCGGCCAGGCCGATCAGGTCGCGGGCTCGACTTGGCTGGTGAGCCAGAAAGAACTCGACGCCATGTTCGGGGAAGGGGCCGAAATTGCCCAGGAGCAGCAGGCGCTGTTTTCATTGTTCGCCCCCATGGAGCAGAAAGTCTTCGAAGACGAACTTGATGTTTTTGGTGATGGGAGCGTTGTGATTTTCGAGACGCCCGGACACACGCCGGGCCATACATCCCTGCAATTGATGATGCCGGAAACCGGCCCGGTCCTGTTGACCGGGGACCTCTACCATCGCGCTGAAAGCCGCGAGCTGAAGCGCGTTCCCCGCTTCAACTCCGATGAGGCCATGACCGTGTCGTCAATGGAGGCATTTGAGGCGCGTGCGGATGCCCTGGGCGCAAAGGTCATCATCCAGCATGAACCTGCGGACATTGACCCCCTCGAAGGTAAAATTCGGTGAGATTTCGTTTGAAGTCGTTTCCAATCGTTGCGGCCATCGTAATGTTGGCGTCGTGCTCAACTGCGACCAATTCATACTCGGCGCTGGACCAGCCCAATTCGGGGTGGTCGCTGGTTTTCCGGGACGAATTCAACGGACACGGAAAGCCTGATCCTGAAAAATGGATATCGCAGGAGTATAATCGCAAGAAAAATCCTGACGGCCCGGATGGCTGGTGGCTCAAGGATAATGTCAGTCTGACAGGATGGGGCCAACTCGAAATCAGCGCGACACAAATCCCGAATCGCAATCCTGAAGAGGATGACGATCCCTATGACTACGCATCCGGCATGGTTTCCACCGAAGGCAAGTTCGAAACGACGTTCGGCAGGTATGAAGCCCGCATAAAATTGCCACAGGATCCGGGCTGGTGGCTTGCCTTCTGGCTGTTCGCGGATGAGGTCCACCGAGTGGATGGATCGGGAGAGGACGGAACCGAGATCGACATCGTTGAAGCCTTTGGCTGGACTGACAAGATCAGCTATGCGCTTCACTGGGATGGGTATGGAAAACGCCACAAGACCAAGAACAAGCGCGAGTTCCACCCGGGAATTCGGAGTGGGTGGCACGTCTTCGCGCTGGAATGGACTGAAACCGAATATACATGGTTCGTGGACGGAGAGCAGGTCTGGCAAAGCGCTGCGGGCGGCGTGTCGAAAGTGCCCTTATGGGTGAAGCTATCCGGCGAGATAAGCACGCAGTCGACAGTGGCCCACAAATGGTGGTCCAACGTGCCGGATAACAAACGCTTACCTGATCGTTTCCTGGTCGACTGGGTCCGGGTGTACGAACGAGAAGCGCCGTAGGGTGCGGGGCACCCTACGGATTCCTTTTAATTTCCGCTTTCGATCAGGCGACGGGCAATAACCATGGCCTGAACTTCGCCAGCGCCTTCGAAAATGTTCAGAATACGAGCATCTTGCAAGATGCGGCTGATTGGGTATTCCAGCGCAAATCCGTTTCCGCCATGAATCTGCAGGGCGTTGTCAGCTGCAGCCCAGGCGATCCGTGCGGCAAGCAGTTTCGCCATGCCGGCTTCAAGGTCGCAGCGCTTTCCGCCATCCTTCTGGCGCGCCGAGAAATATGTCAGCTGGCGAACACCCACCAGTTCTGCGGCCATCATGACAAGCTTGTTTGAAACGCGCGGGAAGTCGAAGATCTGTTTGCCAAACTGGTTGCGATCCAGCGCATATTGAAGACCGGTTTCAAACGCATTTTGCGCAACGCCAATGGCGCGGGCCGCAGTCTGGATGCGAGCGCTTTCAAAGGTCGCCATCAGGTGCTTGAAGCCTTGGCCTTCGACACCGCCAAGCAGGTTCTCGGACTTCACCTTGAAATCATCGAATCCGATTTCGTATTCCTTCATCCCGCGATAGCCGAGGACTTCGATCTCGCCGCCGGTCATGCCGTCAGCAGGGAAGGGGGTGTCGTCTGTTCCGCGCGGCTTCTCCGCAAGCAGCATGGAGAGACCAGAGAAATTGTTTGTGGCGGGATCAGTCCGGGCCAGCAGTGTCATCAGATCGGCTCGCACGGGATGCGTGATCCATGTCTTGTTGCCTGTGACACTGTACTGAGAGCCGTCGTCGGACTTCACGGCGCGTGTCCGCAGCGAGCCAAGATCAGAGCCGGTATTCGGTTCAGTGAAGACGGCCGTTGGCAGGATTTCTCCGCTGGCAATTTGCGGCAACCAATGGGTCTTCTGGTCGTCCGTTCCGCCAATCAGGATCAGCTCCGCCGCGATCTCTGACCGGGTGCCGAGAGAGCCGGTGCCGATGTATCCCCGAGACAGTTCCTCTGAGACTACGCACATGGCAATCTTGCCCATGCCAAACCCGCCAAACTCTTCAGGGATGGTCAGGCCAAACACACCAAGCTCGGCCATTTCATTGACGACCTCCATCGGAATGTACTCATTCTTCAAGTGCCACTCATGGGCATGGGGTTTGATCTTGTCGGACGCGTATTTGGAAAATTGTTCGCGAACCATCGACATGGTTTCGTCCAGACCGGTTTCTTCAACCGTGTTCCGGCTTAGGGCGTCAGGTAGGCATTCAGCCGCAGCAGCCATCACAGCAGGGGTTTTTCCATCAATAATCAGCTGCTGGACGACCGGCGTCGCGAACAGGGCATCAGCTTCCGCAACGATGCCCAATTCGTGAGGGCGGATCACTTCGCCCTGATTCATGGGTACTCCACCAATCAGTTGAGCGCAGTATTCGCTAAAGAGAATTTGCGTCAGGAGCGCTTCGGTCGTGCTGAATTTGCCCTCTTGCTCCAGACGCGCGGCCCATTCGGCTGTCTGGCGTAGCGTTTCAGCATATGTGCCCAGCCAAGACAGGCCGTGGGCCATATGTTGCTGGCGTTCGAGTGCAGCCCGGTCAGGACGGCCATCCGCCTTGGTCAGCGCTTCGCGGCATTTGCCACGTGCAACGTCTACATAGGCGTCGACGGCTGCGCTCGCATCCTTGATGACAGCAACAAGGTTTGGAATTATCGCAGAATTCAGGGCCGGACCCTCAACAGCACCATCCATTCGAATTTCCTCCACTGGACTTTATTTTCGTTGAGTATAGGGCGCAGGTGGCGGCAAGTCATATATATTTTGTGCGCTGCAACAAAACGTCTCGGTTCGATGTCATGTAAAATTGAAGGATCACACCGGGTATCCTTGCGTTAACCGAAACTTCGGTTCCGGCTTTCTAAATGGCCCTTTCTGCCGCCACTTCCTAACGGAGCCGCCTCACATATGAACCCTTATGAACGTTTCCGCATTGTCTCGGGCTTCCTGGCGTCCAGCGCGGTGCTGGCGAGTGTCCTGGCATTTGGCCCGGTTGTGCGCCAGACCATTGTTGACGCCGCCGGTTCCAGCCAAGTCGCACAGTGGGCCGGACTGATAGGCTCGGGTGTGGTGCTGCTCGTGATCTGGTCTGTTCTGTCGGGTGTCCTCCTTCCGGGTGTTCTAAAGATGGGGGTGCTGCGTCGATGGGTCCTCGGCCGTGCTTTCGTGGAAGGCAGTTGGATTCAGGCTGAACGCGGTGGCCCAAATGGTCCACGCCTGGCCATCGTTTCAATGAAGCCTGCATACCACGGCATCCTTGTGACCTCCTCGACCCTGACTCGCATGGGCGAGATTGAGAGCGGCCTGCATGCAGAATTCCACCAAATCAGCTGGCCCAGACTGGACTTCAAGTTCCGCGAAACCTTGCCGTCGGACTCGGGCCGACAAGCCGAGGGTTTTGGCGAGATTCAGTTTGACCTGACCGGAGGCGCCCCGCGCCGGTATGCCGGCTGCTTGCAAGTGGCGGGTATGGACAAGCGCATCAAGACAGAAGGCATCAAGCTGACATCCTGGAAAGAGCGCCGGCAGCTGCGCTCCCTTGAGGGCCGTCGGGACGTACTGTCCAAATACTGGTCAGCCTTTTTCGAGGGGCCAATCGTGACAATTGCCCGCGATAGCGACAGGTCCGATTCCGGAGAGGTCAAGCGGTCCGGCAAAGTCGAAATCCTGCGTCAGCGTGGCGCGAAGGACTGGCGCAAATCGGACACCACGCCGACGGCTGATCGCATTCGCGATGAGTTTTCAGCTTCTTCCGACTA
The DNA here is from genome assembly GCF_002388935.1 of Hyphomonas sp. UBA4494. NCBI lineage: Bacteria > Pseudomonadati > Pseudomonadota > Alphaproteobacteria > Hyphomonadales > Hyphomonadaceae > Hyphomonas > Hyphomonas sp. UBA4494. Next base: position 28,135 of record NZ_DGNK01000030.1, read on the forward strand.
ATCCTGACGCCGGATCGTCCGGCTCTGGCGCCGCATGATGGCCCGACCGATGGGTTCCGGCATGATGCGGGTCAGCGTGGCAAGACTTTTGTTGACGAGCCCCGGCACCACAACCGGTTGGCCGCGATTGACCGCATCAATGCCGGCTTTCACGACAGGCGCAGCCTCCATCCACATTCGCTTGCTCATCTCGTTCATCTGCTCGCGCGTGCCGTTCACGTCATGGAATTCACTATAGGTAAAGCCGGGACAGAGTGCCGTGCAGTGAATGTCCGCCCCTTCAAACGCGTCGCACTCGGCATTCAGGCTTTCGGAGAACTTGATGAGGCCCGACTTTACGCTGGCATAAAGCGTGTGCCCATTGCTGCCGGCGGCGTAGCCCGCAAGGGAGGCGACATTGATGATCCGGCCATAGCCGCGATCTGCCATGCCTGGCAGCACTTTGTGTGCAAGCTCGATCGGGGCGGTGTAGAGTACGCGAATGAATTCTGCCTGTGACTTCCAACTCGTATTGAAGAAGGTGCCCGGCAGGCCATAACCCGCATTGTTGACCAGCGCGTCGACATGGCGGCCCTGCTCGGACAGCGCGGAGATGATCTTGTCCGCGGAATTGGCGCGCGCGAGGTCCTGCGCGATACAAATCGCGTGAATGCCAAACTTCTCTTCCAGCTCTGCGGCGAGGTTGGTTAGCCGATCTTCGCGGCGTGCGGTGAGCGCAACATCCCAGCCCAATGCGGCGTACTGGCGGGCAAACTCAGCCCCAATTCCCGCTGATGCGCCCGTGATAAGGCAAAGTCGCCGGTCCATGGCCGTCTCCGTCCGAATTGCTGATGCTGGCGAGACTAGCGGCGCGCGCCCGGCATGCAAGGCAGGCTAGACACGCTGGACTAGGAAGCCCGCGCGTGGGAAATGCACATGCACTGTTTCCGCCTCTGATGAAGTGCGTTGGAGAATGATGCGCTGGGAGTCGGCGTGGACGAGTTCCCCTTTCACCCAGACCTGGCCATAATCATCGGGCGCAACGGCGACGTTTTCGCCCGGAGCAAATTGTTGCGGTTCGTTGCGGGTGGTCGCCGCCACAAGACGCGGCGCCGCATTCAGGCCGATCTCGAGGGCTTCTGCAGAGCTGATCGTGTCCGGGGTTTGCCCTTCAAACTCCTTCAGCCGCTCAAACCAGGCCTTGGTCAGGTCCGCTGTCTCGAAACATTTTTCGACGAAGTCGGGCAGATTTTCATACATGAACCAGACATTCATGTAGGCGTGAATGTCCACAAGGCCCGGTTTCATGCCGACGAGATAGATGCCGGACCCAGCGCCCTTGCCGCCCTGCAGGCGCTCTTCCAGCAGCATGAGTCGGGCCCGCCATTGGTCGCGCATCATGGGGGCAACAGCTTTCATTGCATTGGTGTCGAAGGGACGACCCGACAAGGCTTCGCGGTCCTTCCGGAACGCATCCGGTACGCTGTCGCCTCGCTCACCAAAGATGACCGCGACCGAGCTTTGGAACCAGCGGCCATCGGTCCAGCCGGCGACCATTTGGGCGAGGCCCTCATGACCGGGCAATTTGAGTGCCGGCATGGGGAAGCGGGCTTCGAGCTCCCGCAGGATGATGGCGGTATCGCAAAAAATGTCGGCGCCGATCTGAAGGACGGGTGTCCGGCGATAGCCCCCCGTCAGCGGCATCAGGGCTGGCCGAGGCATGATGACTGGAATTTCGACCCGGCTATAGGCGAGATTCTTCAGGCGCAGCGCGAGGCGGATTTTCTCTGCATAGGGTGACGTGGGATATTCATGCAGGATAATACTGCGCGCATCTGCCATTCTATTTCTCCCAGCCGTCTTTTTATTGGTCCCTATTCTTGCCGGGCTTTTCAGGCGCTGGAAAGCCTCAATTGGTCTGACAAGCCGCAAGAAACGGGTGGCGACAGGCTCTGCGGCGCGGCATTATTCTTACATGACCAATCTAGTTTCGCCTCTTGATGAACGCGTTGTCGCCTATGAGCGCATGGCCAATGCCCTGTCCTATCTGGGGGACACCTGGCAGGAATGGCCGGATCTTTCGACTGCAGCAAAGGCCGTAGGCCTGTCACCAAGCCATTTTCAGCGCGAATTTACCCGCTGGGCAGGGATCAGCCCAAAACAATACCAGTCCGCACTTGCCCACGCTGCGGCAGGTGATCTGTTGAGAGAGGGCGCAAGTGTTTTGGACGCCACTCTGGAGGCAGGCTTGTCAGGACCGGGGCGCCTGCATGATTTGTTCATCGCGCATGAAGGCCTCTCTCCCGGTGAAGCCAAGGCAGGCGGCAAGGGAGCCGATCTGGCCCTTGGCCGGGCGCCGACCCCATTCGGGGAAGGGGCCTGGCTCATGTCATCGCGGGGCCTGGTAGCGCTAGGGTTTGTTGATGAGAACGCCCCGGAACGCACCGGTTTTGAGCACCAGGGACGCAATGAAGAGCAGGCCTTTGCCGATCTTGCGGCGCGGTATCCGGATGCCAGCATTCGCCGGGATGACCACGAGGCCGAGACTCTGGCGCGCCGGGTGTTTGAATCCGGTGAGCCGCTCCCGGTTGCGCTCTATGGTACGCCGTTCCGCCGCCAGATCTGGCGGGCCTTGCTGGAAATTCCTGTCGGTGCGGTGTCAACCTATGGGGCCTTGGCGAAGGCCAGCGGCAATCCGAAGGCGGCCCGCGCTGTCGGTGCGGCAGTGGGCGCAAATCCGATCAGTTGGTTCATTCCCTGTCACCGTGCCCTTGCGGCGGACGGCCGGCTCCATAATTATCATTGGGGTGTGGCGCGCAAGCGTGCCATGCTGACCCTCGAACGCGCCTGCGCAGCCTGAACCAGGCGGTGGGCAGTCGGCCCACGCCGCCCAAGCTGGATTCCGCACCGCCCATGATACTTTTCCTGATCATACTCGTTGGCCTTGTCGCCTGGGGGGCTCACCTTGCCTGGCGCTGGAAGCAGACGCGGGACTTCGCGCCGGAAGTATTGGCGGTGCGCAAGGCAGCCGGAGAAGTGCCGGAAGATGTCAGCGCTGCCGAGTTCACGGATCTCTATCTACGCAGTGAAGGCCCGCGCGCGGCGACCTATTTCTTCGCCTGCGCTGCGATCGTTTTTGTTCTGCTGGCACCTTTCGTGGCCGGCTTCAATCAGGTTTGGCGGATGATCTGGCGGCTGAGCGGCCAGTCACCTGTTTTCGAAACGGGGACGCTAATTCACACATTTTCGGTTTTCGTCGCCTTCATGCTGGCATCGATCGGCCTGCTTGCCATCGCTATGCGGCGGTACTACGCGCTGATGCCGCCTAGTTTCAAACATGTCATTCGGGACCTTAATGGAGGCCAGTCATGAGCATTCAATATCTGCACACAATGGTGCGCGTCAGTGACATTGACGCGTCGCTGAAATTTTTCTGCGATGGCCTGGGCCTGACAGAGGTCAGCCGGATGGACAGCGAAGCGGGGCGGTTCACGCTCGTTTTTCTGGCCACGCCGGAAGATGTCGAGCGTATGGGCGGCATGCCGGACGGCGTCAGCCCGACCCAGACCGACATTCCGATGGTGGAGCTGACCTATAATTGGGACCCCGAAGACTATGCAGGTGGCCGCAATTTCGGCCATCTGGCGTATATGGTCGACGACATTTACGGCGCGGTTGAACGGCTGCAGAAAATTGGCGTGACCATCAACCGGCCGCCGCGCGATGGCCGAATGGCATTTATTCGTTCGCCAGACGGCATCTCGGTCGAATTGCTGCAAAAGGGCGAGCCGCTGTCTCCGAAAGAGCCGTGGGCGAGCGCAGAGAATATCGGCGCCTGGTAGGTCCCGTCCCGAAGCGCTGGTCCATAAACCAGCCCATAAACTGTCCATAAAGTGCCCGCATATATGGGCTTTGTGTCCAAATACACCCGGACAGAAAAAGCCCCGCCTGGTCTGAACCGGGCGGGGCTTTTCATTTCGGTAGGGTCAGCGCCTATTCCTTTTCAGGATGGCGCTCCTCCTCTCGGTAGTCATGCACAGGATGACCCTTGTCCGGATCGCCATTCGATTTGTGCATGGCGGCGACGACGCCTGACAGGGCAAGGATGGCGATCAGGTTCGGGAACGCCATTGAGGCATTTGCGATGTCCCCCAGCAGCCAGAGCCAGTCAGCCGCGGCAACCGAGCCGAGGAATACGACCACGACCCAGATATAGCGGAACGGGTGTGTCGCCCATTCGCCGATCAGATACGTCACGGCCTGCTCGCCATAGTATGACCAGCCAATGATGGTGGTGAAGGCGAAGAAGAACAGTGCGACTGGCACGATCCACGGGCCCACCACCGGAATGGCGGCGGCATAGGCGCGCGTGGTGACGGCAGCCGAGTTCGCATCTGTTTCCCAGGCATGGTCCACATCCATCAGAACTTCCGGATTGCCGGACGCGTCGAGCGCTTGCTGATTGACTTCAACCTGACCAGATGCCTGGCAGGCCAGGAGGTAGGACTGGGCTGTCGGTCCCACTGCGGCGATCTTCGCTTCGCGGCCATCTTCGTAAGCAGAAGGGAACAGGTCCCCCACACCGTATTTGGCACCGTCAGTCGCACCCGGGTTCACCGGCATTTCAATGCCTGCATCAAAACAGGCATTGGCCGCCATCAGGGCAGGGCTTTTCTTGAAGTCGCCCTGAACTGTGAGGATGACCAGCGCAGTCATGGTGCAGATGATGATCGTGTCGATGAACACGCCAATCATGGCGATTTCGCCCTGCATGACCGGGTTCTTGGTCTGGGCGGCAGCATGGGCAATCGGGGCGGAACCCTGACCGGCTTCGTTCGAGAACAGGCCCCGGGCGATACCGTAACGAACCGCCTGCATGACGCCGTAGCCAGCCGCGCCGCCAGCAGCTTCTTTCCAGCCAAACGCCGTGCCGATGATCTGCATGAAGGCGCCCGGCACCTTGTCCGCATTGATCACAAGCACGATGAAGGCGACCAGCACATAGAGGCCAGCCATGACCGGCACGACCTTGCCAGCGAACGAGCCAATGGATTTGATGCCGCCGATAATGACCGCGAAGACCAGGACAGACAGGATAATGCCCACGCTCCAGTTCGGAATGCTGACGCCCATATGGGAGCCGGTTTCCAGCGCAGCTTCGGTGATGGAATTGGCCTGGATCATCGAGCCGGTTGCCATGGCGGAGAACAGCGTGCCGAGACAGAAAATGACGGCGAGCCAGCCCCAGCCTTTGCCGAGGCCATTCTTGATATAATACATCGGACCGCCATTGATGCGGCCATATTCGTCGGTCTCACGATACTTGATGGCCAGCGAGCTTTCCGAGAAGGCCAGCGCCATGCCGAACAGGGCAACCACCCACATCCAGAAGATCGCGCCGGGACCGCCCAATGTAATGGCCGTGGCCACACCGGCGAGGTTCCCCGTGCCGACCTGACCGGACAGGGCTGTGGAGAGCGCCTGCCAAGGTGTGATGGCGCCGTCTTCGCCTTGTGCCTTGCGGCCTCGCCAGACTTCGACCACCGCCGGCACGAACCGGAGAATCGGGCGCGCGCCCAGTCGAACCATCATGAACAGGCCAGTGCCCAGGAGGACAACGGCAAGCGGGCCGATCTGGCCCGGAATGACGACAGTATCTCCCCAGGTTCCTCCCCAGATGAATCCTGAGACGTTCTCGATAAGCTTAATGATATCCATGGGCCTCCCCGGCTCCTTTGATTGCTTGACCGCACCCTAGCTAGCTTTCCGGCGCTGTGAAGCTTTTGTCGCAGGATCGGGACGCGTTTGCTGCGGCTGCAGGCGAGGCGCACAAGGTTCTGGCAGCGACAGTCATTTTCAGGCATAAGCCCGCGCATGACCACACCAGAGGCGAAACAGAACACCAAGGGTCTCTTCATCAAGACCTATGGGTGCCAGATGAATGTCTATGATTCCGAGCGCATGCGGGACGTATTGCGTCCGCTCGGCTATGCGCCGGTTGATACGCCGGAAGCGGCAGACCTCGTTGTGCTGAACACGTGCCATATTCGTGAAAAGGCCACCGAAAAAGTCTATTCCGAACTCGGCCAGTTGAAGCGCATGAAGCGCAAGACTGGTCGCAACATGACAATCGCCGTGGCTGGCTGTGTTGCGCAGGCCGAAGGCGAAGAGATCATGCGCCGCCAGCCGCTGGTCGACCTCGTGCTGGGACCGCAGGCCTATCACAAGCTGCCGGAGATGATTGCACGCGCCAGCCGCGCTGTGGGTGACCGGCTGGAAACCGAATTCGATACGCTCGAAAAGTTCGACGCGCTGCCCAAAGTCCGTGAGGCGGATGGCCCGACCGCCTTCCTCTCGGTGCAGGAAGGTTGCGACAAGTTCTGCACTTTCTGTGTCGTGCCCTATACGCGTGGCGCTGAGCTTTCCCGCTCGGTGGACGACATCGTGATGGAGGCACGTAACCTGGCTGCGCAGGGCGTGCGGGAGATCACCTTGCTCGGCCAGAATGTGAACGCATTCCATGGCGCTGCGCCGGCCGTTGAAGGGGGAGACGACTGGACGCTGGGCCAGCTTTGTCGCCACATTGCGAAGATCGGCGGCATTGAACGTATCCGCTATACGACGAGCCATCCGCGCGACATGGAAGACGATCTGATCGCGGCACATGGCGACACGCCACAGATGCAACCCTTCCTGCATTTGCCCGTTCAGTCGGGGTCTGACCGTATCCTGAAGGCCATGAACCGTAGCCACACGGCAGACGCGTACAGGGAGATCATTCGCAAAGTGCGCGCGGCCCAGCCAGATATCGCCATAGCTTCAGATTTCATTGTCGGCTTTCCGGGAGAGAGCGACGAGGACTTCGAAGCGACCATGCAACTCGTGCGCGATGTGAATTATGCGGTGGCCTATTCATTCAAATATTCGCAGCGACCAGGCACGCCGGCGGCAGAGATGTTCGGTCAGGTGCCGGAAGACGTGAAGGATGTGCGCCTGCAAGCCTTGCAGAAACTGCTCCGTGACCAGCAGACCGAGTTCAACGAGTCCAAGATCGGCCAGACCGTGCCCGTGCTTGTCACAGGGCGTGGACGCCTTGAAGGGCAGGCGCATGGGCGGTCTCCGTGGATGCAATCCGTTCACTTTCAGGGACCGGAAGAGCTGACGGGTCAGATTGTCGATGTGAAAGTGAATGGCGCAACAATGAGTTCGCTCACCGGCGATCTTGTGCGTGAACATGAGGTGGCGCTTTGAGCGTGAAACGTCGTCCGTCCGCTTCGCCTGAAGCCCCTGTCAGTCGCATCTTCGAAGTCCGCAACGCGGAATGGCTGCGAGATATCTGTGGACCGCATCACCGCCACCTCCAGCTTTTGGAGACACGTCTGGCCGACTATGGCCTGAAGGCGGAAAGTCAGGGCGGGGGCATCCTGCTTGTCGGCAGGGCCGAGGGCGTGTCGATTGCCGAGGCGGTGCTTGCAGAGCTCGAGCGCCGATTGCGCACGGGCGCCGAAATTTCCGACATGGATGTCGATGGAGCTGTGGAAGCTGCGCAGACGCCGTCGCAGACCTTTGGAACCTTCCGCTCGCTGAAGAAGCCGATCACCCCGCAGACGCGTGGCCAGTCACGCTATATCGACCTGCTGGCCAATCCTGACAATGCGATGATCTTCGGGGTCGGTCCGGCCGGAACCGGCAAGACCTTTCTCGCGGTCGCGGCGGGGGTATCCGAACTTCTGTCCGGCACGCGCCAGCGCCTGATCGTGACGCGGCCCGCTGTCGAGGCTGGTGAGAAGCTCGGCTTCCTGCCGGGGACGCTGGAAGAAAAAGTTGATCCTTACATGCTGCCGATCTGGGACTCGCTGCGCGAGCTGATGGGACAGGAACAGATGGAGCGCCGCATGGCGCGCGGCGAGATTGAAGTTGCGCCGCTCGCCTTCATGCGTGGACGTACGCTGAAGAATGCCTTCGTCATCGTGGATGAAGCGCAGAACACAACCGTGCCGCAGATGAAGATGGTGCTGACGCGGCTGGGCCGTGACAGCCGCATGGTGATTACCGGCGATCCGGGCCAGGTGGATTTGCCGGGCAGCCAGCCATCGGGCCTCAAGCACGCCTTGCAAATCCTGTCTGATGTCGAAGGCGTCAATGTCCACACGCTCACCGCGGCGGATGTTGTCCGTCACGGGCTGGTCAGCCGCATCATTGATGCCTACGCCGCCCACGGAGAGGGTTGATCGCCGCGCGCATGATCGAACTTGATCTTATCATCGAAGAGGATCGCTGGTCGGCAATTCCTGATCTGGAAGCTGTGTGCCAGACGGCGTTCAAGGCTGGCGCGACTGTTGAGCCAGCGAAGGGTGTCGTGTCCCTGCTATTGGCTGATAATGACGCGTTACAGGCGCTGAACCTGCAGTTTCGGGCCAAGGACAAGCCGACGGATGTGCTCTCATTCCCGGCCGATCCGATGGACCGGCCCCTGCTGGGCGATATTGCGGTGGCCTTTGGCGTCGCCGAGGCTGATGCCAGAGCGCAAGGCAAGTCGCTTGCCGATCACCTGACCCATCTTCTAATTCATGGCTATCTCCACTTGTTGGGGCACGACCATGAAATCACCCATGATGCCGAGACGATGGAGGGCCTCGAAATAAAGGCGCTTGCATCGCTGGGCATTGATAATCCATATTTGATGAACTGAATCACCTGAGGCCATGAGCGACCCTGACCCTTCTGACGCGCCGCCAAGCGGCCGATTACGTAGCTTTTTCGGTTTCCGCCGGAAGCCAGCCCCTGTGGAATCGGTGTCCGCCGCCACCAATGGGGAAACGCCGCCGCACAATCCGCACGAGATGCGCCTGCGCCTTGCCGAATTCCAGGATTTGCGTGTGGAAGACGTCATGGTCCCGCGCGCCGAGATCAAGGCCGTAGAGGTCGGGATCGAGTTTCCGGAACTTCTGAAATATTTCGCCGAGGTCACGCATTCACGACTGCCGGTGTTCAGGGAGTCGCTCGATGATCCGATCGGCTTTGTGCACATGAAGGATGTGGTCAGCGAACTGGCCAAGGGCGAGGAGCCCATGAAGCGGCCGCTGGAAAAGCTGCACCGCGAAGTGCTCTATGTGCCGCCATCCATGAAGTTGACCGATTTGCTTGTGAAAATGCAGTCGACCCGTATTCATCTGGCGTTGGTCGTGGACGAGTATGGCGGTACGGATGGGTTGGTCAGCCTGGAAGACCTTGTCGAAGAAATCGTCGGTGACATCGAAGACGAACACGATGATGAAGAAGCCATGTTCGTGCGCCGGAGCCAGAGAATCTGGGAGGCGGACGCCCGCACGGAGATTGACGACTTTGCAGAGGAAACGGGCATTGACCTCGCACTTGAGGACAACGACACGGATTTCGACACGCTTGGCGGGGTCGCCTTCGCGCTGGCCGGAAAAGTTCCTGTGCGCGGAGAAGTGCTGGAGCACCCGACCGGTGTCGAGATCGAAATCATGGAAGCCGACGCCCGGCGTATTCGCCGCGTTCGCCTTCGCACCCCGGAAATGCCTGCCCCTGCACATCAGGAGTAAGTCATGACTCATCCGGTGCGAAGCCACGGGTTCACAGCGCTTGGGCCCCTGCATGAAGCCTTCGCCCGCCTGACCGGCTGGCCGGCAGTGATCACCAGCTTGTTGCTGGGCGCTTTTTCGGCGGTTGCATTTGCGCCGTTTCATTTCAGCGTGGTCCTGGTGATTTCATTCACCGGTCTGATCTGGATGCTGGATGGTGCCCGCAGTCACCGTAAATGGGGCAAGGCAATCTTCCTGCGCAGTTGGGCTTTTGGCGTCGGATTTTTCCTGATCAGCATGCATTGGACGGCGGCGCCCTTCCTGGTTGAGCCGGAAAAGCACGCCATTTTCCTGTGGATGCCGCTGATCCTGTTGCCGGGTGGGATGGCGATCATCTGGGGCGTGTTCGGCGCGATGGCGGGCGCATTCTGGTCTTCCTCACCCTCACGCATTTTCATTTTCGCGCTATTCTTTGCACTCGCCGAGTTCGTGCGCGGTCATCTGTTCGGCGGGTTTCCGTGGAACTTGCCCGGTACGACCTGGATTCCGGGCGGCGCCTTGTCCCAGACGGCGTCAATTGGAGGGGTCTACTGGCTGACGCTGTTGACGGTGTTCATCATGTCGGCGCCGGCCGCGCTTGTGGACACGCGAGAGTCCCGCCAATTGGCGGTGCGTATGGCGCCGTCCTTTGCCGCCGCGATCCTGATCGCGCTCGGCTGGACCTGGGGCGCCCAACGCATTGCCCAGCCCTCGGCCCAGTCAGATCAGTTTGTCGTGCTGATGGATTCGGGTGTGCCCCAAAGCGAGAAATGGGAGATCGGTCCCGATCCGATCCTGATCGAATATTTGCGCATGCTGTCGACGCAGGAAGGGGAGGCGGGCGATATTGTCCTCTGGCCGGAAGGGGCGTTGCCGACCACCTTGTTGCAGGATGCGAACGCCCTCGACGCTGTGGGCGCGTATCTTGGCCCCCGCAAGCTGATCGCTGGCACAACCCGGTACGAGATCACCGGCAAGGACATGCGCGATTATTATAACAGCCTGACCGTGATCGATGAGAATGCGATCCGCTCCGGCCCTGTGGCGCTGTATGACAAACATCGCCTGGTGCCTTTTGGAGAGCTGCCGGCCACGCGCATCATTCCGTTCGGGCAGGCCATGTCCGGCATCTTGCCGGGCGCAATACAGCGCATGGCCAGTGACGGGTTCCGGCCCGGCCTTGGCCCGGCAGTCATCTATGCCGATGACATTCCGCCTTTCGTCGCGATGATCTGCTATGAGGGGCTCTATCCGTCGATCCCGCGAAACGCCAATTTGGGGGCGCGGGCGGACTGGCTGGTCCTGATTTCGAACGATGCCTGGTTTGGGGGTGGCATGGGCCCGGCCCAGCACTATGCGCAAAACCGGTATCGATCGATCGAGACAGGCTTGCCCATGGCACGTGTTGCCAGCCGGGGGGCGTCGGCCATTGTCGATGGTTTGGGCAGGGAAGTGCTGCGTGCGGCGCCGGTCGCAGACGCCCCGAGTGGGTGGAATACCAGCTTTGGCCGTGGACGACTTCCATTGCCCGAGCCTGTTACCCTGTTCCAGACCCGGATTGGCCTAATCCTGTTCTGGCTGTCCCTGTTCCTGTTCGTCGGACTGGCCTTCCTTACGTGGCGAAGATAGAAAAAGTACAGGCGACATACAGAAACAGGGGGGGACATGGCCGACAACAAGCTACCCAGCGGTATTGATCGCGTCGTCGGCCAGCGCATCCGGTGGCGGCGCAAGGAGCTGAAACTGACCCAGGAAAAGCTGGGAGAGCTGCTCGGCCTGACCTTTCAACAGGTCCAGAAATACGAAAAGGGTGTGAACCGTGTATCCGCGGGGCGCCTGTTTGAGATGTCCACCGCCATGGGTGTCCCCATCACCTACTTCTTTGACGGGGCAGAGACCTTTCTTGATCATGATGCCGCGTATGTCGCTGAAGACGGCGACGCGATCCATGCGCCTGTGATGACGTCGGAAATCCTGGACCTGATTGCCGCCTTCCAGAAGATCGAAGACCAGTCGCTGCGCAAATCCCTGCTTGGAACCATTCAGGCCGCTGCAACCGCGTTTGACGGAAAGCAGCAGGACGAGGATTGATCCCCTTCGATCACTGAGGCATCAGACGCCGCGATGACCGACGATACCCCTTCCTTGAAATCACGCCCATTGCGCACGTTTGGCCGAACGGGTGGGCGGGCGCTATCCGCACGCCAGCAGGACCTGATCGACAATCTCCTGCCTGAGCTGGCAGTCCCGTCGGCGGATCCGGGCACGTTGAATCCGTCAGACATGTTCGGGGATGATCGCGACATCTGGCTGGAGATAGGCTTCGGGGGCGGGGAGCATCTTGTTGGTCAGGCCGGATTGCACCCGGAAGTTGGGTTCATCGGCTGTGAGCCCTTCGTGGAGGGCATGGCCAAGGCGCTGACGGGTATCAAGGATCATGACCTCGGCAATGTTCGGCTCGTCATGGACGATGCGCGGCCGGTTATGGCTGCGCTGAAGGATCAGAGCATTGCGCGCGCCTTTATCCTTTTCCCGGATCCGTGGCCGAAAAAGCGGCAGCAAAAGCGCCGCCTGATCCAGCCGGAATTTCTGGATGAACTGTATCGTATCTGTCGTCCCGGCGCGCAGATCCGGTTCGCGACTGACGTCAAGAGCTATGCTGACGAAGCGCTTGCCCGGTTTCTGGAACATGGAGGATTCGACTGGGGGGTGAACTGTGCCGATGATTGGCGGCGTCCGCCAGAAGATCACCTCACAACGCGCTATGAGCGCAAGAAATTGGGCGATTGCGCCCCGGTTTGGCTGGACTTCGTTCGCAGCTGACACAAGACATTCACTTGACCGATTGTCGCACCCATGCGTTTATATTGCCATCGAATTCGGTCGGTCTGAAACTTCAAGACCCCGTCAGACCGGCGGCCATGACTTTCTTCCTACCCGTTTCGATAAGTGGATCTGGTTCAAATCCGAACCGGGACGCTTCTATCTAACGTAAAGGACTACAAGTAATGGCAACTGGCAAAGTGAAATGGTTCAACGACCAGAAGGGCTTTGGCTTCATCAAACCTGATGAGGGCGGCGCGGACGTTTTTGTACACATTTCGGCCGTTGAGCGCTCCGGCCTGCGTACGCTGGCTGAAGACCAGGCAGTATCTTACGAACTCTTCAAGGACGAACGCCGTGGCAAGACCTCGGCTGTGGACCTGAAGGTTCTGTAAGCACGAATTACCCTTTCTGGGTTCAAGGCGGCGGTTCCGGCAACGGGACCGCCGTTTTTCCATGCTTACCGCACCCCATCTCTCGACAGGCCGCACTGCAGGGAGTATATGCACTCCCAAGTCGAAACATATCGGCGGCGGTTCCGGCAACGGGGCCGCCGCTTTTCTTTACCGGAATAGTCCCTTTCTCCGATGATTGCCCTGACCGAACAGGAACGCCAGATTCTCGCGCTCGTCACGCCCGTGGCCGAGTCGCTTGGCATGGAAATCGTTCGCCTGCGCGTGCAGGGCGGGCGGCGCCCACAGCTGCAGATCATGGCAGAGCGCGCCGGCGGCGCCCCAACCAATGTCGAGGATTGCGCCAGCTTGTCGCGCGCAATCGCGCCCCTGATGGATGAGGCTGACCCGATCAGCGAGGCCTACACGCTGGAAGTGTCCACGCCTGGCATCGACCGTCCCCTGACGCGGGAAGGGGATTTCGGGCGCTGGATTGGCCATGCGGCGAAGATTGAACTGTCACGGCCGATTGATGGCCGTCGGCGGTTTTCCGGTGTGATCCGGGGCGAGGACGAGGATGGCGCGCATATCGAGCTGGACGACGAGACTGAACTCGTTGCCCATGTCCATGAGATGAGCCGCGCCAGCCTGATCCTGACCGACGAATTGATTGATGCAGCGCGCGCGGCTGGCACCTTGCCGCCGCAGCCAGACGAAGACGACCTTGGCGATCTGGAGATCGACGAGACGGACGAAGACACCGATACAAACGAAGAGACGGGAGACGTCACATGAACACCATCGGCGTTTCAGCCAACAGGCTGGAAATCCTGCAGATCGCGAAAGCGGTCGCCGAAGAGAAGGCAATTGATCAGTCGATTGTCATCGAGGCCATGCAGGAAGCAATCGAGAAGGCCGCAAAAGCGAAATACGGCCAGGAGCACGACATTCGTGCGAAGATCGATTCTGTGACAGGCGAGCAGACGCTGTGGCGCATCCAGACCGTTGTGGCGGACGAGGAGTTCGAGGACGAGTCCAAGGAACTGCGCCTGTCCGAGGCCAAGAAGATTGATGAGAACCTGGTGGCAGGTGACGAGCTGAAGGAAGAGCTTCCGCCTTTCGATTTCGGCCGTGTTGCTGCCCAGACGGCCAAACAGGTCATCATGCAGAAGGTTCGCGATGCCGAGCGCGAGCGCCAGTACAATGAGTACAAGGACCGTGTCGGCGAAGTCATCTCCGGTGTCGTCAAGCGCGTCGAATATGGCCATGTCATCGTGGACCTCGGCCGCGCCGAAGGCATTATCCGTCGCAATGACGGTATCCCGCGCGAGAACTTCCAGACCAATGACCGTGTCCGCGCCTATCTCTACAAGGTGAGCCGCGAGACCAAGGGTCCGCAAATCTTCCTGTCCCGCTCTGCGCCTGACTTCATGGTCAAGCTGTTCGCTCAGGAAGTGCCGGAAGTTTATGAGGGCGTGATCGAGATCAAGGCCTGCTCGCGCGATGCGGGCAGCCGCGCCAAGATCGGCGTGATCTCCAATGATTCCTCCATCGACCCGGTCGGGGCCTGTGTCGGTATGCGCGGTGCGCGTGTGCAGGCTGTGGTCGGCGAACTGTCGGGTGAGAAGATCGACATCATTCCCTGGAACTATGACGATGCGACCTTCATCGTGAACGCCCTGCAGCCGGCCGAAGTGTCGAAAGTGGTGCTGGACGAAGAAGAGCGCCGCGTTGAAGTCGTGGTGGCTGATGATCAGTTCCCGCTGGCCATTGGCCGTCGGGGCCAGAATGTGCGCCTCGCCTCCCAGCTGACCGGCTGGCAGATCGACCTCGTGACCGAGAGCGCCGATTCCGAGCGTTACCAGCGCGAGTTCCAGGAACGTACCGACCTCTTCATGAAGGCGCTTGATGCCGACGAAACGCTGGCCCAGCTGCTGGCGTCCGAAGGCTTCGAGACGGTCGAAGAGATCGCCTATGTTGCGCCGGAAGACTTCATCACGATTGAGGGCTTTGACGCTGACGTGGCGGAAGAGCTTCAGGAGCGCGCCCGGGAATTCCTTGACCGTCTTGCCGCTGAGAATGATGCCAAGCGCAAGGAACTCGGTGTTGAGGACCCTGTGATGGAATTGGAAGGCATGACGCCTTCCTTCGCGGTCCGCCTCGGCGAAGAGGGTGTTCAGACGCTGGATGATGTGGCGGGTCTTGTGCCGGACGACATCACCGGTTGGCGTGAGCCCGGCCCTGACGGCAAGCCGGTCTGGGTCGAAGGTGTTCTGAAGAAGGGCGAGATGCGCAAGGATGACGCGCAGATGTTCATCATGCGCGCACGGGTTGCCGCAGGGTGGATCGAGCCGGACGCCATTGAGCAGATGCTGGCCGAGAAAGCCGAAGAAGAAGCCCCTGAACTTACCGAGGAGGAGCGTGCGCTCCTGGCACTTGGTGAACTCGGTAACAACCCATCACCGGATGCGGTGGACGAAGCTCTTGAAGAGCTCGAGTTTGATCTCGATGCCCTGGCAGCGGAGGGCGGTGATGATGAAGAGGCCGCACCGCAAGAGTGAAGCGCGGGTAACCGCTACTGAAGGTCGTGTTGCGGACGGGGAAAGCCCCGTCCGGCAATGCGCCGTAACCCGGGAAAAGCTTCCGCAGGATGCGATGGTGCGATTTGCGCTGTCGCCAGACAATGTCGTGACCCCGGATATTTCAGGCAAGTTGCCTGGCCGGGGCGTCTGGGTCCATTCGGACCGTGAGACGTTGGAAACGGCCGTGAAGAAGGGCGCCTTTGCGCGCGGCTTCAAGCAACAGGTCATTGTCCCGGAAGGACTTTCTGGCACTGTAGAGACTTTACTGTTGCAGAGGCTGACCGGCCTGCTGGGCATGGGGAAGAAAGCAGGGGATATCGTGCTTGGCTTCGACCAGGTGCGAGATGCGTTGCAGAAGAAGCGGCCTGGCTTGCTTCTGGAAGCCGCTGATGGTGCAGAAGATGGCCGTTCAAAGGTGTATTTCCTCGCCAAAGCATTATATAGCAACGTGAAAATGGCCGGTGCGCTCAGTTCAGAGGAATTGGGCGTGGCTTTTGGACGTGAGCGTGTGATACACGGTCTCGTCCGCAAGGGTCCAATTGCGAAGGCGACAGAGCTTGCTTATCAGCGGCTAGCCGGATTTCGAGCAAGGCCCGAACTGGACTGGTTCCCGGATCAGGATCGGTAGCGGAAAACAAGGCCGAGGCGCATGGGCGCGGATCGGTAAGAAACGTGGTATGAAGAACGTATGAGCGATACGAAAGACACTGGTGGTAATACGGGCGGACGCAAGCCGCTCACTGTTGCACGGAAGTCATCCGGCACGGTGAAGCAGAGCTTCAGTCACGGCCGCTCCAAGCAGGTGGTTGTTGAAACCAAGAAGCGCCGGTCTGTAGGACCGAGCGGTTCGGCTGCTGCGCCAGGTGGTGATGCTTCGAAAGCGGCTTCAGACTCCCTCGAAGCCCGCCTCGTCGCGACCGCCAAGAAGCTTGGTATCACGGTCAATGAGCTGAAAGCCCGCCAGAAAGCGCTGTATGAGCGCAAACAGGAAGAGGCCAGCCGCGCCAAGGAAGAGCAGACCCAAAAGGCTGCTCAGGATCGCTTGCGCTCGGAGCAGGAAAAGAAGATCCAGGAAGTAAAAGAACGCGAAGAGGCTGAAGCTCGCCGCAAGGCTGAGGAAGAAGCCCGCAAGGTCGAGGAAGCCGCCGCGAAGGAACGTGCGGATCGCGCGCCCAAGGCTCGAGGGAAGACGGATGCAGCCGCGCCAGCGGCGACCCCACCCGTTGATGACAGCCCGGCACGTGCCAAGCGCGGCAAGTCCGGTCGTGATGACCGTGATCGTGCCAGCCGCGACTCACAGAACCGCAGTTCACGCGGTGGCGGTGGTGGCGGCGAACGTCGCCGTGGCAAGTTGACGATTTCTTCTGCGCTCGGTGATGACGCTGATCGTCAACGCTCGCTTGCCTCGCTGCGCCGCGCCCGGGAGCGTGAACGTGAGCGCCGTACAGGCGGTAATGACCAGCGCGAAAAGATGTCCGTCGAGGTCACCCTGCCAGAGACCATCACGTTGCAGGACCTTGCCCAACGCATGAACGAACGCGTCGGTGACGTTGTGAAGTTCATGATCCAGCAGGGTGAAATGCTCCGCGGGAACGACATTATCGATGCCGATACGGCTGAACTGATCGCCGAGGAATTCGGCCACACCGTGAAACGCGTGTCTGAAGCCGATGTCGAGATCGGCCTGGAAGGCGGCGAGGATGATGCGAAAGACCTGAAGCCGCGCGCGCCGATCGTGACGATCATGGGCCATGTCGATCACGGCAAGACGTCGCTTCTGGATGCCTTGCGCAAGACAGATGTTGTGGCAGGCGAAGCTGGCGGCATTACGCAGCATATCGGTGCCTATCAGGTGAAGCTGAAATCCGGTGACAAGATCACCTTCCTGGATACGCCGGGCCACGCAGCCTTCACGGCGATGCGTGCCCGCGGCGCGACCGCAACCGATATCGCAATTCTTGTGGTCGCAGCCGATGACTCGGTGATGCCGCAGACGATTGAATCCATCAATCATGCGAAGGCTGCTGGCGTTCCGATCATCGTCGCCGTCAACAAGAGCGACCTTCCGGATGCGAATGCCGACAAGGTGCTGACCGATTTGCTTCAGCATGATGTGCAGGTTGAAAGCATGGGTGGTTCGACCCAGGCCGTGAAAGTATCCGCGCTGACCGGCGCCGGACTGGACGAACTGACGGACGCCATCACGCTCCAGGCTGAACTTCTGGAATTGAAGGCCAATCCGGCCCGTCCTGCGGACGGTACCGTGATCGAAAGCCAACTCGACAAGGGTCGCGGCCCGGTCGCGACGGTTCTGGTCAAGCGCGGCACGCTCAAGCGGGGCGACATTGTTGTTGCCGGCGCTCAGTGGGGCAAGGTCCGTGCGCTCGTCGACGAGCGTGGCCAGCAATTGAAAGATGCCGGTCCGTCGCTTCCTGTCGAAGTGCTCGGCCTGGATGGCGCGCCAGATCCGGGTGACCAGTTCGTTGTGGTCGATACCGAAGCGCGTGCCCGTGAAGTCACCGAGTATCGTGTTCGCCAGAAGCGGCAGGTCTCCGGCAAGGCTGGCGCAGCCGCGCGGGCATCGCTCGATCAGCTGCTCAGCAAGTTGAAGGACGGGTCTGTCGAGACGTCGGAACTGCCGGTGGTCGTCAAAGGTGACGTCCAGGGTTCCGTCGAAGCGATCAGTCAGTCTCTGGACAAGATTTCGACCGACGAAGTTCGTGCACGGGTTATTCACGGGGCGGTCGGCGGTATTTCCGAAAGCGATGTTCTGCTCGCCCAGTCCTCCGAAGCTCCGATCTTTGCGTTCAATGTGCGTGCAAACAAGCAGGCACGTGACCTCGCAGAGAAAGAAGGCGTCGAGATCCGCTATTATTCCGTGATCTACGACCTGATCGACGATGTGAAATCCACGCTGTCGGGCATGTTGGCCCCAGAGAAGCGCGAGACCTTCATCGGTTATGCCGAAATTCTGGAAGTCTTCAACATCACCAAAGTCGGCAAGGTTGCCGGTTGCCGTGTGTCCGAAGGCAAGGTTCTTCGCGGTTGTGGTGTTCGCCTGCTGCGCGATGACGTTGTCATCCATGAAGGCAAGCTGAAAACACTGAAGCGCTTCAAGGATGAAGTAACCGAGGTCAGCTCCGGCATGGAGTGCGGTATGGCGTTCGAGCGTTACGACGACATGCGTGTCGGCGACAAGATCGAGTGCTTCCAGGTTGAGGAAATCGCAAGGTCGCTTGAATAAGCCAGGAACGGATGATTGCGCCTGATCACATCTCCGGCCTTCTGGGTGAAAAAGACCAGAAGCGCCTGATCCGTCTTTCAAGGCGAGGCGCAGTCGGGCCGACCGCAATATATTATGCGGGCGTGACGGCACCCATCATATCGGCCAGCATGTCGGTCATGATGCGCAATGCGACCGAAATGGCCGGCCTCAGCCCTTATTGGCAATGGTTCCTGTCGGCGCTTGTCGCCGCGTTTGCCGGGATTTCATGGTATCTCATTTTCATTCGCTGGTCATACCGGTCTCCGGTTGATGTGTTTGGAGCCTCGGCTCTGGAAACCGAAATCAGTGTGATGGACGCATATCTGAAAGTCCGACGAGGCGGTATCGAAACCCGAATTGACTGGGCCAGCGTTGCAGCCGTCAAATCCAGTCGCGGGTTCACATCGGTACAAATACAAGGCGCAGATGCGCTGATCATTCCCGACGAATGGTTCAACAAGGACAAGCAGGCGCGCCGCAATTTCGTGGAGCGCCTCAAACAGAAAGCAGGTGTCTGATGGCACGCAAATCATCCTCTCCGGGGCTTCCGAGCCAGCGCCAGTTGCGCGCAGGCGAACTTGTGCGTCATGCGATCTCGGACATTCTTGCCCGAGAAGACTTTCGCGACCCGGACCTTGTCGGCGTCATTGTGACAGTCGGCGAAGTGCGCTGCTCTCCCGACCTGCGCCATGCAAACATTTTTGTATCACCGCTGGGCAATGACAGCGAAGAGGGGCGTACCAAACTTGCGGAAGCCCTGAACCGCGCGGCGAGTTTCCTGAGAGGAAAACTTGGCCGGGAAATCGAACTGAAATTCACGCCACAGCTCCATTTCATTGCCGACAAATCCTATGATGAGGCGACCGCGATTGACCGCTTGCTGGCAGATCCTCGCGTGAGACGCGATCTAGACCAGGAATAGCACCTGGTCAGCTGTCTCTGGACAGGTTGTAAGTTGACTCGCCTGCACCAGATTGCGAGCGTTGATTGATCGCAATCAGGGGCCCGCACGGATGGATCGCCAGACGCTCGACATGGAAGGGGCTCGCCGGGGAGAGATTTCTGCGGCGTCGCTTCAGATGGGCGAAGACACGATCGCCATCCAATGCATAGCCACCATGTCCGTGGAGTCGAAGGAGTTTGCGCCATGGGAGACGCCCGCGAACAAGCGAACCCAGAGCCTTTATGCGTCCTTCTTCGTAATCAATCTGTTCTTCGGTCTGATGGCGCTCGCCTGGGGCGGCCTGTTTCCGGGGAACGGCTCCAGCATGGTCGCGCTGTTGGTGGGCGGCGTGCTGACGTTGCTGGGGTTTATCCTTGGCATTCGCGCGGCGTTGATCGCGCGTCGCATGAAGACGCGCCAGCCTTATTACCGGCTCGTGATCGGCGCATCGGATGGGCGGCAGATCCCGCTGGTGGACAATAATCGTGACGTGTTGATGCGTATTCGGGACGTTGTCCGTCACAAGATGGATTCCGGTGAGCGTGCCATCCGCGGCGAGTTTGATCTCGATCTGGATCTTGTGGACCTTAGCTTGCCGACCGAGCCACAAAAGACGATTGCGTCGCCAAGAGAGCCAGTCGTTCCGGCTGGACCCTCCGAGACCGAAACCGAGGTCTTGTTCGATCATGATCCCGAGATCGTCCGCGACGCTTCCTGACCTCCATTGTCGCAGGGCTGGCCGCACTGGCTTGACGCACATGAGCGGGCTGCGTATGGCCGCGCCTTAATCCTTTTCCGACACACCGCCGCCCGCGTTCGAACCGCGTGCTGGCGCAACCAGAGAGTTCTGAAACTTGGCCCGTCAAAGAAAGCGCAAAGGCGACCCGATCAACGGGTGGCTCAACCTGTTCAAACCTGTCGATATCACATCAACTCAGGCCGTCGCGATCCTGAAGCGGAAGTATAATGCTCAAAAAGTTGGCCATGGCGGGACACTGGACCCGCTGGCCGACGGTATCCTGCCAATTGCTTTCGGCGAGGCGACCAAGACGGTGCAGTGGGCGATGGATGCCCAGAAGGAATATGTCTTCACCATTCGCTGGGGCATCTCGACGGAAAGTCAGGATGCCGAAGGCGAAGTGACCGCCACATCCGAAGCGCGACCAACGCGGGAACAGGTGGAAGAACTTCTGAAAGGCTACCTGGGGACCATTGAGCAGGTGCCGCCGAAATTCTCTGCGATCAAGGTAGATGGCCAGCGGGCCTATGACCTCGCACGGGAAGGGGAGGAGTTCGAACTTACCTCGCGCGAAGTCGACGTGTTCACGGCCAGTGTGATTGGTATGCCGGACGCAGACCATACCGTGATCCATGTCACGTCGGGCAAGGGATTCTATGTCCGCGCCATGGCACGGGACCTGGCATTTGATCTCGAATGCGAAGGCCATATCAGTCAGTTGCGGCGCACACGTGTCGGCCAGTTCGGCGCCCCTGCGGCGATCCCGCTGGCAATGATTGAGGAAGCTGAGGATATGGAAACCCTGATGGGGTTTCTTCAGCCGATCCATGCCATGCTCGAGAATGTGCCAAGTGTGGACATCACACGCGAGGAAGCAGGAAACATCCGCCACGGACGGACGATTGTTCTATTGCCGCACATAATTGAGCGATGGAAGGAAGAAACGTCTGACGATCCAGACGACCGGGCAGCGATCGCCGTTTGCGACGGAAAAGCTGTGGCCTTGGGGGATGTCCGCGCCGGGCGTTTCGAGCCAAGTCGCGTATTTACGTCATAATTTCAGGCGTTTTACGAGTTTTCCAAGAACTGTGTCAGGTCTCTCTCAGCGCGGAGACGGGGCCCATTCCTGCGGGAATTCGTGAGATTCGTCACATGCAGATGTACATCCATTAATGTGGCTATTTGATTCATTAACTTTTTCGCGCCTAGCGAGATTCTGCTGGAAAGTTGCACGGAATCTGCAAGATGCGTAGTCCCGTCAATGACGGCGGGAAACAAGGGAGTACTCTTATGAATCTCAAGAAAGATATGCTCCTCGGCTTCAGCAACCTTCGTGACGCGAAAAACGACACGATGGTCGGCTGCAAGGGAGGTCGCAACAAACGCCGGCGCGGCGGAAGAAAATTCTTCAAGTTTTGGTAGTATACCAGCGCTAGCGAACGTGCACCGCCTCTCGCGAGGCGGTGCACATACTTAAACAGCGTATGCCGGGAGATTCGTTGAAAATGCCGTTCCGCTTCATTCCGAACTCCAGCGACGCCATCACGACCAATCAGGCCATGCATGATGGCCTGTATGACAGCCTTCGATATCTGGCAGGCGAACTGAGCGACAAAGCGCCGACACTGCCCGCTGCATTTGAAGCCTGGCGCGAGAAAATCGGACCAGCTCAGCGCGTATCATCAGCGGTATTCGGAACCTACTACGACGCTGTGGAAGCTCTCCAAGCCGGTGAGACCGACACAGGTGTGGCGCTTATTCAGCGCATTCTAACGGAACATCCCGTGGCGCGGAGCACGAAGATCACTGTTCTGGGACGTGACTATACAGACGCTGACAGTCGCCGAATTCAAACTTTCATGGGCGCTCCCGAAACGGGCGCTGCAGGCGTAACTCGGCCAGACCCGTCGCAAGCCGACCGCTTCTCCGCGAAGCTGGAAGAGGCAATTGGCTGGATAGAGCACAACCTGCCCGAGTTGCACGATGAGATGAATGCACTGCTGGGGGAGTTGGTCCTGGTGGGGCCGGCGGAAGGCTCGCTCGAGTTTGAAGGCGGCACCTGTTTCCGCCTCTGGGGTGCAATTGCCCTGAATGCAGAGCGTAAGGCGTCTGTGGCCGATCTGATTGTCACACTGGCGCACGAGGAAGGCCATGCGGCCCTGTTCGGTGCCTGCAAGAATGAAATGCTTGTGGAAAATCCGGATTCAGAATTGTTCTGGTCGCCCATCCGCCGAACCGAACGCCCGCTGGAAGGTATTTTTCACGCATCATTTGTATCTGCCCGGATGATTTGGGTGTTGAAGCACATGCTGACTGGCGATGAATTCGGTTGGTTCGAGCGCCGCCGACTCAGGAAAATCCTGAAGGAAGCCGAAGCCATCCAGCGGGACTCTGCAGACATTGTCCGGCGCGAGGGACGTTTGACCGAGACGGGCAAGAGCGTGCTGCAGGCGATGACTGATTTCATGGATGGGTCAGGCAAGTTGCCGATTTCCGTCTGACATGACGGCCTCCTTCATCATACGCCGGGCCATGCGCAACCTTGTATGGATGTTCGCGCATTCCTGGGGTTCGGCGATCTTCGGCCTTGTCAGCTTCGCGATCATGGCGCGCATTCTGGGACCGGAGCCGTATGGCATCATGGCGCTCGCCAGTCTGATATTTGGCCTGGTGGGCATCTTTGTCGGCCCGCCTTTGACCGAAAGCCTGCAGCAACGAGAAGACCTCAGTGATGCACACCTGGATACGACCTTCTGGTTGAATTCAGGTCTGACGGTTCTGTTTTCCATCATCATCGCCTTGCTGGCAAAACCTCTCGCCAACCTGATCGGCGCTCCCGCCGTAGCGGATGTCCTGCCTGCGCTCAGCCTGCTCATGGTATTGGGTAGCGTTGAGGGGGTGCCTGGAGCACTGCTCCAGCGGCGTCTGGAAAATGATAAAGTGGTTTTGATCGAGACGGTTTCGGAAGTGGTCTCAACCGGCGCGGCACTTGTGTTGGCAATTCTCGGCTTCGGCGTTTGGGCGCTTGTCCTCAGTATGGCGGTTGGCACGGTGATCTCGGCAGCGGGCATCATCTATGCCGCGAAGTGGCGACCCGGATTTGCCGTGAGCCGGGACGCCTTTCGAGAATTGTTTGCGTTCAATCGCGATACCGTACTGACCTATCTGCTCGGCTATATTGATGATGCCATTCCGCGCTTCCTGCTCAGCATGATCGGCGGCGAACGCGCGGTCGGCCTGTTGGCGATGGCTGGCAATGTTTCCGGCATGCTGACGGAACTGTTGATGGGACCATTCAATGAGATCGCGATGAACGTGGTGGCGCGTCTGCAGTCCAGTCGCAAGACGGTGCATGATCTGCTGGACCGTGTATTCGCCATGACGACAGCAGCCATCTATCCGGCGACCCTGGGCCTTGCAATGGTGGCACCTTTGCTTGTGCCGCTTGTCGTGGGGGATGAATGGGTGGCGGCGGTGTTGCCGATACAGATTTTTCTTGTTCTGGGGATCCGGGACGCCACAGGCAATTTCAATATTGCGATCCTGAGGGGTGTAGGCGACAGCAAGTCTCCTCTGTTGATCCTTTCGATAGGTATCGTCCTCTTGGGCGCAATGGCGCCGTTCCTGATGCCATATGGTGTTGTCGGTATTGCGGCCCTGATCGCCCTGCGAACTTTTCTCACATGGCCGCTCTCGGCCTTGCTGGTGCAGCGAGCCGCAGGCTACTCGGCGCTGCACCAGCTGACCGTTGGCTGGCAGGCACTGCTCAGCGCGATCGGCATGGTCGGCGCGGTGTGGACAGTCCAGAAATTCCTGCCGAGTGAATGGTTCGATGTCGCCATCATTGTTGCAATGGTTGCGACTGGTATTGTGGCCTATGGTGCGCTCATGTTTTTGATTGGAGCGCGGCAAGTCAGGGAAATCCGGGAGGGGATGACCTGGTTCCGAAACCATCATGACAGCGTCGAAGACGCGATCTGAAATCTGACAGACGGGGACGAATAATTGATCTGCTTTATCACATCCGGATCGCACAAATACGCTGTGCGCGAGCTGCGCGACGTTCCCGGCATGCCGAAGATCGATCTGATGTCGTACAACCAATTGCTTCGCAAGAAGTCCTTGCCTCGCGCCACCTACGTCTTCACCGATTTTGACCGCATTGATTTTTGGACGCGCGAACTGGCCGCCAAAGCCTATCGCTACCTCACGGCCAACAATGCAAGGGCGCTGAATGATCCGGCCAGCGCGCGCACTCGGTTGCCAATGCTCAAGAAACTCCAAGGCGAAGGCCTGAACAGCTTTTCGGTATGGGACGCGGAGATGGATGGCTTGCCGGATCGGTATCCGGTATTCCTGCGCACACGCGCGGCGCATCGCGGTACGCAGACCGAATTGCTGACGACGCCGGAAGAGGCTCGGTCTGCGCTCGACGAACTCGTCAGAACGGGGCTTTGCCTGTCAGATCTGATGTTTGTGGAATATTGCGCCGAGCCTATTGAGGATGGCTTGTTCCGCAAGCTTGCCGCGTATTGTGTGGGCGATGAAGTCATAACCGGAATGTCCGTCCACGATGAAAACTGGCACGCCAAGTATGGCAAGGAAGGTGTGGCGAGTGAGGCGCACTATCTCGACGAGATGCAGGCGGTGAAGGAAAACCGCCATGCTGCGGGGATTGCCGGGCATTTCAAGGCAGCAGGCATTTCCTTCGGACGGGCGGATTTCACACTGGTGAAAGGAAAGGTCGAGGTCTACGAGATCAATACGAACCCGAACAATTCCCTGATTCTGGACCATCCATTCCCCTTGCGGGTTGAGACAGACGCCTTGTTCCATCAGCGTCTGGCCGAGGCGATGCGGGCCATTGATACGGAAACAGGTGGTGATCCCATCTTGATGGACCATCCAGACCTGGTCTCCCAGCGCAAGCGCGATGGCTATTTGACACGGCCGCGCTGGACTCCTTGATCACAGTATTGCGGCGGCGTGTGCACTGGCCCAGGCCCATTGGAAATTATAGCCACCCAGCCAGCCAGTAACGTCCACGCATTCTCCAATGAAATGCAGGCCCGGAACATGGCGGCTTTCCATCGTCTTCTGGTCCAGGCCGTCAGTGGCGATGCCGCCCACGGTGACTTCGGCGGTGCGATAGCCTTCCGTGCCCATTGGGGTCACGCGCCAATCCTTGAGGAAGGCTGCGAATTCGTCGATGGCGACGTGGGAGAGGTCGGCCAGCCGGGCATCTTGTGCGATCGGGCCGAGATCTGCGATCAGGTCGGCGAGGCGGGCAGGGAAGTGGGCTTCCAATGCCTTGGCGAGCGTCTGTTTCGGCGCAGCCTGCTTGGCGGCGCGCAGGGCATCGCCCAGATCTGCCTTCGTCAGAAGGCTGAGCGACAGGGGGTCGCCCTGATGCCAGTAAGAGGAGGTTTGGAGCGCTGCAGGGCCCGAGAGGCCGCGATGGGTGAAGAGCAGGTCTTCATCAAAGCGCGCGCCGGGGACGCTGGCGAGCACGGGGGTAGCGACGCCGGAGATCGAGGCGAATTTCTCGCCGAGTTCGCCCGAAAAGGTGAAGGGGACAAGGCCGGGCCGCGTTTCCACGATGTCATGCCCGAACTGGCGGGCGATGTCATAGGCAAGGCCGGTCGCGCCCATTTTGGGAATGGAAAGCCCGCCTGTGGCCACGATGAGCCGCTCTGCGCTGGCCGCGCCGCTGCTGGTCTCGACCGTGAACCGTCCATCCGTATGGGTCACGCCGGAAACTTCTGTGGAGAGGCGGATCTCCGCGTCGCCCTTGTCGCATTCGTCCAGCAGCATCTGGATGATGGCGCCGGATTTCTGGTCACAGAAAAGCTGGCCCTTGTGCTTTTCGGTATAGGTCAGGCCGTGGGCGGCCATGAGGGAAATGAAATCCCAGGCCGTGTAGCGGGCCAGCGCCGATTTCGCGAAATGCGGGTTCTGGCTGAGAAAGCGGTCGGCGCGCGTTTCGAGATTGGTGAAGTTGCAGCGTCCGCCGCCGGAGATGCGTACCTTGTCGGCGGGGCGTTTTGCATGGTCTAGCACCAATACACGCCGTCCGCGTTGACCGGCAAGGCCCGCATGGAACAGGCCCGCCGCGCCCGCGCCCAGGACAATCGTTTCATAGGATGTCGGCGCATTTGGCATGCGCGGGCTTTAGCGGGTTTGGACTGCGCGGGCTAGGCAGGCAACTGTCTACTCTGTCGCCGGAGGGAGAACAGCACCGCCAGCGGGCCAGTCTGTATCGCCCGTACGTGTGACTTCCATGCGGAATATTTCCATCGGGTCTCCGCTGGCTGGATGGTAGTGGCCGATCTCGGTCCAGACATCACCGTCCAGGGTCGCGACATATTTGACTTCGGCCTCCGGGCCAGCAGGGATGGTCCAAATGAACCCGGTCTCGGTTGGCACCAGTTTGAAAGACCCGGTTCGATCGGGCAGATAGCTGTTCATGTCGCACGCCTCGGCGTCTTCGGAACAGGACACGACAGCGAAGGCGTTGAAGGCCAGTGAGCCGTCGTCGCGATAGCCGCGCCCTTCGATCACCGCGATCACGCCGTCCAGCATGAGACCGACACGCTCTGTCTGTGTGACAGTATAGGGCTGCCTGGCCTCGTCATAGCCGCTCGCCGTGCCCACCCATGTGCCATAGAATGGGGTGAGCGGATGGGCAGGGGCGGCGGCCTCTTGCGCCAGTGCACCAAGGGCGAGGGCGAAGGTCGCCGCGGTGAGGGAGAGCGTGCGGACCATGACAAGTTTCCTTTTTGCAGAATACTTTGAAAAGCAAAGTGAATGATCAAGAGACCTGTGTCAAGTTTGGCGTGAGTGGAATAGTGGGACGCGAGAAGTCACGGCCCATGCGCAAGGCGAACTGGCGCGGGCCATCCGGGTCTCTCATGGTCAAGCACAAGCCCTGCGTTTGCGCTTGGGCCTTCTCGGGTAAATCGCCGTGCGATTTGTGCTCCCTCGAAGAGCAACCTCTCGCTCACAAAGACCGTATCCCCGGCGCATGCCGGGGTCGCCTGCAGAAACTAAGCTGAGCCAGCCGCGCGAGACTCCGGCATGCGCCGGAGAGGCGGGGATGACAGGAAGGGACGTGCCTCAGACCGGCCTTGCATAATAGGCGACGGCATAGTCCGGCGTGTAGCGTTTCTCGCCAACACGGACGAAGCCCATACGGGCGTGGAATCTGTGCGAGCCCGGATTGTCCGGGTCTGTGTTCACTTCCGCGCCGAGCCATTGGCGACCGCGGGCGAGGTCGAAGGCGGCTGCATAGAGGCGCTGGCCGAGGCCCTGTCCGCGCGCGGCCTTTGATATAGCGATCCGGTCAACATAGAGCAGGTCGCAGTCTTGCTCCGCCTGCCACGCCTCGAACCAGCGGAGATTGGCGCTCTCATAGGCCAGCGTGCCGGGCTCGATCAGCGTGATGAAGCCGAGCGGCGCGCCGTCCGCATCTGTCGCGACGAGGCAGGTGGCGAGATCAATCCAGCGCTTCAGGCCCTCAGCCGAAGCCTCATGCCCCACACCGGGCGTCGAGGCTTGGTTGATCGCGTAGAGGGCAGGGAGGTCTGTGGGAGTGTAGGGGCGGATGGGCATGGTGGGGATTTGGCGCATAGGCCGGGGATTGGCAACTACCGTTGCCGCAAACACCGAACTCATCCTGAGCGAAGTCGAAGGATGAACGGCGGAGTGCGAAAAGGGCAACCCGATTTTCAGTGCACCGCCAGCAGGCGCTCATCCGCCCGGTTATTCGCTATCGGTCTCCCTTCCGTTTGGCTGTGGGGAAAGGATGGCAGGGAGGGGTGGCAAGTTCCGCGATGCGGAGAAGGTGTGCTTCCAAGTTGCTCCGCAGACGAATAATTGGGAGGAAGCGTGAGCCAATTTAAAATTGAAAATTATCCCATATAGAGGTATAAAAAGCGAAAGAAAGGTGGTCTCTATGGCTGACGGAATTGAAATTTCTGAAATTATTACATCGCTTACTCAAGGCATTCGGCACGCGGCTGCAACTTCCAAAAAAAGCGGTTTCGACCCCATAATTCAACTCTCAAATTGTGAAATAGAACTTGCAGTTACGGCCAAAGCTGAAGGCAAAGCGGGCTTGAAATTTTGGTTGCTGGATGCGGGAACAAGTGTAGCGGGAGAAAAGGTGAGTAAAATAATCCTCAGATTTGAGCCTACGTCGAGCAAGGCGGTGCAACTCACAAGTCGAGGCGGAGCTGAAAAGGATGGTCCAGCCCACAAGCGGAAAAAGGAGGGGTGAATGAGCCGGTCAGGAGACCATTTGAGGTACTTACTGCTTTCGGATGAAAGGTTTGTAACTGAGTTTGATAGACAGTGGGTGGCGATCGCTGGTGAGCAAATCGTTTCCGCTAATCCTGTGTTGGGTGTTGTGCTCAATACACTGCGCGATAGGCATCAAGAATATGAATCGAAACCAGTACTTGCCTTTGTGGTGAAGGGAGTACTGCAGTGACTCGCACGATAGCGTTTCGTGGTGACTATGATTGGGGTACGCAACCTGGTGGGTTCTCCAACAGGCCCTATTCTGAGGTCGAAATTGTCGGTCCAAATGGAAGCATTTCAGCTTTTTGTATTGTTGATTCCGGAGCTGATTATATGCAGCTTCCAAAAGAGATATTGGAAGACATTGGAATTGATATTCCGGACGATAAGACCACTGTATTGGATGCATCGCTCTGCAATGTAATATTCGAAGTCTTCTACGATGTTGAAGTGGTCATTGAGGGAAAAAAGACGATTTTGGATAAAGTGCTATCAAATCCCGGTGTTCCGCCATTGCTCGGGCGGACGGCATTTCTACAAGTGCTTGACGTGGGGTTTGATGATGACGGTTGGCTTCACAAGTAACGCTTTTGATCAATTCTTCCCAAACTTCCGGTCCCGTCCCGCCAGAAGGCGCAAGCGCAGTGCGTTCAACTTGATGAAGCCTTCGGCGTCTTTCTGGTCATAGGCGCCGTGGTCGTCTTCGAAGGTGACGATGTCTTCCCGGTACAGAGAATAGGGGCTGGAGCGGCCGGTCAGGTAGGCCTGGCCCTTGTAGAGTTTCAGCGTCACTTCGCCCGTCACCCAGCGCTGGGAATGGTCGATGGCGGCCTGCAGCATTTCGCGCTCCGGGCTCCACCAGAAGCCATTATAGATCAGCTCTGCATAGCGCGGCATCAGTTCGTCTTTCAGATGGGCCGCGCCCTTGTCGAGCGTGGCCTGTTCGATGCCGCGATGCGCCGTCAGCAGGATGGTGCCGCCGGGCGTCTCATAGATGCCGCGGGACTTCATGC
>NZ_DGNK01000030.1:57822-121813 GCF_002388935.1 Hyphomonas sp. UBA4494
TGGAAACGGCGTCGCCGCGCTCAAAGCCGATCGTGATGATCTCGGCTTCGTCAGGCGCGTCTTCCGGGCTGATCGTCCGCATATGGACGAATTCCGGCGCGGGCTCTGCCGGGTCTTCCAGAACCTTGCCCTCGGAGGAGGAGTGAAGCAGGTTTGCATCGACGGAGAAGGGGGCCTCGCCGCGCTTGTCCTTGGTGATCTCGATGCCGTGCTGCTCAGCGAAGGCGAGCAAATCCGTGCGGGATTTGAAATCCCAGTCGCGCCACGGAGCGATGACCTTGATGTCGGGGTTCAGGCCGTAATAGCCAAGCTCGAAGCGGACCTGGTCATTGCCCTTGCCGGTCGCGCCATGACAGACGGCGTCGGCGCCAACCATGTCGGCGATCTCGATCTGGCGTTTGGAGATCAGCGGCCGGGCAATCGAGGTGCCGAGCAGGTAGACGCCTTCATAGACGGCATTGGCGCGGAACATGGGGAAGACGAAGTCGCGGACGAATTCCTCGCGCACGTCTTCGATGAAGATGTTCTCCGGCTTCACCCCGGCGGCGAGCGCCTTGGCACGGGCTGGCTCCAGCTCCTCGCCCTGTCCGAGGTCTGCGGTGAAGGTGACGACTTCGGCGCCGAATTCCGTCTGCAGCCATTTCAGGATGATGGACGTGTCGAGGCCGCCGGAATAGGCGAGCACGACTTTTTTCGGAGCGGAAACGGACATGAATTTGTACCTTGTTCGGGGACCTGCTGATTGCGGGGATGCAATAGGAGGGAAAGCCCGTGCTGACAAGCGTTGCGCGGGGACCGGGCGTTCACGAGAGTCTCACAAGACTCTTTGGCGGAAGGGATAGTTTGATCCCGGTTAACGCGATATAGTCGGGCCGTTAAGGTTAAGGTAGGCAGCTGGGGGTTAGATAGGGTCATGCTTGAGACGCACATGACAGATCGGCGCGAGCCCGTTTCCGTACTTCCCGAAGCCCTTCGCCGTGCCGTCCTGGACTGCACGGATACGCGCGCCGATGCGCCGCGCCAGAGTGTGGCGGAGGCCTCTTTCCGCGACCGGCTTGAAGCGCGCCGCGCGGTGCGGACCCAGTCCACGCTGGCCATCACATCCGGCATTCATTATCCGACACTGAACGCAGGCCGTACTCGCTCCGCGCCGATGCGGGCGGCCAAGCCGAAACGGCCTGTGAATGCGGTCATCGAACCGCAGATGCGTGTCACGCCGATATTGATGCGGGCCGTGTCGTCCATGGGCGGCGCATTGCCTGCGATCACGCTGTCGAATGGTCTGACCCTCGGCGGCGGAGACGGCGATGATGCGTCCGGCATGGGCGCGCGCATGGCCAAGCTGTCGCAGATCATGTTTGCGGGTCTTGCCGTGCTCGGCTTTGCGGGCCTGTCTTTCATGGCGGCTGACAATGCGCTGAACGGCGCTGACGGGGCCGATGGCGACGAGGATGCTGCCGCCGCCGCTGAAACACATGCCGCGCTGAAAGCGGCAACCAGCCAGCGGATCACGTCCAGCCAGGCGTCTGCACTCGCGATGGCGAGCGCCTCCGCGCCCGCCGATGGCACGGCCCGGCCCTGGTTCGACTACAAAGCCATCGCCTCTGACATTGCCGCACGCAATGAAGTGCATAGTGAAGCCCAGCGCGTTGCCGCTGTGGCCGCCTCTGCTGAAGCAGAACGCCGCGCGGCTGCGGCCATTGCCGAGGCGGAAGCACAGCAGCTTGCAGAAGAACAGCGCCTTGCGCGCCTTGCCGAAGCGACACGGCTTGCAGATGCCACTGCCGAGAAGCGCCGCCTTGCCGAGGAAGAAGCCGCACGGGTGGCGCGCATGGAAGCGATCCGTCAGGCCAAACTGGACGCAGAGCAAGCTGCAGCTGCGCGCGCCGAGGCGACGCGTCTTGCCGAGTTGGAAGCGCGCCGCATCGCGCATGCCGAGACCGAAGCCCTGAGGCTCGCCAATATTGAAGCTGACCGTCTTGCCGAGGCGCGCCGGGTGGCTGCTGCGGAAGTGCAGGCGCTGCGCGCGCCGGTTCAGTATGTGTCGATGGCGAATGCGGTCAGCTTGCCGGTGGCGCCAACGCCGCAGGTCAAGCCGCTGGTCCGCACACCCAAGGCCAAGCCCGTGGCGACCTGGGCAGCGTATAGTGGCCCAATGCCAACCACGGCCTCGCTGAAACCGTCAAAGCCCCTTGTCCTGGTTGCGCAGACACCCGTGGAGCGCGCTGCGCCGCCCGCCCTCAAGCCCAATGGCGCGCATGTTCGCGCCTTTGACCGTCCGCAACCGGTTCAACAAGCCTCTCAAAAGGTCGAAGCCTTCATGGCCGAGCGGGTGCAGCGCACCGCTGATGCGCCCGTATCCGCGGCGGCCCTCGAAACCTTGCAGGCTGAATTCCTGTCCATCGTGAACTCCGCGCAGGATGGCGCGGTTTCCACGATTGCATTGCCAAAAGGCGGCCAGATCGAGATCACGGTCGAGCAGACCACCATGCGCGAAGCGAGCCGGCCTGTGCTGAAGACGGTGAATTATACGGTCAGCGAATATAATGCTGTGCAGCGTTCGGTGACGGCGCAGGTGGATCGCAGTGTTGCCCTGACGTGCCGGGATATTTCCTATGTCATTCCGGGCAAGGAGCGCGGGCGGTTCGCGGCATGTGAGTCGGGCAAGGGCGAGTGGCTGATCTCGCGGGCGAGCGAAGAGTCCAAATCAAGCATTTAGGCGTTTGGCCATGTCCTTGTGATGGCGCTTGGCGCGCTTGATCAGGTGTTTCTCGACCACGCGGAAATTCTTGCGGTGTGACCGGAAGAAGAAGTCGAATACGTCGCCCGCCAGTGGGACAGAGCCGAGGACCACGTCGACGACCAGATTCCAGATAATGTGTATGTGCGCCGTGATGGGTAGTTTCAGCCGGGCCGCGGTGCCAAGGGCATAAAGGCCAGCGGCGCCAGTGACGGCATCGCCTGCGACGGGGATAATACCGAGCAGGGAATCGAGACCAAACGGCACGCCGGCAATCCTGAAGCGCGTATCCATCAAATCCGAGAACCGGTCGAAGCCGGCGATCTCGTCGGCGACAGTGCGCCCATTGGGCAGGTGCAGCGATTCTGCTTCTTCCTGGCTGATCCGTGATGGCATGTCATTTGTCCCCTTATTCCAGTGTCACAGTGACCCAATATTGCGCCGCGCGTCAAAGCCTGTTGAATGGCGCGTATGGATGATACGCATGTCTACAAATTGCTGACCGACGACCAATGGCGTGCTGCCGAGGCCTCCGGGGTGACCAATGTGCCGCTGGACCGTGACGATGGTTATGTGCATCTGTCCACGGCGGCGCAGGTCGGCGAAACGGCGGACAAGTATTTCAAGGGTCTCAAGGACGTGCGGCTGGTCCGCTTTCCCGTGGACCGTTTGCCGCCACTCAAATGGGAAACGAGCCGGGGTGGGCAATTGTTCCCGCACCTCTACGGGCGGTTGCAGATTGCCAAGGCCGATGCGGTTTGGCGGCTTGCGCGTGCAGAGAGTGGCGCCCCGCTCATGCCAGAGGATTTCAATGATGAGCCTGACTGATCTTGGCGTTGCCGTAATCAAGCTGTTGCCGCCGGAAGCGGCGCACACAACAACGATCCGTCTTCTGAAGGAGCGCCTGGGCGTGCCGGTCAATCCGCCGGCAACCCATCCGACGCTCGCAGTTAAGCTGCCGAAATCAGGACTCGTCCTGTCCGGGCCGGTGGGTCTTGCCGCGGGATTCGACAAGAATTGCGACGTGCCGACCGCCATGTCGAAATTTGGCTTCGGCTCTGTAGAATGCGGGACCGTCACGCCGAAGCCCCAGGCGGGAAATCCGAAGCCGCGCCTGTTTCGCCTCAGCGCTGACAAGGCCGTCATCAACCGGATGGGGTTCAACAATGAAGGTCTCGACAATTTCGTCGCGAACCTCAAAGTGTATTCCGGTGCCGTGCCACTCGGCGCGAATGTCGGGGCGAACAAGGAGAGTGATGACCGCATCGCGGATTATGTGCGCGGTATCGAGTCCGTTGCGCCCCATGCGGACTATATCACGGTCAATATTTCTTCGCCCAACACTCCGGGCCTGCGCGGCTTGCAGGACAAGGCATCGCTCGAAGCTTTGCTGATGGCGTGCGGCGCGGCTGAGCGCGCCGGCAAGCCGGTCTTCCTGAAAGTGGCGCCCGATCTCGACCCGGAAGCCATTACAGATATCTGCGGCGTTGTGCGCGGACCGGGCGCATGGCTGGCCGGCCTGATCGTTTCCAACACGACGATTGCGCGACCGGACAGCCTGAAGAGTGCTGACAAGGGTGAGGCAGGGGGCCTATCTGGCGCGCCCCTCATGAATCCCTCCACGGACGTGCTGGCAAGTTTCGCGCGTGAACTGAAGGGTGAGTTTGATCTGATCGGGGCAGGCGGCATTGCCAGCGGCGCCGATGCCTATCGCAAGATTCGGGCAGGGGCCCATGCGGTCCAGCTTTATTCTGCGATGATCTATGAAGGGCCCGGTCTGGCCGAACAGATCAATCGCGAACTTGTCCGCCTGTTGCAGGCGGACGGTTTCACGACGTTGGCTGATGCGGTCGGGAAAGATCTCTGAACAGGCGCGGCACATAGGCGCCGAGGGCGGCCGCACGAAACACATACATTGTCAGAAAAGCTGCCCAGACACCGGTATTGCCCCAGGCCGGACGCAGCAGCATGTCAGCGCCGAGATAGAGCACAGCTGAGATGACTCCCGCATTCCGCAGGGCGCGGCCTTGGGTCGTGCCAAGGAAAAGCCCGTCCAGCTGCCACGCAGCGATGCCGAGCAGGGGGACAGCGGCGCACCACGGAAGATAGGCCAGCGTTGCGGCGCGCGCCTCTGGATCACGAATGAAGGTTTCGATCACCCAGCCGCCTCCGAAAAGATAAAGCAGCGAGATCGCTGCGCCGGAGACAAGGGCGAACTCTGTTGTCAGGCGCATGGCCCGGGCAAGCCGCTTGCCATCGCGCGCGCCATAGGCTTCACCAGCTTCTTTCTCCGCCACGAAGGCAAATCCGTCCAATACAAAGGCGGCGACGGTAATAAACTGGAGCAAGACTTCATTGCCGGCCGTCACCGCAGTGGAGATCAGCGTTCCGGAGCGGACAAACCAGGCAAAGCAGAAGACCAGCGCCAATGTGCGGATCATGATGTCGCGATTGGCCGCAAACAACGCGGTGAGCTTGTCCCGGTCCAGCAGGCGGGCATGGCCGCGGAAGGCAGGCGCGACAAGGATGAGGCCGAAGATCAGCGCGACCCATTCCGCGATGGCTGTGCCCGCACCAATCCCCGTCGGGCCCCAGTCAAGACCCGCGACGAACCATGCATCGAGCCCGGCATTGGTGCCATTCATCACGATCTGGAAGGCGAGCATCTGGCCGGTCTTTCCAGTGCCGAGCATCCAGCCGGTGACGGCGAGGCCCATCAGATATGCGGGCGCGCCCCAGATGCGCGCATTGAAATAGCCCTTGGCAAGGGACTCGACAGTCTGGGTCCCTTCGAAGGCCGCGAACGTGCCCAGTTTCAAAAGGGGAGAGAGCAGAAATAGGGCCACTCCGATCGCACCACCCAGCATGAGTGCGCGCAGGAGGATGGCGCGGGATTCGGCTGTGTCGTGCTGGCCATTGGCCTGCGCCGTCAGGCCTGTGGTTGACATGCGCAGAAAGCCGAAGCCCCAATAAATGAAACTGTAGGCCACAGCCGCGATGGCGACGGCAGCCAGATCCGCCTTGTCCCCGAACCGGCCCATGATGGCCGTATCAACGACGCCCGTCGTGGCGGTCGCGGCTTGCGCCAGAATGATCGGCACGGCGAGGGAAATCACTTTTCCGCGGGTCAGCATGACCGCCCGCTTAGCGTGATTGCCGGGTGGGGGCGAGGCCTATTCCGGGTGCAGCGCTGTATAGAGTTCACGCGCCTCAGGCAGCGCTATCAGGAGATAGAGCGGGAAGGCAGCGGTGATCAGGATCAATACAACAGGCACGAAGCGTGCGGCTTCGGGCAGGCGCAGCTCGTCCTGAATGGCCGACACGCATGTCAGCATCAGGCTTGCAAGCGCCAGCCCGGCAAGCGTGTCGCTCGGCCAGTGCGCACCAAGATAGATTCGAGAGACGGCAATCATGATGGCGAGCACACCAAAGGCCAAGGCGAGGAGACGGGCGGGAAGCTTGCGGAATACGGCCAGCGCGAGCAGGGCCAATGCGCCATAGATGAGCGCTGAATTGGTGGCATGCCCGCTCGGAAAGCTGAAGGATTCAACGCCGCCATAGAGATCGACTGTGGGTCGGGGACGGGCGATCGTCATCTTCAGAAATTTCACGATGAGCGGCATCAGTGTGAAGGCCGTGCCAAAGAGCAGGGCTTCGCGCCACGCCTTTGCAGCCAGCAGGGCCAACACGGTCGTGAAGGCCACGAAGACAAGAAAGCGAGTGTTCCCGAGCGCCGTGACGGAGAGCATCAGCAGGTTCAGTGTTTCGGTGCGAAGGGCGGGCACTGCGTCCGTGATGGCACGATCAAACGCCTCAAGCGGCCAGAGGCCGGCCTCGCCCAAGGCGAGACCGGCGAATACAAGCAGGCTGAGACTGGCGCACAGCCATTGCGTTCGGGAAAAATGCATGAGGCATGAATGCCTCACACATCATCCGGTTCCAAGCCCTAGCGGCGGTTCATCACCATCTGGAATATATCGTCCACGGCATTGCCGTCGCCATCTGCATCGAGAAGGCCGCCGAGCATACCCATCGCGCCGGTCTGGGCCTGAGCCTTGGATTGTCCTCCCAGAAGGCCGCCCAGCAATCCGCCGATACCGCCTTGCGCAGGTTGAGGCTGCTGGCCGCTCAACATGCCGGCAAGTGCGCCCGCCATGTCAGGCTTCTTGGTCTGCTTGGAAAGCGAGGCCATTGCCATGGACGCAACCATGGGCAGGACGGACTTCAGGACCTGTTCGCTGAGGCCGGTTTTCTGGGCAGCCTGCGCGGCGACCGCTCGGCTGGTGTCCTTAGACCCGAGCAGATGGCCGAGAATGGCATTGCCATCGGCGATGGCGTTCGGTTGAGCCAGAGATTCCGGCTGATCGAGATATTGCTCATGCTGGCCATTCTGCAGCGCGCCGAGCAGGGATTGGAGCCCGCCGGGCTGTTGGACATTACGCTGAAGACCACCGGCGATGGCTGGCAACAGGGCCTTGATGGCCGCTTGCGCCATGTCCGGCTGCAGGCCAGTCTGCTGCCCTACCTGTTGTACGGCAGCGCCATTATTCGTTTGTGTCAGCATGTCAAAAAGGTTGATCCCAGCCATTCCCATCTCCGTTCAGATTAACTTGGATCATGCGTAACAATCGATTGTTGAACGCAAGATGACTGGACCGGTGGGAATGTCAGCTGGGTTGAAAAGCGCAGTCTATACCGGGTCGCGGGCGCGGAAGATTTCTTCGTCCAGTTCGCCCTCCCATTTCGCCACCGCCGTCGCAACGGTGAGATCGCCCGTCACATTGGTGACGGTGCGCATCATGTCGAGGATGCGGTCGAACGGGAACAGGACGGCGATGACGACCACAATCTGTTCCGGCGTGGCCCCGATCACGCTGAGCGTAGTGGCGGCAAGGAACAGGCTGACTGAGGGAATACCGGCTGTGCCGATCGAGACGAGCGTCGCCATCAGGATGATGGTGAGATACATGCCCGCCGTCATCGGGGTGCCCATGGCCTGGGCCGCGAACAGGGCAATCACGCCCTGATAGAGTGCGGTGCCGTCCATGTTGATCGTCGCGCCGAGCGGCAGGACGGAAGAGGCGACCGGCTTGCCAATGCCCAGGTTTTCCCGCGCACAGGAAATCGTCATGGGCAGTGTGGCATTCGAGGAAGATGTCGAGAAGGCGACGGCCTGCGCGTCGACCGCGCCGCGGAAGAACGGGATCAGGGGCAGGCGCAAGCCGCCCCGAATGATCAGGCCATATGTGATCAAGATGTGCAGGATACAGGCGAGATAATGGGTGAGCGTCAGCTTGCCGAGGAAGACAAGAATGTCGAGGCCGCGCTCGCCAAGCACCCAGGCCATCAGGGCGAAGACGCCGAATGGTGCTGTTTCCATGACGATCAGCGTCAGCTTCATGACGGCTTCAGCCGCGCTGTTGATAACATTGGCGAGTGGCTTGCCGGCTTCGCCCGTCATCAGGATGCCGATGCCGAGCATGATGGCGAAGAAGATGATCTGCAGAACGTCGCCATTGGTCAGGGCTGCGACCGGATTGGTCGGGATGATGGAGAGCAGCGTATTCATCAGCTGTTCGCCGATGCTGCCCGGTTGCGGGTTTGCATCGAGCCGGGCTTTGGCCTCGGCAATGTCAGCCGCTGAGGCAATCGAGAGGTCAAAGCCCGCACCGGGCTGGATCAGCGTGCCCATGAGCAGGCCGAAACTGACAGCAATGACCGTGGTGCCCATATACATGAGCAGGGCGCGCCCGCCGAGGCTGCCGAGCTTTTTGGGATCGCCCATGGCCAGCACGCCGGACAGCAGCGTGGTGAAGATCAGCGGGACAACCAGCATCTTGATGAGGTTGATGAAGGCATCGCCAATAGGCTTGGCCCAGGTGGAGACATTGGCGCTGGCGGCTTCCGGGCCGAGCCCATAGCGAAGGCCAAGGCCGACGAGTGCGCCCAGAACCAGACCTGCGATCACCCGTTTCCAGAGATCAATGCCAAACCACCATTTCATAAGCTGCTCCTGCCCCGTCTGTAGCGCCCGACGGTACGGCGCGCTGCCGGGGAAGGCAATCGCGCCGTGCGCATTCCTGCAGCTTGCCAGTCGGATGATGAAAAGCCTATCAGGCAGGATGCAGTCTTCCCTGCCCTCCTTGCCGATTGATGATGTGCTGGCCGAAATCTGCGCGGGCCTGCGCGACCATGCGCGGCTTGTGCTCGCGGCGCCGCCCGGCGCAGGCAAGACGACGCGCGTGCCCCTGGCGCTGGCGGGCCTGCTCGGCGAAGCCCCCATCATTGAAGGCAAGATCATCATGCTGGAGCCACGGCGCATTGCGGCGCGCATGGCGGCGCAGCAAATGGCGAATTCGATTGGAGAGAAGCTCGGCCAGTCGGTCGGCCTGACGACAAGGGTGGACCGGAAAGTGTCTGCGGCGACGCGGGTGGAGGTGATTACGGATGGCCTGTTCACGCGGCGCATCCTTTCCGACCCGGAATTGGCAGGCGTCGGCGCGGTGATCTTTGACGAATTTCACGAGCGTAGGCTGAATTCGGATTTGGGACTGACGCTGGCGATGGAAGCCCAGGGCGCTTTGCGCGACGATCTGAGAATCCTGATCATGTCGGCCACGCTCGATACGGA
The DNA here is from genome assembly GCF_002388935.1 of Hyphomonas sp. UBA4494. Lineage (NCBI taxonomy): Bacteria > Pseudomonadati > Pseudomonadota > Alphaproteobacteria > Hyphomonadales > Hyphomonadaceae > Hyphomonas > Hyphomonas sp. UBA4494. Next base: position 67,194 of record NZ_DGNK01000030.1, read on the forward strand.
AAAGGTATCCAGCGTGCTCGGCGCTCCGGTCGTGGAGAGTCAGGGGCGGCAATATCCCGTGGAGACGAAATATCTCGGCCGGTCGCAGGACCGGATCGAAGACCGTATGGCAGCTGCTGTGCGCAAGGCGCTGCGCGAAGAGGAGGGCTCGATCCTCGCCTTCCTGCCCGGCGCGCGGGAAATCCAGCGAACGGCCGAACAGCTAGAGACCGTGCTTGACAATGCGCGCGTTGCCCCTCTGTTCGGCGCATTGAGCCCGGCAGAGCAGGATGCGGCCGTGTCACCGGCGCCGGAAGGAATGCGCAAGATTGTGCTGGCGACGGATATTGCGGAGAGCGCGCTGACCATTGAAGGCGTGCGGATCGTGATCGATTCCGGCCTCTCGCGCGTGGCGGAAGAGGCCGCCGGCGGGCTGGGGACGCGTTTGTCCACCGTGAAGGCCTCGCGTGCGTCAGTTGATCAGCGTCGCGGCCGGGCGGGACGATTGTCGCCGGGTGTCTGTTATCGGTTATGGGATGAGGCGGCGACGCGGGGCTTGATGGCCGCGCCGGTTCCGGAAATTCTGAAAAGTGATCTCTCCGGGCTCGTTCTCACCCTCGCGGAATGGGGCGAGCGAGACGCAACGCGCCTGACCTGGATGGATGCGCCGCCTGCTGGACGGCTGAAGGCGGCGCAGGAACTGCTCTCGACGTTAGGTGCCATTGATGAAACGGGCGCGTTGACGGTGCTTGGCTCTGAAATGGCCCGCCTGCCCTTGCCACCCCGGCTGGGTGCCCTGGTGGCGAGCGCGCCGAACGCGGAAGCGCGCGCGCTGGCCGCGGAGATTGCCGCTCTTGCCGGGGAACGGGGCATGGGCGGAAATTCACCGGATCTGCGCCAACGGCTGGCCGGGTTCCGCCGCGATGGTTCGCCACGCGCCCGCAGCCTGAAGGCGCAGGCGAAAAGCTGGGGGAAGGGGGCTGCGCCGAGCGGGGATGTGGCGAAACTTCTGGCGCGCGCCTGGCCGGACCAGATTGCCCGCAAGCGCCCCGGCAGTGCAGGCAGCTACCTCATGGGGTCGGGCCGGGCGGCCATGCTGCCGGAGAGCGAAGCGCTGGCGAAACAGGACTGGCTGGTGATTGCAGACCTTGGCGGCGCAGCGAAAGAGGCGCGTATCTCGCTGGCCGCGCCGATTTCAGAGGCGGACGCGCTGGAAATTGGCGACATCGTCTCCGAAGACCGGGCGACCTTCGACCCGAAGACCGGAAAATTTGCCGCGCGGCGGGTGAAGGCGCTCGGCGCGATCATCCTGTCGGAAAGTCCGCTGCCAAAGCCGAGCCCGACTGTGGCAGCGCGCGCGATGCTCGAGGCAATTGCGGAAGAGGGCTTCGAAGCCATCGGCGCAGGCGATGTGGTGCGCGAAACACTGGCCCGGATTGCAATGCTTGAAACAGCCGGGTGCCTGGATAAAAGGGGTTGGAACACAGTGAAACTGGTTGAAACGGCAAACGACTGGTTGTTTCCCCTGTTGAAACGGAAAGGTGCGCAGGTGCCTGCGCCACATGCGGTGCGCGAAGACCTGATCGCCTCGCTCGACTGGCAGGTGCAGGAGGCGCTGCGCAAGGAGGCACCGCTCAGCCTGTCGCTGCCCTCCGGCCAGACGGCGCGGGTCGATTATCTCGATGATCGCGCGCCGCTCATATCTGCGCGGGCGCAGGCTTTTTATGGGTTGGGTGACCACCCGAAACTGGCTTCGGGGCGGGTGCCGGTAACCGTGGAAATGCTATCGCCGGGCATGAAGCCTGTCGCCACGACACAGGATCTCGGCCGGTTCTGGGGGGCGGGCTATCTGGACATGGCCAAGGACATGCGTGGACGCTATCCGAAGCATGACTGGCCGGCCGATCCCGCCTCCGCAAAGGCCCATGAAGGGCGCACAAAGAAAAGATTGTAAGGAACCGGGCGGGGGAGGTGGCGTTTCTGTTTGCATAGTCACTTATGGAGACGACGATGAAAATCGCCAGCCTGACAATGATTTCTGCCGCAATGGCAGCCCTGGCGGCCCAAGCAGAATTGCCCGCTCCGCCGCAGGAGCCGGTCACGTATGAAACGGCCCCCGCTGCCTGCGCTGTCGAGGAATTCACGATCTATTTCGAGCGGGGTGTTACCCAGCTTGGCGATCAGGCTGAAGCGGTTCTGGATGCTGTGGCTGCGGATTCAGCTCAGTGTGAATACTTCCGGATTGAAGTCGCCGGCCATGCAGATGCGACCGGTCCGGAAGACGTCAATCAGCGTGTTTCCGAGGACCGTGCCAAAGCTGTCATGGCTGCTCTGGAAGCCCGCCGGATTTCTGCTGAGCAGATTGGTGTCATGCCGAAAGGCGAGGCCAGCGCCTATGCGGCCAATGGCCTGGTCGAGCCGTTGAACCGGAAAGCGACGGTGCGCCTCGTTCCGGTCTCGGCAAGCTCGCGGGATTCCTAGAAGTTCCTAATGAGGGCGGCTCTCGGATGAGTCGCCCCATTCCATGCCCATATTCTTCTTCATCCAGTCTGCAAATGTTGCAGGCTTTTCGAGTGTCTTGGGGTCGAGTGTTCCGTAAGCGACGAGCGGACCATCGCGACCCTCAAGCCGGACGCCTTTGACGCGCTGTGTGCCTTCGGTCCAGTCGGCATGAGTGGAGGGATCGAGCAACAGCATGACCTGCTGGCCGCCTTTGCCCTCTTCATCCCGGCCAAAGACCAGGCCGTATACTTTCTCCCGACCGAACAGCCCATGGCTGGATGCCTGGCGTTTGCCGTCCAGCAGGACTTCATCCCAGAGCAGGTTCCGTCGCCATTGAAGGACGTGCATCTGCTCATCTTTCACGATCTTGATATCAACATGGTGCAGGGACAGGCGAACGATCTCGGCGTGCATGGCTAATCTCCAAATTATCGAAAAACGATAATGTCAATTATGCGCAGCGTCAAGGCGTCTCGAATGGGCAGGGGGATTGGTAGGTTACTGCCGCGTCGGTGCCCGGATGGCGGAAGATCAACTCGGTCGCGTGCAAGTGCAGCCGGGAGGTCATGTACAAGGCATCATCATGGGCATAGAGGTCATCGCCCAGGATTGGATGCCCCAGCGCGGCAAGATGGACGCGGAGCTGGTGAGTTCGACCGGTGAGGGGTGTCAGCTGAACCCGTGCAGCTTGTGCGTGGCGCGTCAGGACCTGAAATCTGGTCTGGCTCGGCTTTCCTGTTTCATGGTCCACTTTCTGGCGAGGCCGGTTGGGCCAGTCATTCATAAGCGGCAAGTCAATCAGGCCGGCATCCTCGACGGGCGGCTGCCAAACATCGGCGAGGTAGGTCTTGTGCACACGACCTTGTTCAAATTCAGCGGACAATGCGCGCTGCACATGCTTGGATCTGGCAAACAGCAACAAGCCACTCGTCGACATGTCCAGGCGGTGGACGGTCAGCGCGTCGGGATAGGTTTGCTGGATACGTGTGCGCGCGCAGTCGGCCTTGTCCGGACCACGCCCTGGAACAGAGAGCAGTTCGGCCGGTTTGTCCGCGACGATCAGCCAGTCATCGACATGAAGGATCGTCGGCATTTCGGCCGGGGGTGTGTAGGGGGATGTCAAACCAATCCTGCTCCGTTGGAACCAGACCCCCACACATACGTTTGCAGGGGGACGCCTTCGCTCTGGGGGCTGACTGATAAAGGAGTTATGGAAATGAAAAAGCCACTTATTGCAATTCTGTTCGGTCTTGGCGCATTCGGTCTCGCAGCCTGCGACACCAATGAGGGCCCTGCTGAAGAACTCGGTGAAGAAATTGACGACGCTGCAGACGAACTCGAAGACGAAACCAACTAGTCCGGTTTCTCTCGACAAAGAAAAGCCAGCCTTTCGGGGCTGGCTTTTTTTACTGGGCTGTTTTGGGCGGGCGTTTCTAGCTGGAGCGCGCAGATGCGGCTGTTAACTCGGCTTTCTGGTGATTGATGTTCTTGGCTTCCGCAAAACTCTTCGCATCCAAATCCATCACGTCGACGATTTCGCGCGTGGTCGGGTTAAAGAGCGCGATGCGGTGGCCGAATCGCACGGTCTGGAGGTTCGGCTTTTTCAGGGAACCCTCGAGAATGATTGGAAACTCAGCACTCGTCGCAGGGACCTTTACAGGCAGTATCATGCCGGGAACGATGGAATCTTCCAGCGGCGATGCGCTAAGGCAGATGCCACGTTTCTCAATGCCAATCTCGCAGTCGCGCCCCTGAAGGGAGAAGTCGCGATCATAGATGGCAAAGTCGGCTTCCTGAAAATGATCCACCGGCGTCACGTCAGGCCGGGGCAGGCTCGGCTGTAGCACAACAGCCAGTCCTGCAGCGGCCGCAGCGCCTGTTGAAAATAAAGTAGAAACAATGGTTTCGGGGGTCATGGTGTCCATCCAGCTATCTGGTGGACCAATGCATTCACCCCGGCTTGGTTCCAGCAAATGTGTCGGGACGTGTCATTCGTGCGGCGCAAGTGTGAGGCGGAAGACCGAGCCCGCGGGACCAGTTTCAGCCAGGACCAATTCGCCGCCCATGGCTCGCGCCAGCTCTCTAGCGATGACAAGCCCAAGTCCGCTGCCCGTTTGCCGGGTCGTTCCGGCAAACGGGGTGAACAGGTTCGCTGCGGCCTTCTCCGGCATGCCAGGACCCGTGTCGGAAAAGACGATTTCATTGGTCTCTAAGCTGACGAAGATGCGGGAAGGGTCAGACCCGGCCGCTGACATGGCTTCGGCGGCATTTCGGAGCAGGTTTGCGGCGATGCGATGCAGGTGGTCAGGATCGGCCATCACATGTTCCAGCATATGAACATTGTTGACGAACTCGACCGATGGCCAGGCGGCGAGCGCTTCGTCGGCGGCCTCATCGAGCGCCTGTCGCAATTCAACCTGCTCCAGTTCTGCCGGCTGGGGCGTCGCCTTGCCATAGTCCAGCGTTTCGGTTGCCAGTGTGATTGCGCGGGTGAGCGCGCGCTCGAGTCGGGGGGCAGCCTTCTGTACACGCACGTCGTCCGAGCGGGCCAGGGAATCCGAAACCAGCTGGGCTGATGCCAGTGAGTTGCGGAGATCATGGTTGATCTTGGCCACTGCGGTGCCAAGTTCGGCCAAGTGAGAGCGCTGCCGGAAGCTTTCAGCCACGGCGCTCTCCATGTCGGCCAGCGCATTCTGGGCCCTGCCGATTTCGTCGCGCCGTTTGGTGTGAGGCAGGCGACGGGTCCATGAGCCGGGATCCATCCTGAATTGTTCGACGCTCAGCGTAACCCGCTGCATGGGACGCACGACGAGGAGGTGGAGCAAGACATAGATGATCGTGGCGGCGGCAAGTGCGATCAGCAGGGAAAGAGCGGCAATGCGGCGTGCATAGGCCAACAGCGCGGATTTCATCGGTGCGTGCGGCATCAGAACTTCGATGACCCGGTCTTCGTTCACGCCCTGCGCGGTGACGACGAGCACACGGTCATCCGGTGCGAAGAACGCGCCAAACGTATTGGCGACGCGGTTCGTGGATGTTGCCTCTCGCAGGTCGAGCATATGCATGTCGCCATCCAGAGGCATTTGGGCTGGCAATAGCTGGAAACGCATGTCGTCTTCCATTTCGGTGACGGCCCAGACTTCGGCATATTTGAGGAGCTCTGCCGACAATTCTTCGGAAACCGATCGGTCCGGCGCAGCTTCGAGGGCGAGGGATGCGATCCGGGCGGCTTGAACGCGTTCGGTCAGCCAGCTCGTGCGGAACCCAGATGCGCTTGGCACAAAGATGAAGGCTTCGACCACCAGAATGGCGAGTATGGTCAGACCAAACAATCGAAATGAGAGGCTGTCGAACCAGCGCGCCCCGGCGCGGGTTTTCGTCAGAGCCGGCGGGGGCAGGTCGGCGGTGTCGTTCACACCGCCTGAACTAGCCTAGGGGATACGTTGGAGCAAGCCGACGAGTCGCTTTGCGCTCTTTCCGAACACAACATCGGCATAGTGCGCATTGGCAGCGCGTTTCACCCCTTCGGCCCGGGTAGGGTAAGGAGAGATGAAATTGGTCAGTTCCTTCACGCCAAGTCCATTGGACATGGCCACAGAAACCAGTTGAAGCAAGTCTCCGGCATCCTTGCCGACGATTGACGCACCGAGCAGTTTGCCCTTGCGCACAATCAGTTTCACTTCGCCTTCTGTGTCAGCTTCGGCAATGGCGCGGTCGCTCTCCTCGAATTGGAAGCTCGGTGTCGTGATATCGTCTCCATGCTTTTCGCGTGCTTCGGCTTCTGTCAGACCCAGCTGGGCGACTTCCGGCGATGTGTAGGTGACGGCGGGCACCGGCAGGCTGTCTGCTTTTGTCCGCTGCTTGAAGAAGGCGCGGCGGGCAAAAACCGAGGCGTGCCAGCCAGCGATATGCGTGAATTGTTCGCGGCCGGCGGCATCGCCCAGCGCCCAGACCCGGCGGTTTGAGGCTGACCGTAAATTGTCGCCGACAATAATGCCCTTTCGGTCATGATCGACGTCGCCCTTGTCGAGATCCATGCCGTCAAAAACGGTCTGGCGACCGACGGCGACGAGCAGGTGTGATCCCTCGACCGTCCAGGCCTCGCCGTCCTTTGGCTCTGTCTGGACGCGGATGGTCTTTCCGTCCTGTTCAACCTTCGTAGCCTTGTAACCTTCCAGAAGAGTGACGCCTTCGGCGCGCAGGGCTTCGATGGCGATCTCGGCGTGGGCACGGTCGGATCGACCGAGTGCCTTGCCCATCTCGATCACGGTGACCTTGGCACCGAGCCGGACAAAGGCTTGCGCCATTTCCATCCCGATTGGACCGCCGCCGAGGATGACAAGGTGTTCGGGAAAGTCCGGCAGGTCGAAAATGGTTTCATTGGTCAGATAGGGTGTGTTGGCGAGTCCTTCGATTGGCGGAATGAAGGCACGAGACCCTGTGGCGATGATGATGCGCCGGGCCTTTACCCGCGTGGTCGGGGAGATGATGGTGTCTGAGCTGGCAAACTTTGCATGTTCGCGGATAACCGTGCAGCCAAGGCCTTCAAATCGTTCCTGACTATCGACCGGCGCAATGGTCGCGATGGACGTGCGCACGTGCAGCTTCACCTTTTCCCAATCGATTCTTGGCGGTGTGGTCTCGATACCGAACTTGCCAGCCTCGCGCACATGGGCGGCGGCCTTGGCAGCGCTGAGCAGGGCTTTCGACGGGACACAGCCGGAATTCAGGCAATCACCTCCCATCTCGCCTTTTTCATACAGCACGACCGAGAGCCCGAACTGGGCTGCACCAGCCGCAGCCGACAGGCCAGCAGACCCAGCGCCGATAACGACAAGATCGGCTTTCATCTCGCGCATCGGGGCGGCGCCCGGCGAATGCGGCGCAGGGGAGGTCGCGACCTTGTCTGGATCCGCCGATCCGGCGAGCGGTGCACGGGCATTTTGGTCGGCATTGTCGGACATCAGGCAGCCTCTTCAATCTGGTTGGCCTTCTTGGGAAAGAACTTCTTCCACGCGACGGGTAACAGGGACACAACGCCCAGGGCGATCGCGGCGGGAAGCAGGTTCTGGAAAACGGAGGCAAGATCGGGATCTTCGCCCTTGGCGAAGGTCGCGCCGAGCCCTGCGCCGACCCATGTATAGGCGATCACACCCGGTATGATGCCGAGCGCCGTCGTGATGGCATAATCACGATACTTGGCGCCGAGGATGGCAGGCAGGATATTGGCGACAGGGAACGGCATGGCTGGAATGAAGCGCATGGCGAACATGTAGGCCATGGGGCTGTTCTGGAATTCGGTCCGGACCTTGTCGGCATAGCCGCTTGCGATCTTCCGCATGAAGCTGCCCAGCGAAGTCTTTGCTGCCAGGAAGAGCAGGCTGGCGCCGAGGGTTGCGCCCACCACGGTGGCGAGCGTGCCGCCGGCGAGGCCGAACAGGAAGCCCCCACTGATTGTGATCCACAGTGCGCCGGGCAGCATGAAGACTGTGCTGGCTGCATAGACGCCCACATAGGCGGCAATGGCCAGGATCAGGTTGTCTTCAACGAACGCGCGTAGCGAGGCCTGCTGCTGGCGCAGTGTCTCAAGCGAAAGATAGTCGAACAGGCCGAAGAACCATGCGGCGATCAGGCCACCCGCAATCAGGTAGAGGGGCCACAGGCGCAACCAGAGCGGGCGCGAAGCGTGTTGGGTTTCTTCGGTCATTTGGCAGGGTCCATCCGGGTATCATTGAGCGACCAGTCATAGGTGTAGCCGCGGATTTTGGGCGTAGCGCGGATATTCTCGGCGAGCGCAGGCTCGGCATAATGAAGCAGGTGTTTGATAACGCCATCTTTCGATCCGCCGAAGTCGGCCTCAAACCATTTGTAGATAGACGATACAGTAAGGCCGCGGTTTCCGACCGTTACACCACGAGGGTGATTGATGTAAGCACGCGCAGCGGCGTCGAGGTCTGCATCAAGTGTGTTCGCCGTCCAGGCGCGAGTGAGCAGGTTCGGGCAGCCATAAGAGGCGCAATTGATGGCATAATGGACGCGCGGGTCCCCGAAGCGGGGGCGCAAGATGTCGTGCTCAATGGCATCGAGCGAGACTTCGCGGCCGCCAGCCATTACGGTCACTTTCTTCCAGGGCCCCCCGAACAGGAGACCGTCGCGGATCGAATCCAGCGGGTACTTCTCCGCGATGTAGCGAACCGTCACAGCATTGTAGAGATTGGCCCATGCAGCGAAGGTGACATCGTCCGTGCCTGTCAGGTCACGCGCCTCAAAGCTGGCAATATAAGTGTCGAGCGTCGCGCGGTCGGCAGTACTGGCAGAAAGCGCGGCATAGTCCACGCGGTTCACGCCGTCCGTGCTTTCATGGACATAGGTTTCAAGAAGCTGGGTCCATGCGTCATTTCCCTGCGCCACACCGGGCAGGGCGAGGCAGCCGGCCAGAGCCAGGGCAACGAGCGGGCGAACAAGAAAGTGGAGATCAGGCATAAGCATCGGGTCTGAAGTATGGGGCGAAAGATGCCCCCGCATAGCCTGATGCCCAGGAAAGATCGCGTCACGACTGCGTGCGCTGGGCTAACACCCTCGTGAGGGGGATGTCAGCGACTGCCTGCGCTGGCGTGCGCGTCCAGCTCCATCCAGTCCCGGAAGGGTAGGTTGTAGACCATATCCATGACCTCGAACCCTATCCCATTGGGGCGGCGAGAGCTCGAGTTCCAGAGGATAACGACTCCGGTGTCGCGGTCCGGATCGAACAGGATGTAAGATCGGTAGCCTTCTACCGCGCCGCGATGGCCAACCACCCGGTCGCCCGCCTCTCCGTATTTGTAGACGCGCCAGCCAAGCGCGTAGCGGGCATCCCGGACTGTACCCCGATAGCGTCGGGACATGCCCGATTGTTCGCGTCGCGTGTAAATGCGCGGCGTCTGGAGCAGTTCGAGGGCGGAATCACTGAGGATATCCGGCAGCAATCCCATATGCGCCCGGGCATAGAGCGCAAGATCGCGGATCGAACCGTTCACGCCGCCGGCCGCAGGGACATTGTAATAATCGTCATTCACGATCTTCTTGCGCGGCGGGCCGGGCGCGCGGCTGTTCTTTGAATGCGGACGGGCCCAGGACCGGGAGTTTTCAAGCCCGGCGCGGCCGATGCTGGCCGTTACCATGCCGATGGGTTTGAATATTGAGGTCTCTACGGCATCGGCATAGCGCGACTGGGTCACGTCCTCGATCACTTCGGCGATGCTGTCATAGGCAACATTCTGATAGGTGTGACAGTCACCAATCGGACAGATGGGCTTCAGCGATTTCAGGCTGTTGCGAATCTCGGCTGGGTCCCAACCATCTTCCAGCCGCGTATCATAGGCATTTGGCAGGATACCCAATCGGTGCGAAAGCACATCTTCGAGCGTCGCCGTGGTTTCACCGCCATTGGGAAGTCGCAGCGTGGTTGCGTATTTCGATACCGGGTCGGTAATGTTCAGGCGCGCTTCGGTCGCAAGGATTGCGACTTCGGTCGCGGCCACGCCTTTGGACAAGGATGCCCAACGAAATACCGTCTCGTCCGTAACGGGCTCTCCGCCCGACTGGGTGATGCCATACCCTTTGGCAAAGGCGACCTCGCCCCGGTCGATCACGGCAACGGAGAGGCCGACAATGTCTTCATCGGCGGCGAGCCGGGTCAGCCGGGCATCCAGACGGTCATAGTCTATGAACTGTGCGTGCGCTGTGATGGGAAGCGCGATCATGGCCAACAGGCACGGGATGGCAAAGCGTGGAAACCGCATTGGACCTCTTCGAACTCTTTTGCCCAGCCTCAGCGTGCAGAGTTCACAAGACTCTCTGGCCATGTAAAGAGTCTTGGGCGCGGAGAGACAGATTTATTCGGTTCTGGCTGTCGGTTCGGCTTGACTTCGAACCTCTGCTGCCTGTATTGGCCCCTCTTTCCGAGATTCTTAGCTTTCAGAGCAGACCCATGAAACGCACTTTCCAGCCAAGCAACCTTCGCCGCAGCCGCACCCATGGTTTCCGCGAGCGCATGTCGACTAAAAACGGCCGCAAGGTGCTGGCACGTCGCCGCGCCAAGGGCCGCAAGTCACTGTCCGCTTAAGGCGGCAGGCCACGGACCGTCTCACGCAGGCGGCAACAGGCCATGACCAGCAAAACAGATAAAACCGAATTTGAGGTCGCCCGTCTTCGCGTGCGACCTCAATTTCTTTATGTGCGTCACGGAAAAACCGAGCGGCGCAAAGCCCTTTTGGTGCAGGCGCGACGCCGTAAGGGGGCCAGTCCGGGCGCGCATGCCGGCGCTGGATTTACCGCCACCAAGAAGATCGGGAATGCGGTCATTCGCAACCGGGCGAAACGGCGCTTGCGCGAAGCGGCGCGTGTTCTCTTGCCGCAGCATGGAAAACCGGGGTGGGATTATGTCTTCATTGCACGTATGGACACCGCTGACATTGCGTGGCCGCGTTTGCTTGACGATATGGAAAGCGCGCTGATAAGCCTCGCCGCTGATTAACCCCTGCCGCCGATTCCGGCGTGCTCAAAAGATTTGCCGGGATCCCGCCAGATGGAAAAACCTGACCAGCGCAATTTTCTGATCGCCATGGTCGCGATGATCGCGTTCGTTTTTGCCTACCAGGCCTTCATCATGAAGCCCGCCCAGGAAGAATTCGAAGCCAATCAGGCCGTGCGCGAGGCCGAGCAGCAAACCGGCCCGACAGTGGCCTCTGATGCGCCGGCGATTGCTGAAATCAAGCCGGTCGAGGAAGCGCTGCAGGATGATGCCCGCGTGCCGTTTGATGCCGCCTCTGTGGATGGGTCGATCCGCCTTGCTGGCTCGCGTATCGACGATCTCAGCCTGAAAAAGCACTACCTCACTGTCGACAAGGAACAGGAAGTTCGCCTGTTTCGTCCGGAAAACACCGAGTTTGGATATTTCGCCACCTGGTATTGGGCGGATGGATCGAAATTGGTCGCAGGACGCAATTCGCCCTGGAGCCAAGTCGGGGAAGGGCAGCTGACGCCCGGCAATCCGTTGATGCTGCGGCTCGAGACAGAAGGCCTTGTCATCGACCGGGTGATCTCTGTTGATGAGGACTATCTCTTCACCTTCACGGATACGGTCACCAATAATTCCGGCGAAGCGCGCCAGCTTCGCGCGATTGGCTCGATCGAGCGGCATGGGGATTACAAGGAATTCCTTGAGACAACCGATCCGGGCTCCTCGGCCAAGAACGGCCTTGCACATATGGGTCTGATGGGCGTCGTGAACGGCGAACTGCGCCTGAAGAAATACAAGCCCTTGTTCCAGTTGAAGGACATCAAGGGCGAGACCAGTGAAGGCACGTTCCCATCTGACCAGGGCGGTTGGTGGGGCCTGTCGGACATGTATTGGCTGGGCGCGCTCGTGCCCCAACAGGACCAGTTCTTTGCGGGCCTTGTTGACAAGCGCAAGCTGTCACGTGGCCAGCCGCTGGAAGTGCGCACGGAATCCGCGCCACTGACGATTGCGCCCGGCGAAAGCCAGACCATGGCCAACAGCCTTTATGCCGGTGCGAAACGGTTTGAAGTGCTGCAACAGTATCAGAACGAACTGGGTATTCCCCGAATGGTGGATGCCATCGACTGGGGCTGGGCCTTCTTCCTGACCAAGCCCTTCTTCTATGCGCTGGAATGGCTGTCCGGCATTGTGGGCTCGTTTGGCTGGGCGATTCTGGCCTTCACGGTTCTGATCAAGCTCCCGCTCGTGCCGCTCTACAATCAGAGCTACAAGTCCATGGCGAAAATGAAGAAGCTGCAAGAGCCGATGCAGGAAATCCGCGAGCGCTTCAAAGCCGATCCGCAGCGCCAGCAGCAGGAAGTCATGAAGCTGTATAAACAGGAAGGCGCGAACCCGGTCGGCGGCTGTTTGCCGATCCTGTTCACGATCCCGATTTTCTATGCGCTCTACAAGACGCTCTACGTGACCATCGAGATGCGCCATGCCTCTTTCGGCTTCCTGAAGGATTTGTCGGCACCTGATCCCACGGCCATCGGCAACCTGTTTGGTCTCATCCCGTGGTGGTCAGCCGCGGACATCAAGGCGATTCCGATCATTGGCATCATCATTGGTATTGGTATCCTGCCAATTCTCTATGGTGTGACCATGGCGGCTATCCAGACGCTCAGCCCGCCACCCCCAGACCCGACACAGCGCCGGATCATTCAGGCCATGCCGCTGGTCTTCATGTTCGTGTTCGGCGGATTTGCGGCAGGCCTCGTCATGTACTGGGTATGGTCAAACCTGCTCTCCTTCGCGCAGCAATATTTCATCATGCGGCGGAACGGTGTCGACACCGAGATTGGCAAATTTGTCAGCCGACTTGTGCGCGGCAAGAAGAAAGCGGCGGACTAGTCTGATGGAAACCGGAGACGCCTTCAGTGAAGACGCGCTAGAAGCGGGCCGCGTCCTGTTCGCCGGGTCGGTCGTGTTTGTCAAAGGCGTGGTGGACCTGAAAGGCCTGCCCACAGCGGATCGTCCGGAAGTCTGCTTTGCGGGCCGGTCCAATGTCGGCAAGTCATCCCTCATCAATGCGCTGACCAATCGCGCCAAGCTGGCGCGGTCTTCGGCTGAGCCGGGCCGCACGCGCGAGATCAATTATTTTGACCTCGGCGAAGGCCGCATGTTCCTCGTCGACCTGCCGGGCTTTGGCTATGCCAAGGTCAGCCGCACGCAGGCCGAGGGCTGGATGCGGCTGACGCGCTCGTATCTTCGGGGCCGTCCATCATTGCGCCGGGTCTTCCTGCTGGTCGATTCTCGCCGGGGCCTGATGGACACTGACGAGGAGGTTATGACCATGCTCGACAAGTCGGCGGTCACCTATCAGATCGTCCTGACCAAGGTCGACAAGATGCAGAAGTCCGAAGTCGAAAAGCTCGTTGAAGAGATCGCCGGCAAGCTGAAGAAACGCGGCGCGGCGCATCCAGTTGTTCGCCAGACTTCGTCTGAGAAGGGGTGGGGCATCCCCGAACTTCGCGCCGAAATCGCCGGACTGGAATAGCGCCACGAATTGAGATTACATGAGCGCCGGAGAATAATCTGGAGCCGTGCATTCATGCCAATCGAGATCAAAGTTGATGACGTGACCAGCCCTGCCATGCTGGCCCTTCTCCAGACGCACGCGAATTTGATGTTGGCATTATCCCCTCCGGGCAGTTGCCACTTCCTGCCTGCGGAAGGATTGCGGGCACCGGACGTGACAGTCTGGTCAATGTGGGACGAGGAAGTTCTCGTTGGGTGCGGGGCACTGAAGGAGTTGCCAGGCGGTGTGGGCGAAGTGAAATCCATGCATACGCGTTCGGACCTGCGCGGGCAGGGGCATGGCCGCCGCATGCTGGAACACATCATGGCCGAAGCAGAGCAGCGCAACTATTCGGCGCTGTATCTGGAAACCGGGTCCATGGTCGGATTCCTGCCAGCACGGCGCATCTATGAGGCGTATGGCTTTGTCTATTGTTCGCCATTTGGTGACTACACGCTTGATCCGAACAGCGTGTACATGCATCGGGCCCTCTAGAATTCGAGTTTGTCACGGCGGCGATCCGCGCTAAAGGGGCCCGCATGACAGACCAGATCTCCGCTGCGCAATTCACCGCCCAGACGCTCTCAGAAGCGCTGCCCTATATCCAGCGCTATGCTGGCAAGACAATTGTCGTGAAATATGGTGGCCACGCCATGGTGGACGAGCGCCTGTCGGCAATCTTTGCGCGCGACGTGGTTTTGCTGAAAACACTGGGAATTCATCCCGTCATCGTGCATGGCGGCGGGCCTCAGATTGGCAAATTGCTGGACCGGCTGGGCATCGTGTCCGAATTCAAGGGCGGCCTGCGGGTAACCGACGAAGCGACGATGGAAGTGGTCGAGATGGTCCTGTCGGGGCCTATCAACAAATCCATTGTGCGGGCGATCAATCAGGCGGGCGGCAAGGCCGTTGGCCTGTCCGGGTCGGACGGCAATCTGATCCAGGCCGAGAAGGCCAAGAAAACCGAACGCGATCCGGACAGCCATATCGAACAGGTTCTGGACCTTGGATTTGTGGGTGAGCCGACCGCAGTGGATACAAGCGTGATCGATGCGCTCCTGAAGTCCGACTCCCAGTTGATTCCGGTGGTTGCCCCGGTCGGAGTCGGCAAGGATGGCCATCGTTACAATGTGAATGCAGACACATCTGCCGGCGCGCTGGCCTCGGCACTGGGCGCCAGCCGCCTGTTCCTGCTGACAGATGTCGCTGGCGTACTCGACAAGCAGAAGAATTTGATGCGCGAGATCGCTGTGGATGCCATTCCTGACCTGATCGCGGACGGCACAGCTGCAGGTGGCATGATACCGAAGCTTGAAACTGCGGCCCAATCCGTAAAACATGGGGTCGGGGCGGCAGTGATCCTCGATGGGCGTGCCCCGCACGCCCTGCTCATGGAGCTATTTACCGAACATGGCGCAGGTACGCTCATTTCTTAAAGGTCTTGCTTTTGTTGCAGCAGCGGCGGGTTTGCCCGCAATAGCGCACGCACAAGGGACGGGCGATGGTTGGAAGCTGTGTAACGAGACCAGCTTTATCATCGAAACAGCGGTTGGCCGCCCTGTAGGCGGCTCCGTCAATGTGGATGGCTGGACCAAATTGCAGCCAGGCTCCTGTCAGGTCGCCGTGCGGGCGCCGCTCGATCCGAAAATCCATTATGTCTATGGGCGTACATCGACTGCCCATCGGGGTGGCCTGAGAGAGTGGGGCGGCGAGCGCGAACTCTGCGTGGACCCCACCGGTGGTTTCTCGTTGGAAAGCCCGCCCAATTGCAATGCAATGGGTCTGGAAGCGCGAGGTTTCCGGGCGGTCGACATTTCCAGCCGCTCCCGCTGGACGACAACTTTCACCGAAATCGAAAATTATGACCGCGCGACCGCGCAGGCAGCCGGGATTCAGCGCCTGCTGGAAGAGGCGGGCGTATTGTCAGGCGCGATTGATGGCCGGATCGGATACAAGACCCGCACCGCCATCGGCAAATTCCTGGAAGAGAACAATCTGCCTGACTCGACGTCGGATTCAGACCTCATCGACTTCCTGGAGCAGGTGGCGAAGGAGAATGGCCGCAATGTCGGGTTTACCCTGTGCAACCGCACCGACAAACGGATCTGGAGCGCCATCGGACGCCGCGGCACCGAGGGCTGGGAGAGCCGCGGCTGGTGGATGCTCGAGGCGGGAGGTTGCGCGCGAGTGATCGACAAGGCCCTTCGCGGCACTGAGCACTATGTCTTTGGCGAGATGGAAGATGGGACGCGTATCCGAACGCTGGCAAAGGCATCGGATCCGTTCTGTGTGGGCCGGGCAAAGTTTGCGATCGTTGGCCGGGACGACTGCGAAGCGTCCGCCTATCGCACTGCGCTGTTCGCTGCCGCACCGGAGCCAGTTGACCAGCGTCTGGTGTTTGAGTTCTTCGAGCGGGACTTCGCCAAGGCCGGTAGTCAATGACCTCTCCAAAGGCGGGTGTACACCTCGCACCGTTCGGCAATTTCGGCCATGTTACGGATTGGGTGTTCGACCTCGACAACACGCTCTATCCAGCAGAATGCGACCTGTTCGCCGAGATCGACACGCGCATGACGGATTTCGTGTCGCGCCTGCTGGAATTGCCGCCGCTGGAGGCGCGCAAGGTGCAGAAGCATTATTATGCAACCTATGGGACGACGCTGTCCGGCCTGATGAAGGTGCACAAGATCGATCCTGCCGATTTTCTGCATCATGTGCATGACATAGACTTGTCGCCACTGCCGGACTTGCCGGTTTTGCGCCAGGCAATCAGCGCGCTGCCGGGCCGGAAATTCGTTTACACGAATGGCTCGCGTCGCCATGCCGAGCGGGTTGTTGGCAAGATGGGGCTGGAAGACCTGTTCCACGGGAGCTTCGGTATCGAGGACGCTGAGTACACTCCCAAGCCGAACCAGAGCTCCTATGATCGGTTTTGTGCGCTGCATGATGTGGCGCCGCGCAAGGCAATCTTCTTCGAGGATCTCGCGCGCAATCTCCTTCCAGCCAAGGATATGGGCTTCACGACGGTTCTGGTGCACTCCGAAAAGGATTGGAGCCACGAGCCGATTGAGGCGCGTCCTGCCAATCTGGACGATCTGTTGGGGGATGACGGGCCTGACCACATAGACTATGTGACGGGCGACCTTGCTGCCTTCCTTGAGGCGGCAATTGAAACACTCGACTAAGACCTGCCCCCGGAGAGACAGATGACACAAGCCCTGGCCAATGCGATTGAACAGGCGTGGGAAAGCCGCGACACCCTGAACACACAGACACGGGGTGAGGTGCGCGAAGCCGTCGAGGCGGCCATTGACCTGCTCGACTCCGGTGAGGCCCGCGTGGCCAGCCCAAATGGCGACGGCAACTGGACTGTCCATCAATGGCTGAAAAAGGCTGTTCTGCTGTCCTTCCGCTTGAATTCCAATGGCATGGTTTCCGGCGTGCCCGGCGGCGGCAACTGGTGGGACAAGGTTCCATCGAAATTTCAGGGCTGGGGCTCATCCGAATTCGAGGCCGCGGGCTTTCGTGCGGTGCCCCCGGCCGCTGTGCGCCGCGGCGCCTTCATTGCGAAGAATGCGGTCCTGATGCCGTCCTATGTGAACATCGGCGCCTATGTCGGCGAAGGCACAATGATCGACACCTGGGCCTCCGTCGGCTCGTGCGCGCAGGTCGGCAAGAATTGCCATATCTCGGCCGGCACCGGCATTGGCGGCGTTCTTGAGCCGTTGCAGGCGAACCCGACCATCATCGAAGACAATTGCTTCATCGGCGCGCGGTCCGAAGTGGTCGAGGGTGTGGTCGTCGGAGAAGGCTCGGTGATAGCCATGGGCGTCTTCATCACCCAGTCCACCAAGATCGTGGATCGCCACAGCGGCGAGATCACCTATGGCAAGGTGCCGCCTTATTCCGTCGTCGTGCCGGGCACGCTGCCCGACAAGAATGGCGGCCCGAGCCTCGCCTGCGCCGTCATCGTCAAGACCGTCGACGCCCAGACCCGCTCAAAGACCGGTGTCAACGAACTGCTGCGGGACTGATCTAATGCCAAGGGTCTGTCCTGTGCTGCCGTGGCGGCACGGTTTGACAGGTCATTCGGTCCGCTCCCATCCTGAGTGAAATCAGGAAGAGGGGAACTGAATGGCCAAGTCACTGAAACAGCACAAGCCGGTCGGCGAAGACTATCTCGCGATGGTGAGTCCGAAACTGCGGGTCGCACATGCATTCCCATTTCCGGCGTCCGCCGTCTGGGCCGCCTTGCTGGACGCAGAGGCATGGACGGAATGGCTGCCGATTACGAACGTGGTCTGGACGAGCCCGGAGCCGTTCGGGGTCGGGACCACGCGCACCGTCGAGATCGGGGACCAGAAAGTCGAGGAAACCTTCTTTGCCTGGGAAGAGGGCAAGCGGATGGCTTTCCGGTTTGAAAAGTCGACGCTGCCGGTCTCGGCCGCGGTTGAGGACTATGTCGTCGTTGAAACGCCGGAAGGCTGCGAGCTGCGCTGGGCGGGCAAGGCCAGTGCGCCGCTGATCCTGGGCGGAATTGTCTCCAAACAGCTTGCCAAGGGCCTGAAAGACGGCATGCCGAAACTCGAAGCCCTGATCCGGGACAATCCGGGCCGGTTCGGACTCTAGCCCGATTCCTTCTTGAGGATCAGCCAGCGGTAGATGCCGATGAAGTTGATCACGGTCAGGACAATGTTCTGGTACATGAGCGGGGCCTCGTCATCCGAGAGGCCGATCATGACCCAGCATGTGGAAGAGACCGCAAACACGATAAAGGCGAAGCCGGTAATGCGTCGCCCAAGATCGGCCGACACCATGATGGCCGCGACAATGCCGGTGCCCATTGCGATCCATTCCAAACTCTCCGACATCAAGGCCCGCTTTCTGTTGTGATCATGCTCAGTGATCACAACAATGCCGGGCGAGCCGGGCAGTTCCGAAGCCTAGTCGAACACGACCACCTGCCGCGCGACCGTGCCCTTGTTGTCCTTGAGGTTCTGGAGGGCGCCGGTGATCCCCTCAAGACCGATCCGGTCAGAGACAAGATCATCAAGGTGCAGCTTGCCCTGTCTGTACAGTTCGATCAGGCGCGGGAAATCCACCCGGAACCGGTTAGACCCCATGATCGCCCCCTGCAGGCGTTTTTCTGTCGCAAGCAATTCAATGCCGGGGATCTCGATGTTAACGCCGGGCGAAATCATGCCGATCACGGTTGCCACGCCGCGTGGTCGCAGCATGTGGTAGGCCTGTTCAGCCGTCTGTTTCAGGCCGACGCATTCGAAGGAGTAGTGGACGCCGCCCTTGGTGAGTTCCTTGACGGCCTCGATCGCATTGACCTTGCCTGGATTGACGGTGTCGGTCGCGCCGAAACGGACCGCCATCTGGAGTTTCTCGTCTGACAGGTCTACCGCGATGATACGGCTGGCGCCTGCGATGGCTGCGCCATTGATCGCGGCAAGCCCGACGCCGCCACAGCCGAGGACGGCAACCGTGGAACCCGGCTCGACCTTGGCGGAATGAAAGACTGACCCGACACCGGTAATGACGCCGCACCCGATCAGGCAGGCCTTGTCCATTGGCATATCCTTGTCGACTGCGCATAGCGCGTTCTCATGGACGAGGATCTGTTCGGCGAAGGAAGAAAGGTTCAGGAACTGGCCGACCTTTTCACCCTTGATGGAGAGGCGGGGGGCTTCTGTGGGCTGGCGCTGGAAGTGTTCCTTGTTCACCGTATGGCAGACGGACATGTGGCCTGTCAGGCAGTACTCGCAGGTGCCGCAGAAGGGCGACAGGATCGAGATTACATGGTCGCCCGGCTTGACCGCTGAGACCATGGAGCCGACTTCTTCCACGATGCCGGCGCTTTCATGCCCGAGGATGACCGGCAATTCGGCGGGGAAGTTCCCGTCCCAGAAATGCACGTCCGAATGGCAGACGCCGACCGCCTTCAGCCGGACCAGCACTTCGCGCGGTCCGGGCTTGGAAATCGTGACATCTTCGATGGATAGCGGCGCATTGGGCGCGCGCATGACAGCAGCCTTCATGGGTCTTCCTCCTTTGGCCCGGTCTCCGCGCTCTTGCTGGCGCAGATGACCGAATATGGGAGGAAGTGTCCCTCAGAATGCGCTGCCTGAACAGGCCCTACGCAGGGGCAGGGGTTATTCGGTGGGCGCGGCCACAAGACCGGAAGCGCGACCCATGACGTGGAAAATTTCGTTCTGCTCCATCACGCCGGAGACGAGTTCCGACCCAGGGCCGGTTGCGAAGATGGCCACATCATCACCCCCATGCGTTTCCGACGGCATGAAGACGAGGGAGGGTTGCTGGAAGTTCTTTTCGGTCGTGTCGATCTCGGAGAGGTCTTCTCGGGTGCAATCCGGTTCGCCGTCGACCAAATGACACGCGGTCATGCCGCTGGCATAGGAGAGCGTTGTGTAGGGTTTGCCGTCCTGTGCCTTCATCGGCGCGTTATCCAGCCCGCTGATGACTTTGCCGAGGATCGGATTGCCGCGCTTTGGATAGCCAGAAATCGTCATCGTGTGTGAATGGTCCGCGGTCACGATGATCAGCGTCTCGTCCGCATCGGTCATTTCCAGCGCTGCGGCGAGGGCCTGGTCCAGTTCATCGGTTTCCGA
Source organism: Hyphomonas sp. UBA4494 (assembly GCF_002388935.1). Taxonomy (NCBI): domain Bacteria; kingdom Pseudomonadati; phylum Pseudomonadota; class Alphaproteobacteria; order Hyphomonadales; family Hyphomonadaceae; genus Hyphomonas; species Hyphomonas sp. UBA4494. Next base: position 87,370 of record NZ_DGNK01000030.1, read on the forward strand.
CAGGGCCCGGGCGGCACTGACGCCATGATGGCCATGGTCAATTCGGCCGCCTTCGACCATCAGTACAAAACCGTCCTCATCCTGGGACAGGCGCGTGATTGCCGCCTTTGTCAGATCGACTAGAGAAGGTTCGCCAGCTGGGTCTTCATCCCGATCGAGCGCAAATTTCATGTGCGAGCCTTCAAACAGGCCGAGTACTTTTGCATTCGAGGCGAAGTCGATGGCCTCGAAACCAGCCTTGTCGGTGACATAGACATGGTCGGCGGACTTTGCGGTCCATTCGGCGGTCAGGTCGCGACCATCCGTGCGGCTTCCGGTGCGATTGGCGTCCTCGGCATCTGACTGTTCGGTCGTTGTGAAGGGCGCGCGGCCTCCGGCCATTGCCACTTCAAATCCGTCGCCTTCCGACCACTCGATGAATTGGCGGGCAATATCCTTGCAGTCGCCTGCGTCTCCGCCTTTCAGATCGCTGTCAGCTTCCCAGTCGCGGCTGGGAGTCTTGGCGAAGGTGGACGCCGGCGTTGCATGGGTCAGGCGGGCGGTGGAAACGAGACCCGTTGCGAGGCCTGACCGTTCGGCCAGTTCGAAAATTGACTCTGTCGTGCGCCCTTCGACGCTGGCGCAATTGCCGAAGCCGGCTTCCTTGAGGATGCCGAGCGTTCGTGAATTGACCTTGGCACCGGTCACCATCGCAGTTGCCGTCGAGGCGGAGTCGGAAACCTGATAGTCGTGACTGTAGGTTTTGGACAGGGCCATGTACGGCAGCGTGTCCATGGCCAGCGTATAGGACTCGCCGTCGAGTCCACGCTGTTGGCCAGCATAGATGCGGGCGGCGGTGATGGTCGGAATGCTCATGCCATCGCCAACGAAGAGGATGATGTTCTTCGCCGATTTTACGCCGCGCTCCTGAATGCGTGTTTCTACGGCTTCAGCGGCAGATTGATAATAGGAATCACTTGCCTGGGTGGGTGTCGTGCCTTCGCGTAGCGGCGCCGATGAAGCTTCGCTTTGTGCCACGGCGGTATCAGACGGCGCTGAACAGCCCGCGACAGCAAGGACTGTGAGTGAAGCAAGGGATAGAGCAGTGCGGCGCATGATTAGTCTCCGGAATATCAGGTCTGGGGCGGGCATAGACTGAGTTCGTGACACTATTGCTGCACTCAGTCGATTGGATCCACCTTGTGGCCGCGCTGGGCCAGCCAGACCGCGACAAGAATGAGCATACCACCGCCTGCCTGCAGGGTTGTGAGGGGTTCCTGAAAGAGATGCCACGAAATCGCAGCAGCCATGACAGGCTGGATCAGGATGATGACACCAGCGATGGAGGTTGGCGTGCTGCCAAGCCCGGTGATGATCAGACCCTGACCGACGACGTGGATCACGATCCCAAGAAACAGGGGCACAGCGAAACCCGACAATTTCTCCGGCAGGAAGTTTTCACCGAAAGCCATGACCATGATGGCTCCGACAATCACTTCCACAACTGTCAGCCAGAACAGGGTCTCCAGACCATTCAGTGTTCGCCGGGCGAGCTTCGAGCAGAGGAAATACCCCGATACGCTGATCGCCGCGATGATCGCAATCCGATCCCCGACAAAACTGGCTCCCCCTTCGGCGGTGCCGCCGAGTGACAGGGCCGATGCGCCGCCAATCGCCAGGATTACGGCGAAGAACCACATCGGCGCAGGGCGCTCCTTCAGGAACAGCCATGCGAGGAAGCCGACGCAGACGTTTCCGAGATTCACGATGAAGGTGGCATTGGACACACTGGTCAGGGTGAGGGACCAGTGCCAGAAGCCAATGTCCACAGCGAAACAGATCCCGGCCAGGATGACATATATGTTCGGTTTGCGCGGAGCGCGCCGCTCGACCAGCAAGACGAGCGCAGTCAGCACGGGCAGGGCAAATGTGTAGCGCCAGAAGGCGATGGCCTGCGGGCCGAGGTCGTCGAGACCCAAGCGCAAGCCAATCGGCGCAAATCCGATCGCAACCGCGCCGCCAACCAGCATAAGCACGCCGAGCCATTCCCGGCGTACCGGCGCTGTCATTTCTGTGGATGTCATTAAATGAGGCCCGTCATGGCGCGAATGTCTTCAGGCGTCTTGCCGTCTTCACGCCATGCGCGCAATCCCCGGTCCCCCGCGCGCTTGGACAATTTCTTGCCATCTGCCCCCAAAACGAGCGGATGAAACGTATAAAGAGGCTGTGGCCAGTCCATCAGCGCCTGCAGCAGGACATGTACCGATGTCATCTCCCGGATGTCTTCGCCGCGTATGACATGCGTGATCCCCTGCAAGGCATCGTCGTGGCAGCAGGCGAGATGATAGCTTGTTGGCGTATCCTTGCGCGCGAGCACGACGTCGCCAAAGGGTGCGGGGTCAGCTTTCACCCTGTGCTGGCCGCACTTTGAGAAGACTGTATAGCTCAACGCATCATATACAGGGCCGAGTTGGGCGCGGGCAGCCGAGAGGGATAGCCGCCACGCATAGGCGTGTCCCCGGTCCAGCAGTTCCCGCTCCTTGTCCGCAGGGAGCGACTTGCCAGTGAAGCCGGCCGTATCGGGACTGGCCCCGGCAGGCAGCGCGGCGGCGATCTCTCGACGGGTCTTGAAGCATCGATAAACCAGCCCGCGCGCCTTCAGGGAGTTGAGCGCGGACTCATATTCAGCGAAGTGGTCGGACTGGCGTCGCACGGGGCCATCCCAGTCCAGTCCGAGCCATTCAAGATCGGCGAGAATGGAGGTTTCGTACTCCGGACGGCATCGGGTCTGGTCAATGTCTTCAATCCGCAACAGCACCTTTCCATTATGGGCGCGGGCAGTGTCCCAGACATGGAAAGCCGAGAGCGCGTGACCGAGATGCAAATGCCCGGTGGGGGACGGTGCGAACCGCGTGACAAATTCCCCGGCACCCATGCGACCCCCCTGAATCAGCTTGTCTCTCAGGCAATCTAACCATCCCCCGCACAGGCTGAACAGCGTTTAGCTGTTGCAAGCACAGGGCAGGAACCGTATCGCACAGACATACAGGAGGTCATCTCGAATGCCTGTGGATACTTGGTTCACAACAGCCGAGCGCTGGTTCGAAACGAATGTGGTGGATGCGACAGAGCTCGCCACGTTTGGATTCGTGATGCTGTGTGTCCTGCTCGTTGCACTGGTCGTCCTGATGTTCAGCCTGCTGGGTTCGCTGTTGAAGACTTTGCGCAATGCGTCCGGGGCCCGGGCTGCGCGCAATGACAAGTCGCCCGGATACCGCGTGCTTGTCGCCCGCCCGGCTGGCAAAGGCGCGGGTCGCGCATGGAAATGGCTGCTCTCGGCGCTCAATTCCCACCTCTCCGAATTCAATTTCGGTGCACCGCTGAAAGTATTCCGCACGGGCACTATTCGCGGCGGCATCGAAACGCGCGCGGTCCAGCGTGCCCGTCGGCGACTGGAAGTGGCGGATGCCGATATGCTGGTCTGGGCAGACAGGACCGGTCGACGCGAAGATGGCTTTGTCATTCACGGCCTAAGCCGCGGTGGTGGCCTGACGGCCGCAGAAGCAAAGCTGTTCACGCTGTTAATGCCCGGAAAGATGATCGACCTTGACGGGCAGATGCCACGCGTGGCCGCTTACTTCCTGGCGCGGGAATTGCAGCCTGCGCTGGCGAATCCGCAATCCTTCCGACCCGAAAAGATGAAGATCCTGTCCAATGCGCTGGCTGAAATCCTTGAGGACTCGCCTACGCTTCCGGTCGCTCTGCGCAGCCGAATCGAAGCCGATTTTTGCGCGTCTCTGGTGCACGTTGCCGAACAGTCTGGAGATATGGATGCGCTCGACCACGTGATCACGCTTCGGAGAATCCATCTCCAGGATATCAAGAGTGATGGCGACACATCGCGGGCCGTTCAGGCGCACATGGATCTCGGCCGGGCCCTGCTGGCGCGCGCGACAAACCAGTTCGATCGCAAGACCGTCGAGGAGGCGATCAGTCATCTCACCAAAGTGATTGAGGCCTTGCAGGCGGACCCGACCATAAAGCGCGCCCAAGCCGCTTCTGACGCCATGTACAAGGCGCAGAACCTGCTTGAGACACGCAAGAGGTTTGCCGTGAATTTCGGCGGCTAGCGCTAAGTTTCGCGGTCAGGTCGACGCACCCAAGCCGATTGGGCAGGACACGCCCGTGCCTCCAATCCCGCAATACCCGTTCGGGTTTTTCGCAAGGTATTGCTGATGGTATTCCTCGGCGAGATAAACCTTGTCCAATGGCGCAAGCTCCGTTGTGATCTGGCTGGCATGGCCGCTCTGGGCAAGCGACTTCTCATATCCTGCGATCATCTCACGCGCCGTTTCGGCTTGTGCCTCGGATGTCGTATAAATTGCCGAGCGGTATTGCGTGCCGATGTCATTTCCCTGACGCATGCCCTGGGTCGGGTCATGACTTTCGAGGAACAGTTTCACGAGTGCGGCGAAGGTCACTTCGGCAGGGTTGAAAACCACTTCAACGATTTCCGTGTGCCCGGTCCCGCCTGAGCAGACTTCTTCATAGGTCGGGTTCGGGGTCGATCCGCCAGCATAACCTACCCGGGTCAGCCAAACGCCATCCTGCTGCCAGAATACTCGCTCAGCGCCCCAGAAGCAGCCGAGGGCGAATACGGCCGTTTCGTATCCCGCCGGAAGGGGGCCCTGCAGGTCACGGTCGAATACATAATGCGTGGTGGCGGTCGGGATCGGATCGGGGCGGCCGGGCAGGGCGCTCTCGGCATCCGGGATGGTCAGTTTTTTCTTCGAGAACAACATGAGGGGTCTCCCTTTCTGTGTCTCATATGGGTTTGTCTGCCGGGAACGGCAATCACAGTCTTGCGATCTTGCAGGCCTTCGGTTATTGGCTCCCCTCTGCTGAGTACGGTGAGGTGGCCGAGTGGTCGAAGGCGCACGCCTGGAAAGTGTGTAGGCTAGCAATAGTCTCCAGGGTTCGAATCCCTGTCTCACCGCCAGCAAACTTCTGCATCACAAGACTTTTTTCACGGCAAGGCGTTGCCGTGAAGCTGTGAATGGTGCTGCAGCCCGCGCACGTGGCGCGAGCCGCAAAACAGGATATGTTTCTTGGATTAGTTCGGCTTTGCGGGCGCAGGATCTTTCCGGGTGTCCGGTTGAGTGTGAGGTGCGTCGCCCTGTTTTTTCGATTGCGGTTGTTGTTTTTGAGTTGGCGGCGCAGCAGCGTTCTTTGACGCAACAGGCTGGGCCTTCGGCGTGGCTGGCGCGGCGACCTTGGCCGCGTGTTTCGGGCTTGGGGAAGTTGGCTTGGAGTCCTGAAGCAATGGCGTATAGATCCATTGTTCAGGCTTGTTCGGTGCAGAAATGCGTGCCCAGTCGCCCTGTACCAGATAAATGCTCACTTCGGCGCCAAGGTTCAGGACCGTCAGGACTGAGTTGTGCGTGCCCGGCCCACCGCGCACATTCACAGCGCTTGCCTTTACATAGCGGATGCCATGATGGTCGGCAGCGCTTTGCGGATTTTCGCGCGGGGCCTGGGCAGAAGCGATCGGCCCGAATGCGGCTGCGCTGGATACGAGGCCGATAGCGAGGAGGGTTTTCAACTTTCTATTCAGCATGGGATGAGTCCTGATCCTGAGAATGCGTGGTTCACCATGACTAGGCGATCCCTATGCCGAGGGTTTGTCAGCTCCCCGGGAAATGGTGTCGGTGTGCAACATCGGTGTCCGCGAATTGGCGCCTCTGTGGCGACACCAAGGCGCGTGTTGACGATCTGGCAATGTCTGACTGGAAACTCTGCAAATGCTTTATGGATTTTGAGCGAATGTTAACTAATTGTCGCAATTCTTGACGCTGAACCTCTAACCGTCCCTGCCAAGGATTAACGCCATGCTGATACGCGCAGCTGCCACTCTTGCCGGAACCCTCCTCATCGGACTTCCGGCGCTCGCCCAGGAACTCATCGTCGAGCAACAGGTCGAACGTGTGATCGTCATCGAAGACGAAGAAGGCGGATTGGAAATGGAGCTGCTGCCTGCTGAGGAAGTGAAGCCGGGCGAGCAGTTGTTTTATTCCGTGACATATTCAAACCCGAGCGAAGCCCCGGCAAGGGACGCTGTTCTGACCTTGCCAGTGCCGGCAGAAGTGAGCCTGCTCGAAGATTCTGCCATGGCCGAATATGATCAGGCCTCTGTTGATTTCTCCATGGACGGCGGGGCGACATACGTGCCGCGTGAAAAACTGATCGCGGAATCCGGTCTCGATGAGGTCCAGCCGGTGAGCGTGTCCATGCCGGAAGAGATCACGCATATGCGCTGGACCTTCAATCGTGAGATTGGTCCGAAAGATTCAGGCAAGATTTTCTTTGCGGCGGTCCTCAAGGAAAATACGCGTCCCGTCAGCCCCTGAATTGACGGACGCAAGGCCGTTAGCGTAACGCCTGCGGCATGACACTCGTAAAAATCTGCGGCCTGACCGATCCCGACCTCGTGCGCTATACCGCGCAAGCCGGGGCAGACTGGATTGGGTTCGTGTTTGCCGAGGCCAGCCCGCGGCACGTAACGGAAGCAGCGGCGGCCAACCTTTTGATGCAGGTGGGGTCCGCCACGCCGGTGGCCTTGCTGGTTGACCCGGACGACGCGCAGATCGACCGGATCGTGGCGCTGGGGTTTCCGATATTGCAACTGCACGGTTCGGAATCCCCTGAGCGCGTCGCCGAAGTCAAGGCGCGGACGCGTCTGGAGATCTGGAAAGCCGTGGGAATTGCCGATTCAGACGATCTGAAGTGGGCTGAGGCCTACACGGCAGCCGATCGGCTTCTGGTGGACGCGAAACCGCCTAAGGGCGCTGATCAGACAGGCGGGCACGGATTGTCATTTGACTGGAATTTGCTGAAAGGCTGGCAGAGACCGGCACCCTGGATTCTTGCTGGGGGGCTGACACCGGACAATGTCTCCGATGCCGTGCGTCTGACCGGTGCGCCAGCAGTGGATGTCTCTTCAGGCGTAGAGAGTGTTCGCGGCCTGAAGGACCGGGTACTGGTAAAAACATTCATCGACGCCTCAAAAAATTCATAACAAACTGATTGTTCTGTTTTTGTTCTGTGCTAATATAGCTCCTATTGGCAATGGGAGGACGTGTCATGTTTTCAGAAGAACTGACGAGTGTCGCTGGCAAGTTGGCGAAATGCTGCAATTCTGGCCGCGAGGCCGAAGCGCTGGAGACACTTTACGCACAAGACTGCGTGTCGGTCGAAGCGCTTGCAATGGGCGATGCTGGCCGCGAAGCTCAGGGGCTCGACGCCATCAAGGGCAAGCACGACTGGTGGTATGGTGCGCACGATGTGCACCAGGTCAGCGCCGAGGGGCCGTTCCTGTTTGGGGATGACCAATTTTCTCTCGTCTTCGACATGGATGTCACCAACAAGGAGTCCGGCGAGCGGATGCAAGCCAAGGAGGTTGGCGTGTATACGGTCAAGGACGGGAAGATCGTTCGAGAGGAATTTTTCTATTCCCCCATGGGCTGACGCGTCACGGGGCCGGGCGCATCGTCGCGCTTTCCTTGGCACGTCCTTCGGTCTAGATACGGGCCGGTAGTGCAAGGAAAGCAGGACGATGGATTTGCGGAACACATGGGATCAATGGCCAGATGCGAATGGCCGCTTTGGAGACTTTGGTGGGCGCTATGTCGCCGAGACATTGATGCCATTGATCCTCGAACTTGAGGCCGAATACCGCAAGGCCAAGGAAGATCCAGCTTTCAAGGCGGAAATGGACGATTTGTGGGCCCATTATGTCGGGCGTCCATCGCCTCTATATTTTGCGGAGCGGCTGACCGAGCATTTCGATGGCGCGAAAATCTATTTCAAGCGCGATGAGCTGAACCATACGGGCGCGCACAAGATCAATAATTGCCTCGGCCAGGTCCTGCTCGCCAGGCGTATGGGCAAGACCCGCATCATCGCCGAAACGGGCGCCGGTCAGCATGGTGTTGCCACGGCGACAATCTGCGCGCGCTTCGGACTGGATTGCGTTGTCTTCATGGGCGAAACGGATGTCGAGCGCCAGAAGCCGAACGTTTTCCGCATGAAACTGCTCGGCGCAGAGATCGTCCCGGTCTCTTCCGGCACAGGCACCCTGAAAGACGCAATGAATGAAGCACTGCGTGACTGGGTCACCAATGTCGAAGACACCTTCTACTGCATTGGCACGGCTGCGGGGCCCCATCCGTATCCGGAGCTTGTCCGCGACTTCCAGAGCATTATCGGCAAGGAGGCTCGCGCCCAGATCCTTGAGCGGGAAGGGCGTCTGCCCGACGCGGTCATGGCCTGTATCGGCGGTGGTTCGAACGCGATTGGCCTGTTTCACCCTTTCCTTGAAGATGAGGGCGTTCGCCTGATCGGTGTCGAGGCTGCGGGGCACGGTATCGAGACGGGCGAGCACGCTGCCGCGCTGAATGGCGGCAAGCCGGGCATCTTGCATGGGAACAAGACCTATCTCCTTCAAACCGATGACGGCCAGATCATCGATGCGCATTCGATCTCGGCGGGACTGGACTATCCGGGCATCGGGCCAGAACACGCTTTCCTGAGAGATTCCGGTCGCGCTGAATACTTGTCGTGCACGGATAAGGAGGCGCTTGCAGCTTTCCAGCTGTGCACGCGGCTTGAGGGAATTATTCCGGCGCTCGAGCCCTCACACGCCATCGCGCGCGTAGGTGAGGTCGCTCAGGCACTCGGCAAGGATGGGCTGATGATCCTGAATATGTGTGGTCGCGGCGACAAGGACGTTTTCTCGGTCGCCAAGGCCCTCGGCGTCGATATGTAGGGAAGAGGCCGATGATCTCGCATGTGACCTTGGGCACGAATGATCTGGAAAATGCAGCTGCCTTTTACGAGCCGATCATGCAAGCGCTTGGGAATCCGCGTGTGCCATTCGAGCGGTCTGATCCGTTTATCATGTGGCGGCGTCCGGGCGATGACCGCCCGCTGGTCGCTTTGGTGCGGCCGTTCAATGACCAGCGACACGAGCCGGGCAATGGCCAGATGCTCGCCCTGCTCGCACCCGACCGGCCCAGCGTAGATGAGGCGCACGCAATTGCCATCTCTCGCGGCGCTCAGGATGAGGGTACCCCGTGCCTGCGCCCGCAATATCACGCGAATTATTACGGGGCATATTTCCGAGATCTCGATGGAAACAAGATTTGCATCGTTTGCCACGATCCCGATGGACGAGGCGGCTAGAAAATGTTCCCCTGCGTCTTCACTTTTCTTTTGTCGAGAGAGCAAATTGACTGACCTCCTTCTCATTCGCATTACCTGTCCGTCTCGCCGTGTGGCCGAGGAAATTGGCGACGCGGCCATAGAGCACCGTCTCGCTGCCTGCGCCAATCTCGAAGGGCCGGTCTCGTCCACCTATCGCTGGAAGAGTGTGGTGGAGCAGGCCTTCGAATTCGTGTTGTGGCTGAAAGCGCCGAAAGCGAATTGGGATCGGATCGAAGCCCTCGTCCTGACGCACCATCCCTATGAAGTACCCGCTATGGTCGCATTGCCTTGCATTCAGGCGAATGCGCCTTATGAGGCATGGGTTCACGAGAATACGGACACCTGATGCCAACTTCCCGCATTACAGACACCTTCGCCCGCGCAAGCGGCGAATCCCGCGCCGTTCTGGTTTCCTACCTTATGGCCGGCGACCCCAATCTTGAGACGAGCTATGCTGCCATGTGCGCGCTGCGCGACAATGGCGCCGATATCATCGAGCTTGGCGCGCCTTTTACCGATCCGATGGCCGATGGGGCATCCATTCAGAAGGCGGGCTTGCGAGCGCTCGCCAATAAAACAACGCTCGCTGATACGCTGGCGCTGGCGACCCGGTTTCGCGCCGAGGACCAGACAACGCCTGTCATTATAATGGGATATGCCAATCCTGTATTCCGCATGGGATATGCTGAGTTCGCCAAGGCGGCTCATGCAGCCGGTGTCGACGGAACGATCCTGGTAGATTTGCCGCCGGAAGAAGATGGCGAACTGCGCGAGGCCTATGCGCCATACGATCTTTCCGTCATTCGGCTTGCGACCCCCACCACTCATGAAAACCGGATGAAAAAGGTTGCCGAAGGCGCCAGCGGATTCCTCTATTTTGTCGCTGTGACAGGCGTTACAGGCGCTGGCAGCGCGGATCCGCAGGCGATTGCCGGGAACATTGAAATGGCCAAACGTGTTTCAGGATTGCCGGTCTGTGTGGGTTTTGGCGTCAAAACTGGCGCTCAAGCTGCAGAAATGGCTAAAATTGCCGATGGGGTTGTCGTAGGCTCCGCTTTCGTGGAGCATGCAGAAAAGGCCTACGAATCGGGGGATTTTGCCAGTGCACCGCGGGGAATGGGCGCGTTGGCGAAGGAGTTGAGCTCGGCGATCAGAACGATCACCAAGCCTTAAGTGTTGATTGCCGCCGAGGAGGTTCTGGCATGAACTGGATTACCAAGGTCACCCCGCCGGGCCTGAAGACCATGCTCGCGAAGAAGGACACGCCCGACGATTTGTGGGTAAAATGTCCTCTGTCCGGCGAACTCGTCTACAAGACCGATCTGGAAGAAAACTGGCATGTCACACCAGCTGGCGCGCATTTGCGGATCAGCCCGCGCACCCGCCTGCGCCTCCTGTTCGATGATGAGCGCTGGGAGCCTTTGGCCCTGCCATCGGTTCCGCATGACCCCCTGAAATTCAAGGATGACAAGCCTTATCCGTCGCGCCTGAAGGCTGCGAAGGCCAAGATTGCGGCCCGGGACAAGAAAGAGTCCGAAAATGGTGGCGCACCGATCATCCAGGAAGACTGTATGGTGGCGGCCTATGGAAAGATCGGCGGCGTGCCCACGGTCGTACTGGTTCAAGATTTTGCCTTTATGGGCGGATCCTTGGGCATGGCGGCAGGGGAAGGCTTTGTAGCGGCTGCGCAGATGGCGTTGGCCCGCAAGGCGGGCTTTGTTGTGTGCACGGCGTCCGGTGGCGCTCGCATGCAGGAGGGCACGCTGAGCCTGATGCAGATGCCGCGCACGACGCTCGCGATCAATGAACTGGCCGAAGCCAAACTACCTTATATTGTGCTACTGACTGATCCGACGTCGGGCGGCGTGTCGGCATCTTATGCGATGCTTGGCGATATCCATATTGCCGAACCTGGCGCAATGATCGCCTTTTCCGGCCCGCGTGTGATTGAACAAACCATTCGCGAAAGCCTGCCGAAAGGGTTCCAGCGATCCGAATTCCTGCGCGAAAAGGGCCAGGTGGACATTGTCTGCGACCGGCGCAAGCTGAAGGACACGATCTCAAATGTCCTGTCGATGCTGATGCCAAATGTGCGGCGCGCTGAAGATCGCCTGCCGGTTTCTCTGACGCCACCCAAAACGCATGCCGCCAAGACCCCAAACAAGAGTAAGGGCAGCTCTGCTTGATCGGTGACAGTTCGGCCCTGGCCGAGGCGCTGGGGCGGTTCGGAGGGCTATATCCAGACACGATTGAACTATCGCTCGGGCGCGTCTTGAACGCGCTTGAGTCGCTTGGGCGGCCGCAAGACAGGCTTCCGCCCGTGATTCATGTGGCCGGAACCAACGGCAAAGGGTCCACCTGCGCCTTCATGCGGGCCATGATGGAAGCAGCGGGCCTTAGCGTTCATGTGTTTACCAGTCCGCACCTCGTGCGTTTCAACGAGCGTATCCGGCTCGCCGGTGAGATCGTGGATGATGCGCGTCTGATCGGCTGGCTGGAGCGAACCCATGACGCGATCAAGGGGCAGGAGATCACACAATTCGAAGCGACGACGGCCACGGCCCTGCTCGCCTTCTCAGAAGTGCCGGCTGATGTACTGATTCTCGAAGTCGGACTTGGCGGCAGCTATGATGCGACCAATGTGATCGACCAGCCCGCGCTGAGCGTCATTACGCCGATCGACTTCGATCACAAGGCCTTTCTCGGCTCGGATATTCGCAAGATTGCGGGTGAGAAAGCGGGAATCATCAAGCCCGGCCGCCCGGCGCTGACCGCGATCCAGCGCAAGATCTGTGACGATGTCATCGCAAAACGGGCCGAAGATGTTGGCGCGCCGCTTTATCGCCTGAAAGCGCACTTCATTGATGCAATGCCGGAAGCCCTTGGCCTGTTGGGCGAACACCAGCGGGCCAATGCGGCTCTGGCCGCCATGGCCGTGCAGCTGTTCGGGAATTCCACAATCATCGACCAGAATGCGATCTTCGAAGGCGCCCGCAACGTGGTGTGGCCTGCGCGTATGCAGCGCCTGAAAGACGGGCCGCTTACGGCGCTCGCTCCCGATCAGGAAATCTGGCTGGATGGCGGACACAATCCGCATGCGGCCCGCGCCATTGCGAGACAGCTGAACTACATGCCCGGGCGTACCGCACTGGTCGCAGCCATGCTCGCCTCCAAGGATGCGACCGGCTATTTCATGCCGTTCCGGCAGGTGCGACCTGAGGTCTTCACCTTGCCGAACGCGCCGGGTCATCAGGGCGCCGAACCTCAAGCCTTGGCGGAAGCGGCCACCAATGCGGGGCTGAAAGCCGCCGCGTGCGACAGCCTCGAAGCTGCACTCAAGGCTGCGGCGGCAACCGGCGTTGATCGTATCCTGATTTGCGGATCTCTGTATCTGGCAGGGGAGGTGCTCGCGCAGAATGGCGAGCCGCCAGTGTAGCGCTATTCAGCGGCGAGTTTCAGCCCGTCGCCTTCATCATTCAGCGTTTCAGCGACCTTGTGCGCCAGTCGGCGCGCCACTTCGGTCTTGCCCATGCGCGGCCAGCGTTCGGATCCGTCCCGGGTGATCAAGGCAATCTCGTTTTCCGAGCCGCCCATCACATCCCCGGAGACATCATTGGCGACAATCCAGTCACAATTCTTGCGGGCGAGCTTCGCTTCAGCGTGTTCCTCGACATCATGGGTCTCTGCGGCGAAGCCGATCACCAGGGCGGGTCGGTTCTTGCGCTTGTTGGCCAGCGTCTTGAGGATGTCCGGGTTTTCGGTCAGTTCCATGGAGGGATGTTCGCTGCCCGCGCCCTTGATCTTCAGCTTCTTGGTTGCGGCCCGTGCCGGGCGCCAGTCAGCAACTGCGGCCACAGAAACGAACACGTCAGCAGGCAGAGCGTCCTCGCAGGCCTTCAACATCTGGCGGGCAGTCTCGACCGGTACGAAATTCACTCCCCGTGGTGCGGGCAGGGCGACCGGACCGGAGACCAAAGTGACCTGCGCACCAAGACGCGCGAGCGCTTCGGCAATCGCATAGCCTTGCTTGCCGGAAGAATGGTTGGACAAGAACCGAACAGGATCCAGCGGTTCGCGTGTCGGGCCTGCTGTGACAAGCGCGTGGGTTCCCGCGAGTGCGCCGGTGGCGTCTCCTGCCAGCATGCGTTCGATTTCTTCGGCGATGACCGGAAGTTCCGGAAGGCGGCCAGGACCGAATTCACCGCAGGCCATCGCGCCTTCGTCCGGCTCCATCACCGTCACGCCATCCGCGCGGAGCGTTTCGACATTCCGCACCGTGGCTGGGTGCTGCCACATGCGCACATTCATGGCGGGCACGACCAGGACACGTTTGTCAGTCGCCAGAAGTGTGGTGGAGGCAAGATCATTGGCGAGGCCACCTGCGGCCTTGGCCATCAGGTCTGCGGTAGCCGGGCAGACAACGACGAGATCGGCCGAGCGAGACAGCTCGATATGGCCCATTTCCGCTTCGTCGCTCAGATTGAAGAGTTCTGTATAAACCTTGTCACCGGACAGGGCGGAGACCGAGAGGGGGGTGACGAATTCCTGTCCGCCCTTCGTCACGATGCACCGACAGGCAATGTCGCGCCGGCGCAACTCCCGGATCAGTTCCAGGCTCTTATAGGCGGCAATACCGCCGGAAATGATCAAAAGGATGCGTTTTTGCGTCATGGGCCGGGCTCTGTTCGTTAAGCGTGTCTTATCGCAAATTTCTTGCCGTTACCCCATGAAATCCCTGTGAACTTGGCGGCTCGGTTAAGGTTTTGGCGGGTTTCAGCAGGGAAATGCCCGAAACTCGCTATTTCGCTGCCCAGATGCCCAGCGCAACCAAGGCCGCGATGAAGCCAAACCAGCCCCACCAGGGCGCAAACCGGCGTGGAAGCGGCGGGGGCGAAACCGGTTCGAGTAGTGAGGCCTCAAATTTGTCCATGACTTCTGGCAGACGCTTCAACCGGTTGGTGATCTCTTTCACATTGCCGGCGACAAGCTTTGCGGCGCCCTCTGGGCCGAAGCTGCGCCGGATCCACGTGCCGACCACGGGTTCGGACGCAAACCATATATTGTGCGACGGGTCGATCGCGCGGGCGACGCCTTCCACTTGGACCATGGTCTTCTGGAGCAGGACAAGTTCCGGACGCAGGGACATTCCGAATGTGTGCGTATAGTCGAACAATTGAAGCAGGACGCGACCCATCGAGACTTCTTCGGCCGGTTTGCCATGTACGGGTTCGCCGATGGAACGGAGAGCTTGTGCGAACTCCCCGATAGACTGGTTGGCCGGTACATAACCGGCCTCGAAATGGACTTCGGCAACACGGCGGTAATCGCGCTTCAGGAAGCCCCAAAGGATTTCGGCGAGGAAGCGGCGCTCGACCAGGCCGATCCGGCCAATGATTCCGAAATCCACCAGGGCCACCTTGCCTTCCGGCGTGATGATGAGGTTGCCTTCATGCATGTCCGCATGGAACACGCCGTATTCGATCGCATGGGTCAGGAAGCCCTGCGTGATGTCGTTCGCCAATTTCTTGCGGTCGATGCCGGGACGGTCCAGCGCTTTTGGATCGGTGAGAGAAACTCCGTCGATCCAGTCGATGGTAAGAACCCGGCGACCGGTGCGGTCCCAATCGACGGAGGGAATGACGAAATGGCCGGATTTCTGGCTGATTTCGTGCATTTCGTCTGCGCCGCCTGCTTCGAGGCGCAGGTCGGTTTCCCGCATCATGGCATTCGCAATGGTTTCAGTGAAAGCCACAGGTTTCAGACGCTGGCTCTCGGCTGAGATGCCTTCGATGGTGCGCGCAGCGCGTTTCATGGCAGAAAGTTCCACCATCAATTTGTGCTCAATGCCCGGCCGCAGGATTTTCACGGCGCGTTCCCCTTCTGGCAGGGACATCTTGTGGACCTGCGCGATGGACGCGGCCGCAACCGGGTCTGACAATTCGGCAAACAGGCGTGCGGCGTCAGCCTCACCAAACTCTTCCGCGAGGGCGGCGCGCGCCGCCTTCATCGAAAAGGGCGGCAGCTTGTCCTTCAGACGGCCCAGATCCTGGGTGACTTCAGCGCCGAACACATCCGGGCGCGTGGCCAGAAACTGCCCAAGCTTGATATAGGCCGGTCCCAGCTTTTCCAACGCGCGGGCGAGGCGCTCGCCGGGGCGTCCCCGCGCGCCGCCACCAAAGACACGTAGCACCCGCCCGGCGATGCGGGCAGGCAGAGGCAGGCGGGTCTGGTAAGCGCCCGGCAGGATCACATCGTGTCGCGCGAGCGCTATGCCAGCGCGCATCAGGCGGCGATAATCTCCAATCAGTCCCATGCCATGCTCCTCGCGCCAACGGGAACCGGCAGGCCCGGACGGCGTTTGATGAGGGAAGATATGTTTACAGAGGATGCTGTCATGGCCACTAAAAAAGCACCAAAAAACAAAGGAACTCTATACTTTGTGACGAGTGGACTGCTTGTGGCTGCAATGATTGCTGCGGCGATCTACTATGCCGAGCCGAGCCAAGCCCCAGACCAGCTGTTGCTGGACCCTGCACAGCGCTCCAGTCTGACGCCGGATTCGAGCCCAAGCTGACCCGCATCAGACCGCCCAGCCGAAGTGCAGGGCGGCGATGCCTCCCGAATAATTCGTGACGTTCACACGAGAAAAGCCTGAATCTTCGATTTCTTTGCGGAAGGCGTCCTGTGTCGGAAATTTCCGTATTGATTCAACAAGATACTGATAACTATCGGCATCTCCCGCAACCAGGCTGCCGAGGCGCGGGATTACATTGAAACTGTATGTGTCGTATGCGGCTTGCAGGGCAGGGACCGTCATATGGCTGAACTCCAGAACGGCCAACCTGCCGCCCGGTTTCAACACGCGGCGGAACTCCCGTAATCCTTCCAGACGATCCGCAAAATTGCGAATTCCGAACGACACGGTGACGGCATCGAATGCTCGGTCGGGATAGGGCAAATTCTGGCCGTCGGCGCAAATCCAGTCTAGCCGACCTTCCCATTTAGCATTGTCCGCGCGGGCTTTGCCTGCGTCCAGCATGGCATCATTGATGTCGGACACGATTGCGGTGGCGGGCGTGTCGATGCCCCTGCGCTTGCCCGCCTTGTCAGCCAAGGTGAGAAAGGCGCGTGCCAATTCGCCGGTGCCGCCAGCAACATCCAGATGGCGCTCGCCGGGCTGTGGGTTCACCTGATTCATCGCATCATGCTTCCAGAGGCGGTGGACGCCTGCGGACATGAGATCGTTCATCAGGTCGTAGCGGGACGCGACAGAGCGGAAGACGCCTTTCACGCGGGCGACCTTCTCCGTCTCGGTGACCTCTTCGAAGCCGAACGACACCTTGCGTTCCGTATCTCTATCTGCAGACATGCGCGCCACCATAGTTGCCTCGATCACCCTAGGCTATATGCCATAGCCATGCCTGAATTACCCGAAGTCGAGACAGTTCGCCGCGGACTTGCGCCGGTCATGGAGGGCCAGCGTATTGAGCGTCTGGTCCACAACCGGGCTGATCTACGGTTTCCCTTCCCCGACCGGTTCGCCGAACGCCTCAGCGGTGCGCGTATCACCCATCTGGGCCGCAAGGCGAAGTTCCTGACGCTTGCCCTGTCGACGGATGAGGTCCTCGTCATGCATCTCGGCATGACCGGCCGCTTTACCGTTGCAGGCGAGAAGCTCGGTGAATTTCAACATGAGACGGGGACTAACCCGCGCCACGATCATGTTGTCTTCAATCTCGAGAATGGCGCGTCCGTAACATATAACGATCCGCGTCGATTTGGTTTCATGGAACTCTGGCCCGCGCAGCAGTTTCAGGCGTATCCAAGGTTAATGGCGATGGGGCCTGAACCGCTGTCCAATGGGTTTTCCGAAGCGTATCTGAATACAGTTCTGCGGGGGCGCAAGACGCCGATCAAATCGGCGCTGCTCGACCAGTCGGTGATTGCCGGGCTCGGTAATATCTATGTGTGCGAAGCATTGTGGCGTGCGGGCGTATCGCCGCGCCGGAGTGCAGCGACCGTGCCGGGCCAGCGCGCCGCACGCCTCGTGCCAGCGATCAATGACGTTATAGCCGAAGCTATAGCGGCAGGCGGCTCATCCATCTCGGACTTTGCCAGCGCGAGTGGGGAGCTTGGCTATTTCCAGCACACTTTCGCCGTCTATGACCGGGAAGGGGACCCTTGCCGTGACTGCACCAAGCCGATCCAACGCATCGTCCAATCAGGTAGGTCGAGTTTCTTCTGTAGTGCCTGCCAACGTTAGGGACGAGATGGCCCCAGCGCGGCCAGAATCTGAATGGCTGTTTCCAGATCATCTGCCCGTACAAGGGAGTCGACGAGTTTTTTCGCCTCCCGCTTCAGCAAACCTATCTTTGCGTGCTCAAGGTCGCGGACCTCGGGTGCCGCAGGAAATGGCTCGTAGNNGTTGATCGGCTTACCGAGGGCGATGGCCACGTCCCTCAACCTGCCAGCTGACAGGCGACTGCGGCCGGCCTCATACTTCTGAACCTGCTGAAAAGTAAGGCCCAGCTTTTCGGACAACGCCTCTTGCGTCATTCCCACTTCACGACGCGCCTGTCGGACTTGCCGACCGATAAAGCGGTCTGCATCTGTGGGTTTTCTTACGTCCTGGGGAGATGGGGCATGCGGCATCCTGGGTCCCTGAGGCCGGGTGTCTGACGCAATGCGCCGCGCACCCATTGAAATCAGGGGCTGACAATATTCAATCCTGAGTGGTTTTCAAGCCCAAAGAATGCCCACACGCAACTTGCGATTGTGTGTCGAGTTTTGCTTTATCTTTCGAGGCGGCCAGAGCCAACATCCTCATGCAGGATAATCAATTGGTCCGACGACTATTTCGGATCAAGCCGAATGACGTCGTCTTCTGACGATGCCGGCTCTGCAGTGTCGTCGGGAAGGGACAGGCCAAGCGACGGAGCATCCTCGAACTGGCCTCCGCCAAAACCGCCGGACCCGATCAGCAGACCATCATCTTCGTCCGACTGCCCAATTCGCAAATTCAGCGTACCGCTGCCAGTGTCCTGAGCCGCCGATGAACTTGGCAGGTTCAGATTGAGGGAGCCCGTATATTCGTCCTCGACCTGGGCGGTCTCGGTAGCGACGACAGCTGCGTCTTCACTGCTGGAATTTTCAGAACAGGCCGTCCCTGCCAGACAGAAAGACACGATGGCGATAGACGTTGTCAGTTTCATGATCATGTCCCCATTCTTGCCGGGAGCTTCAGCGGCTCGCAAGCTTGTCTTGCACAACGTTCCAGAAATCGGCAGCGATATCAATGCCGCTGAGTTTCTTGATGGCCTGAACACCGGTGGGGGAGGTGACATTCACCTCGGTAAGACGCCCGCCAATCACGTCGATGCCTGTCAGGACGAGTCCGCGACGTTTCAATTCCGGCCCGATGGCTTCGCAAATCCGCATATCCGCGTCGCTCATATCTGTCTCCTCGGCCGTACCGCCGACAACGAGGTTCGATCGGACCTGACCTTCCTTGGGGCGCCGGTTGAGCGCGCCGGCGGCTTTGCCATCGATCAGGATGATGCGCTTGTCGCCCTCGCTGACGGCCGGCAGAAATGCCTGAACCATGACCGGTTCACGCGAGCGACTGAAGAAGAGCTCAGTCAACGAGTCGAAATTGGAATCGTCCTGCTTCAGGCGAAACACGCCTGCGCCGCCATGCCCATAGAGCGGCTTGATGATGATGTCCTTGTGCTCGGCGCGGAAGGCTTCGATGACAGACAAGTCGCGCGACACAAGGGTTGGTGGCATCAGGTCTGGATACAATAGCGGGAAAATCTTTTCTGGACTGGATCGAACGCCAGCCGGGTCATTCACGACGAGGGTTTCGTCTGCGATTTCCTCAAGCAGATGGCAGGCCGTGATATAGCTCATGTCAAAGGGTGGGTCCTGACGCATCAGGATGACGTCAACGTCTTTTGCAAGATCCAGCCGGACGGGCGCTTCAAACAGGCCGGGCGCGTCCTTCACACGCTGGACGCGCGCGGGTCGAACCATGGCCGTTACGCGGCCTTGCTCGATGCTCATGTCATCGGGACCGTAGACGAACAGCTCCATGCCGCGCGCTTGTGCGACTTCGGCCAAGGCAAAAGTGGTGTCTCCGTCGATATTGACGGATTCGAGCGGATCCATCTGGATCGCGACGCGAAGGCTCATGAGGCGGCTCCCTTCATGGGCCGCCGCCCGCGCGACCTGACCCGTCTAGTAATTGGCGCCGATCAGTTCCCCGTCGGCCTGATAGTCATATGAGGCATCGGGTGCTGTTTGATAAGGGGGCGTGCCCTGCGTCGTCGGCGCGGCTTGTTGGGAGCGGGTATTGTCACGAATGCGGACATAGGAAACCACCTGTTTCACGCCGCCCACCACACTGGCCTCCTCGGCTGCGCGCTTCAACTCCTCGGCCGACCGCGCGATGCCCATAAGGTAGACAACGCCATTATAGGTTTCGATGTTGAAGTTGAGGCTTTTGACCGTGCTGGACCCAACCAGGCGTGCGCGGACCCGACCCGTGATGACTTCATCGGAGACATTTGCGAGGAAACCGCCCGGAGGCTGGATACGAATTTCATTGGCGACATCGCGCGTGAGGTGAGAGGTCCAGGCGATACCTTCGGCTTTCACACGCTCTTCCGGAGTGTTTACGCGGCCGGAGAGCAGGACGAGTCCCCCGGTGACCTCCACATCGACCTCTCCAAACTTGTTTGCGCTTTCAGACAGGAGCTTACTCTTGATCTCATTCGACGCGGTGGCATCGTCCACAGCTTCCCCGAGCGATTTCTCCTGGGCGGCGGCAACGCCGACGGCCCCGGCGGTGCCAAGCGCTGCAACGGCGCAACCCCCGAGCGGCAAAGCAAACAAAACGGCGGCAGCAGCAAATTGCATGCGCATGAAACTCTACTCCATCAGCAACAAGAATGACGTCGGAATATGCCCTGAACATGCGGCGAAAATCTGGCAAACTGCGCATAAGGTGCAATTTGGTGCGAATTCAGACTCGATATGACGGCGACAGACCTTTAATGGCTGGTTGTTCGGCCCCGTAGATGCTATTATCTGAAGAGGACGTAACAAGAAGGAACCGGACCCCTGACCCCCAGCGCCCCGCGGCTCCAGCCCGCCCAGCAGGCCACGCTCGAAGAAATCCGTAATGTGGCCGAAGCCCTCGCCAAGGCCCTTGAGGATGACAAGGCTGAAGACATTCTCTTCATTGACCTTGATGGAAGATCTTCGCTCGCAGATTTCATGATCATCGCATCCGGTCGTTCAGGCCGGCATGTTGCGGCTCTCGCAGACCATCTTGCACAAGACGTAAAGAAGCTGACCGGTCGCCCGGCCAGTGTCGAAGGTATGCCGAATGCAGATTGGGTGCTGATCGATACCGGGGATGTCATCGTCCACCTGTTCCGCCCGGAAGTCCGGGAATTCTATAATCTCGAAAAGATCTGGGCATCTGACAATGCCCATCGTGCGCCAGCCAATTAGCGGGCGACCATGCGGATCATCTTTCTGGTCGTCGGGCGGCTAAAGGCCGGGCCGGAACGCGAACTTGTCGACGAATACATCAAACGTGCAGGGCCGATCGCACGATCCCTCGGCTTTCGCGGCATTGAAGAGATCGAAGTGCCCAGCGGCGGCGGACTGGACGCTGAAGCGGACCGGATTCTCGCCAAACTACCGTCAGGTGCCAAATGTATCCGACTGGACGAGTTCGGACGGGCACAAAGATCTCGCGAATTTTCTGAAAATCTCGCCAAATGGCGCGATCAGGGCGTGCCTGACCTCGTTTTCCTGATTGGGGGAGCCGAGGGCTATGGCGACGCGGTGAAGTCAGCTGTTCCGGATACTCTGGCTTTTGGACCACAGACCTGGCCACATCGTTTCGTCAGGGTGATGGTGACAGAGCAGGTGTACCGCGCTGTATCGATCCTCGCCGGGACGCCCTATCACAAGGATTAAGGCTCAACCTGCGTAGAGTGACGGCTGTGGCATCAGGACCATCGCAAATGTTACGGCCGCGATTATCCCCAAAACGGCAACAGACAATAGTCGTGTGATGGATATGGGATGGCTCACGGGATCGTCCTTTCTGGTCGCTTGGGCTCCAGATGGTGCCTCGATACATTGATGAACACTCTTGTAACGGAATAGGTTCCATGCGCGGCACGCATGAGGCGATTTCAGGGCAGAGCCTTACACTTTGTTGATCCTTGCAATTTCCCGGCCTAGAGCAGTAGTCGACCGAACTAGCGCGGTGGGAGGCGGTTACCATGTCGGGATTGAGGGACTTCCTGAAAGTCTATTGGCCTCTGGTCGTCGTTGCCTTTGCGGGCGTGCTCCTGGCTCTGGTGCTGATGGACCCTGCGCCACCGAAAACGATCCGGTTCGCCGCTGGCAGCCCGGGCGGTGCCTATCATGCCTTTGCAGAACGCTATCAGCGTCTTCTCGCGGAAGAGGGGGTGGAGGTTGTGCTGGTGGAGACGCAGGGCTCGATCGACAATCTGCGCCTGCTGGATGATTCCGAGGTTGATGTCGGCCTTGTGCAGGGCGGACTCTCAACTGTGTCCGATGAGGAAGAGTTGCGCTCAATTGGAGGCCTGTTTCCGGAGCCTTTCTGGGTGTTTGTCCGGAATGATGTTCCCGCTGACACGTTGGGCGATCTTCACAGTGTTCGAATGGCTGTTGGCGGTGACGGGTCGGGCACGCGCATGCTCGCCCTGGAGCTTGAGGCCGATTATGGCGGCGAATGGGATGAAATGTCTCGGTTGCCGCTTTCGGGTAATGCAGCAGCGGACGCCCTCCTGGCCGGAAATGTGGATGCGGTCGCTTTCTCTGCCTCGGTGGAGGCATCCTATGTCGACCGATTGCTGAACAGCCCGGATGTTGTCCGCCTGCTTCCGTTTGACCGCGCTCCGGCACTGGCGCGCCGGCATGAGGCGCTATCAGATATTGTCCTTCTCAGAGGCGTTATGGATATCGGCAAGAATCTGCCGGCAACAGACATCCCCCTGGTTGCACCTGTCGCACAACTGGTCGTCCGCAAGGACTTGCACCCGGCCATCGAAGCGCTTCTCATAGATGCTGCAACGGCGATTCATTCCCAAGGTACGCTGCTGGCCCCGGCGGGGGAGTATCCTGATCCGGATCTGATCGATCTGCCCATCAGCGAACAGGCACGTCGATACTACAAGGACGGCCCGTCATTCCTGCGCCGTTACTTTTCGTTCGACGTCGCGAATTTTCTGGACAGGGCCTGGGTGCTTGCAATCCCGTTGCTGACCTTGCTCTTCCCGTTGGTCCGGGTCGCACCTCCCATCTATCGCTGGCGTGTGCGCCGGAAAATCTATGTCTGGTATGAAGACTTGCGTGCGCTCGAAGAGCGTGGACGTTCGACCGACAACAAGGCGGAACGTGACAAGGTGCAGGAGGAACTCGAAACCCTGCAGGCAGAAATCGGTGCCGTTGAAGTGCCGCTTTCCTATACGGACGATCTTTACCGGCTTCGCAGTCATGTCGAGTTCGTCAAGCAACTGGTGCGTGAGCGAAATCCGGTGAAGGTTGCCGGCTGAAATGACTTCATTGCGAAAGATAGCCATTGCCGGTGCCGGCATTGGGGGACTGGCCGCGGCAGCTCTGCTTGCCCGAGCTGGCCATGACGTCACCGTCTATGACCAGTTCGATGCGCCAGGACCTGTCGGGTCTGGCCTGATCCTGCAAGAAACGGGGTTGACGATATTGGGCGAGCTCGGCTTGCGTGAGCGAGCCGAAACGCTGGGCGCGCCTATTCGGCGCCTGCATGGCCAGGCGGTCAATTCCGGGCGCACCGTGTTGGATGTCCGATATGATGCCATCCGGCCCAGCCTTCGGGGCATATCCATCCAGCGTCCCGTCCTGTTTGACCTGGTATATCAAGCAGCCAGAGAGGCAGGCGCGAATATTGTCCCGTCCACACGGATCATCTCGGCTCAGGCCGTCGGAGGGTACCTGACCACAGGGGATGGAACGACGTTGGGACCGTTTGATCTTGTGGTTGATGCACTTGGTGTGCGTTCCCCGCTCTCATCTCGTCCGCGCAGTCAGCTCGAATATGGCGCGCTCTGGGCAACCCTTCCGTGGCAGGAGGGATATGGGTTTGAGCGGAACACCTTGGCACAACGCTACCGGCAGGCCCGTCAGATGGCGGGGGTGATGCCATCCGGTCGCTCAGAAGAAGGGGGCGTGGACACGCTTACCTATTTCTGGTCCATCCGAACGGATCAGTATCAGGCTTGGAAGCAGGCTCCCCTGTCAGATTGGAAAGCAGAGGCGGTCGCGCTCTGGCCGGAAACGGCTTCCTTGGTGGACCAGTTGCAGAGCCATGCTCAGCTGACCTATGCGGAATATGACCATCGCACGCACGCGCCTGCCGTAAACCAGCGGCTGGTGCATATCGGCGACAGTTGGCATGCGGCCAGCCCCCAACTGGGCCAAGGGGCCAACATGGCCTTGCTTGATGCCTATGCGCTGTCGCGGGCATTGTGCGTCCATGACGATCTGGACAGGCAATTGCGCCACTACACCTCAATGCGTTCAGGGCACGTCAGAATGTTTCAGACAATGAGCTGGCTTTTCACGCCGGTCTACCAGTCGGATTCCACGATGCTTGCATGGTTGCGCGATTGGCTGGCGGCCCCGATCAGCAAGATACCGCCCGCACCGAAAGTGCTTGCCGCCATGGTGTCGGGCGGAATGGGCAAGCCGCTCAACAGGCTTGGGCTCAAGGCTGGCGATGTATCAGTCACTGCCGAGTGATTTGAGGCGGTACAGCACGTCAAGCGCCTCACGCGGAGTCAGGGAATCCGGGTCAATCTGTTGCAGTAACAGGTCGGATTCTGACGGCGCAATTACCTGATCCGCGGTGTCCTCGTCTGTGATTGGCGCAAGAGATGCCGCAGCAAAGAGGGGCAGGTTTTCGGGCGCGTCAGGTTGAGCCTCAAGCTGCTTCAGTATTTGCGCCGCCCGCTTGACGGCCTTCTTCGGAAGGCCTGCAAGCTTGGCCACTTGTACGCCGTAAGACTTGTCAGCCGGCCCGGCCTGAACTTCATGCAGGAAGACAAGGTCATCCTTCCACTCCTTGGCGCGGAGCGAAGCATTGGCGGCGCCGGGTAAGTCCTCAACCAGTTTGGTCAGCTCATGATAGTGAGTGGCAAACAAGGCCCGGGCCTTGTTGACCGAATGAAGGTGTTCAACCGCCGCCCAAGCGATGGCAAGACCGTCCCATGTTGATGTGCCCCGGCCGACTTCGTCCATGATGACGAAACTGCGCTCCGTAGCCTGATTGAGAATGGCGGCGGTCTCAACCATTTCCACCATGAAGGTGGATCGCCCGCGTGCCAGATCGTCGGACGCGCCGACGCGCGAAAAGATCCGATCGACCAAGCCCAATGTCAGGGATCGCGCAGGCACGAAGAGCCCTGCTTGCGCCAGGATAACGGCCAGCGCGGCTTGTCTTAGATAGGTGGACTTACCGGCCATGTTCGGACCAGTCACGAGCAGGAGGCGCGTTCCGAAATCGCCCTCGGCACTTAGTCCCAGGTCGTTGGCGGTAAATCCCTTGCCATCTTTCTTGAGCGCAGCTTCGACCACCGGGTGGCGCAGCCCCGTGGCGTGAAATGTGGTGTCTTCTGTCAGTACGGGTCTGATCGCGTCGACCTCAAACGCCCATTCTGCTGAGGCTGCCGCGACATCGAGGTCCGCAATGGCGCCTGCAGTGCGGGATAGAGGCGAGTTTAGCGCATCAATTCGCTCACAAAACCCTTCGAAGACGGACATTTCACGCGCTTTTGCTTCGTCCTCTGCGCGGGAAATCCTGCCCGCGAGCTCAGAAAGTTCCTGCGTAGAGAAGCGCACATTGCTGGCCAGAGTCTGACGATGGATGAAGGTTTCGGACAGAGGCGGTTTCATCAACGGGTCGCCATAGCGGGCCGGGACATCGACGAAATAGCCAAGCACATTGTTGAACTTGATCTTCAACGCGGTGATGCCGGTTTCGTCAGCGTAGCGAGCCTGTAGCGCTGCGATGATCTGGCGGCTGTCATCGCGCAGGCCACGGGCTTCATCGAGCGCCTCGTCCCAGCCGGGTGCAACGAACCCGCCATCGCGGGCGAGCGTGGGTGGGTTTTCCGAAAGGGCTGTCTCCAAATCCCGCGCGAGTGTGGCGAGGTCTTCGTCCTTGCTCAGGTCGAGTGCGGCAACAGCCTCATCAATTTTGTGCGGCAGGCCCGCAGAGCTGGCTGTCAGTTGGCTTGCCGCTTCATGTGCGGCAGTCAGTGCGCGCCCGATCGCGGCCAGGTCGCGCGGCCCACCCCGACCGAGGCGCAATCGTGTCCGCGCACGTTCCAGATCCGGCGCAGCCTTCAAGCTGGCACGGACGGACTCCACCGCGTCGCGATCATCCGCAAACCAGGCCACGGCGTCATACCGCGCTTCAATCTCCACCCGGTCGACACAGGGACGCGAAAGACGCGAGGCCAGAAGCCGCGCGCCCGGTGCGGTGACGGTCCGGTCGATTGTGCCCAGCAGGGATCCGTCGCGGTCGCCGCGCATGGATCGGTCGATCTCCAGGCTCGTGCGGGTTGCTGGATCAATCGCTAGATGGCCCTCTGCGCGTGCTCGAATGGGTGGGTCCAATCGGATGTCGCTGCCTGCTTGGGTGAGCTTCACGTAATCCAGCAATAGGCCGATTGCTGCGAGTTCTGCGCGGCCGAAGTCGCCGAGCGCTTCCAGCGCAGCGATTCCGAATGTTTCTTTGAAAAGGGCTTCGCCCGATTTGTACGTCGCGCTGCGGGCGGGCCGGAAGGTCACTGGTGCGGTGGAGAGCGCAGTCGCATTTGCGATGGCAGGTTTGTCGATATCGCCCTCGGACACCAACAGTTCAGACAATGGATAAGCCATCAGGCTGTCAGCAAGCGTGTTCGCTGCGAGCGCGGAGACATCAAATCGTCCGGTGGAGACGTCGCAGACGGCGATGGCCGCTTCGGTTCCGCCGCCTCCTATGGCTATCGCGGCCAGTGCCTGATCCTGATTTGCGGGCAGCAGGGCGTCTTCGGTCAGCGTTCCGGGCGTAACAATGCGGACGATGTCCCGGTTTACGATCGATTTTGATCCGCGCTTCTTGGCCTCTGCGGGGCTCTCTGTCTGCTCGCAAACGGCAACCCGGCATCCGGCCTTGATCAGGCGTGCCAGATAACCCTCGGCGGCATGATAGGGCACGCCTGCCATGGGGATGGGTTTGCCTTCATACTCGCCTCGTGACGTCAGCGTTATGCCGAGCACTTTCGAGGCCTGAACCGCGTCGTCGAAGAACAGTTCGTAAAAGTCGCCCATCCGGAAGAAGAGCATGGCATCTTCATGCCGCGCCTTGATCGACAGGTATTGCGCCATGAACGGGCTTGGCGCAGGAGCGGGTTTCGAGGGAGCAGAAGTGTCGGCCATGGGCCGGGACGCTATCGTCAGTGCCGGAGATTCGCAAAGCCTCGCACCAGCTTGCGCGCGACAAAGTGATCATATCGCACTGAATGGCCCGTTTTACGGTTGGCATGGCTTTCGCACCGGCCTAGTTTGCCGCCTCAATTGAAACTTTTTGCAAAAACGGATTTGCCGCGCGATGACAACTAAACGGCCGAGCTTCACAGACCAGGAAGCCCTCGATTTTCACTCGCAGCCACACGCCGGCAAAATCTCCATGGCGCCGACCAAGCCTATGGGTACGCAGCGTGACCTGTCGTTGGCCTATAGTCCCGGCGTTGCGGTACCCGTGCTTGCCATCGCGGAAGACGAGGATCGGGCGTACGATTACACTGCCAAGGGCAATCTGGTCGCGGTCATTTCCAACGGTACTGCCATCCTCGGCCTCGGCAATCTTGGGCCGATGGCGTCCAAACCGGTTATGGAAGGCAAGTCTGTCCTGTTCAAACGGTTTGCCGAT
Organism: Hyphomonas sp. UBA4494; assembly: GCF_002388935.1. NCBI lineage: Bacteria > Pseudomonadati > Pseudomonadota > Alphaproteobacteria > Hyphomonadales > Hyphomonadaceae > Hyphomonas > Hyphomonas sp. UBA4494. Next base: position 114,608 of record NZ_DGNK01000030.1, read on the forward strand.
ATCGACAGTTTCGACGTCGAGGTCAGCACGACAGACGTCGAAGAATTCATCATGACGGTCCGGAACATCGGTTCCACGTGGGGCGGCATCAACCTGGAAGATATCTCGTCTCCGGACTGTTTCATCATTGAGAGCCGTCTGCGCGAAGACCTCGACATTCCGGTGTTTCATGATGACCAGCACGGCACGGCGATTATTGCCGCGGCCGGCCTTATCAATGCCTGCCACATTACGGGTCGGGAACTGAAAGATCTGAAAGTCGCCGTCTCGGGGGCAGGGGCCGCCGGTCTTTCCTGCGCAGGACTGATTCGCCATCTCGGCGTGAAGCCTGAGAATATCCTGATGTGTGACTCCAGCGGCGTTGTCTATGAGGGACGCACCGAGAAGATGGACCAGTTCAAGTCCGCCTTTGCCGTCAAAACCACAAAGCGAACGCTCGCAGAAGCAATCGAAGGCGCTGACGTACTGTTGGGCCTGTCCGCGAAGGGCGCTGTCTCGAAAGAGATGGTCAAGTCGATGGCCAAGGACCCGATCATCTTCGCCATGGCCAATCCCGACCCTGAAATCACGCCGGAAGATATCAAGTCGGTTCGTGATGATGCGATCATTGCCACCGGCCGGTCGGATTATCCCAATCAGGTCAACAATGTTCTGGGTTTCCCGTACATCTTCCGCGGCGCGCTGGACGTGCGTGCGCGTGGCATCAATGAAGAGATGAAGGTTGCAGCTGCACGGGCAATCGCTGAGCTGGCGCGCGAAGACGTGCCGGATGAAGTGGCGGCTGCATATCATGGCGCGCGCCCAAGCTTCGGGCGTGAATACATCATTCCGACCCCGTTTGATCCGCGCCTGATCAGCTTCATTCCGCCTTTCGTGGCGCAGGCCGCCATGGATACCGGCGTGGCTCGCAAACCGATTGATGACATGGAAGCCTACCGGCATTCGCTGGCCCGCCGCGCGGACCCGTCTGCCTCCTTCATTCAGGGGGTTCAGGCTCGCTGTAAGGAGCTGCAGCGCCGCATCGTGTTTGCTGAGGGTGAAGAGCCCGCCGTCGTTCGCGCTGCCTTCAGCTTCAAGAACCAGGGGCTTGGTCACCCGATCCTGATTGGTCGCGAGGCTCAGGTCGAGCGCGCCATGGAACAGATGGGTATCCAGCCCGGTACACTTGAGATTCTCAATGCGCGCCTGTCTGACAACAATCCGGTCTACACGGACATGCTGTATGCTCGCCTCCAGCGCGACGGCTATTTGAAGCGGGATGCCCAGCGTCTCGTGAACCAGGACCGCAATGTCTTCGGCTGTTGCATGCTGAAGAATGGCGACGCTGATGGCATGGTCACGGGTGTGACCCGTAACTATGACGTCGCCTTGAACGACTCGCTGCTGGTGCTCGATCCGATACCGGGACAGGCCATAATTGGCATGTCGATGGTGATTAACCGGGGGCGGACGGTCTTCATCGCAGACACTAGCGTCACCGAGCTGCCGCAGGGCGAAGACCTTGCCAATATCGCCATAGAGGCCGCCCGAGGCGTCCGCTCACTTGGCTTCTCGCCGCGCGTGGCATTCCTGTCCTATTCGACCTTCGGCAACCCGATGGGCGAGCGCGGCGAAAAGGTGCGCGATGCCGTCGCCATCCTGGATGGCATGAAGGATATCGACTTCGAATATGAAGGTGACATGAGCGCGGATGTTGCGTTGAACACCAGCCACAAGCTGCTCTACCCATTCTCGCGCCTGACTGGACCGGCAAATGTGTTGGTCATGCCAGCCATTCACGCCGCATCTATCTCGACCAAGCTTCTGGAATCGATGAGCCGCGCCACGGTGATTGGGCCAATGCTGCTGGGTCTAGAAAAGCCGGTACAGATTGCCTCGCTCGGCGCAACGGTCGGTGACATTGTGAACCTCGCAACGATTGCGGCCTTTGATGTGGATCACGTGCACGGCGGCTAACGTCATCGTCACGAAATTCCCCAGCGTCAGGACTCGCAGGCGGCGAGTGGCTCACCTATAGTCATATCAAGCATATGGACCACAGGGAGGCCCGAACGGCATGAAGGAATACAAGCAGTTCTATATCGACGGTGCATGGGTTGATCCCGTTGAGCCGCGCACGTTGGAAATCGAGAACCCGGCCACTGAAGAAAACTTCGCGGTCATTTCGATTGGTTCCAAGGCCGATGTCGATAAGGCCGTTGCCGCAGCTCGGAAGGCTTTCCCGGCATTTTCGCAGACCAGCGTGGAATACCGCGCCGAGCTGCTCGAAAAGATCGCTGCAGGCATTCAGGCGCGTATGCCGGAAATGGCAGAAGCGATCTCAAACGAGATGGGCGCGCCGATGTGGCTTGCCAATGCGGCGCAAGTGCCTGCCGGTATGGGACATTTTGCGACCACCGCAGCCATTCTGCGTGACTATCAGTTCGAGGAGCTGAAGGGTACGACGCTGCTTCGCAAGGAGCCAATCGGCGTTTGCGGATTCATCACGCCTTGGAACTGGCCGCTGAACCAGATCGCCTGCAAGGTTGCTCCGGCAATTGCTGCAGGGTGCACCATGGTGCTCAAGCCGTCCGAAATCGCGCCGCTCGACGCGATGATCCTGACGGAAATCATGCACGAGGCCGGTGTGCCGAAGGGCGTATTCAACCTCGTCAACGGAGATGGTCCGGGTGTCGGTTCGGCGCTGTCCTCACACCCTGACGTCGACATGATGAGCTTCACCGGCTCCACACGCGCAGGTGTGCTTGTGGCTCAGGCGGCTGCGCCGACCGTAAAGCGCGTCGCACAGGAACTCGGCGGCAAGAGCCCGAATATCATCCTGCCATCCGCAGACCTCGAGAAGGCTGTCGGTGGCGGCGTCATGCAGATGATGACGAATACGGGTCAGTCCTGTAACGCGCCATCGCGCATGTTCGTCCAGAAGGACCAGCAGGACCAGGCGATTGCGATCGCAAAGGCAGCGGCTGAATCGGTGAAAGTGATGATGCCAGGTGAAGCCTCACCGGGCGCTATTGGTCCGATTTCGAACGGCAACCAGTACCAGAAGGTTCAGGATCTGATCGAGACTGGCATCAAGGAAGGCGCGACTTTGGTTGCAGGTGGTCCGGGGCGTCCGGAAGGCTTCAACAAGGGCTATTTCGCGCGTCCAACCGTGTTTGCGAATGTCACCAATGACATGACCATTGCGCGTGAGGAAATCTTCGGGCCAGTGCTCGTCATGATCCCATATGAGGATGTGGATGATGCTGTCGAAATGGCCAATGACACAGTCTATGGCCTGGCAGGCTATGTGCAGGGCGCTGAAGATGAAGCCCGCAAAGTGGCCAACCGCATCCGTGCCGGTCAGATTCAGGTCAATGGTGCACGGCCAGACTTCACTGCACCATTCGGTGGCTACGGCCAATCCGGCAACGGCCGGGAATGGGGCGAGCATGGCTTTGAGGAGTTTCTCGAAGTCAAGGCAGTCATGGGCTACAAGGCCGCCTAGTCTGTTTCACGGCTGAAAATATTATGGGGCGGCCTTCGGGTCGCCCTTTTTGTTTGCCTGATTGACATCGATCAGGCGGCTCTCTGAATTGTGAAGCCAATTCAACTAGTGTTCAGCTAACTTCCCCCATACATTACAGGAAACATCGCTTTGGAGGGTGATATTCCATGCCCAAATTCAAGCTTACAGGTGCAATCGCTGCCTTGGCCGTGCTCGGCGCCTGCGCGACCGCAACGCCATATCAGGCCGCTCTGGATGGCGATCGCGGCTATTCGGAAATGAAGATCGAGGACAATCGGTTCCAGGTCGAGTTTTCCGGAAACTCCCTGACAGATCGAAAGACCGTAGAGACCTATTTGCTCTACCGGGCTGCGGAGCTGACCCGACTGAACGGGTATGACCACTTCCGGGTCGTACGCCGCGACACAGATTCTGAAAGCCGGCTTGTGCCGGTTGGCGGAGGCTCGCCTTATTACGACCATTTCCACCTGAATTACAGATACTTCGGCCCTTATGCGGCCTATTATCATGACCCATTCCGTCGGTCTCGCTATTCTGCGTTTGGACCTTATGACGCTTATTGGGGCGGCCCACGGGAATACCGTGAGCGGACGAGCTATGTCGCGTCTGCAGAAATCCTGATGGGTAAGGGCGAAAAGCCCGCCGATGCCGCCTATTTTGATGCAGAGCAAGTTGTCTTCAACCTCAGCCCAAACATCATGAGACCGGAGCTGAAATAGTCCTCGACCCGCGAATTCGCATTGCAGCCCCGCCATTTGGCGGGGCTTTTTTCTGGTCTGGACACTGGCCATTCCTTTGAAGGAGGCCCAGATAGGGCCCTTGAGAATCTCAAGAAAGCCTGTCGAACCCATGCCGGACTCCGAAATGCCCGCTCCTGAGCCGCGCACCTTGCAAGGTGCCCATGGTCGACCTGTGCCGGGGCGCACGGAGATGGTCGTCATGGTTGCGGCGCTGATGGCGCTTAACGCGCTCGCTATCGACATCATGCTGCCTGCACTGGGTGAGATCGCGGATTCGATCGGTCTGACAGGTGCTTCCCCGGAGGATGCCAATCGTCAGCAGATGATTGTGTTTTCCTATGTATTGGGCTTCGGCGCGCCTCAACTCGTTTGGGGGCCGATTTCCGACCGCTTCGGTCGGCGCGTCCCCTTGTTCGTTGGATTGGTTGGTTACTCGCTGACTGCGCTACTCTGTATTGCACTAAAGGATTTTCATGCGCTGCTTGCTGCGCGTTTCCTGCAGGGCGTTTTTGCTTCAGGCGCCCGGCTTGTGGCTGTTTCGGTCGTCCGTGATCTTTATGCGGGCCGGCGTATGGCGGGTTTCATGTCATTGGTCATGACCATTTTCATGGTTGTGCCCATGATCGCGCCTGCCATGGGTCAGCTGATCCTGTTCGTCGCACCCTGGCAATGGATATTCGGCGTCCTTGCCTTGTTCGGCGGGCTTTTGCTTGCATGGACATGGTTGCGCTTGCCAGAAACCCTGGCGCCCGAGGCGCGCAATCCTCTAAATGTTTCGTCTGCCGCCAGCAGCTATATGGCAGTCATACGTAGTCGCATCACGTTCGGTTACATGTGCGCTTCCGGTGTCATATTCGGCGCATTGTTCTCATTTATCGGATCTTCAGAGCAGATATTTCGGGATGTCTTCGGCCAGGAAGAGACATTCGCGTTCTGGTTTGCAGGCGTGGCGGGTGCGCTCGCATGCGCAAACCTGTTCAACTCCCGCATGGTTGAGAGAATCGGCATGCGGCGGATCAGTCATGCCGCAATGGTGTTCTTCATCATCATGTCGACTTCGCTGGCGCTGGTGACGCATTTCTTCGGCGAGAGCCTGTTATGGTTTTTCCCGATGTTCGCGATGACGTTTGCCTGTTTTGGCCTGATGGGTGCAAACTTCTCGGCACTCGCGATGGAGCCGTTGGGCAAGATTGCGGGCACGGCTTCTGCAGCCTACGGCTTCGCGACGACAACAGTTTCAAGCATTCTCGGAATTCTGATCGGCAGCTACTATAACGGCACGACGGTGCCGCTTGTTCTCGGGTTTGCGTGTCTAGGTGTGGGCTCGCTCGTGATCGTGTTGATCACCGAGAAAGGCAAATTGTTCAGCTCTCGCTGAGCTTGGCTTGCCGGCGCTTTCGGGCGGCCGGTTCGCGAATGCGAGACAGCGGCCGAACCTGGCTTTCCAGATGTTCGATAATCAGGCCAGCGATGTCTTTGCCGCTGGCCGATTCGATGCCCTCGAGACCCGGCGATGAGTTCACCTCCAGTACTTTGGGGCCTTTTTCTGTTTGCAGCAGGTCGACCCCTGCGACGCGCAAGCCGAGCACTTTAGCCGCCTCACGGGCCGTGTCGCGTTCGGCGCGGGACAGCCTGATGGTTGAGGCTGTTCCCCCGCGATGGAGGTTGGAGCGGAACTCGCCCTTCTGGGCCTGACGCTTCATCGCGCCGACCACTTTGTTGCCGACTACGAACGCCCGAACATCGGTGCCTGCAGCTTCTTCGACGAATTCCTGTACCAGAAAGTTTGCTTCCAGACCCCGGAAGGCATCAATCAGGCTTTCAGCAGCCTTGCGGGTCTCGGCGAGCACGACGCCCTTGCCTTGCGTGGATGAGAGCAGTTTCACCACCACAGGCGCGCCTCCCGCCAGCGAGATCAGATCCTTGGTGTCTTTCGGACTGTGCGCGAAGGCCGTGACCGGCATGTCGATCTTGGCGCGGGCAAGCAGTTGGTGCGCCATCAGCTTGTCGCGCGAATGGCCGATCGCACTGGCACTGTTCAAGCAGAATGCGCCGGTATTGGTGAACTGTCGCAGCACGGCCAAGCCGTAATCTGTAATCCCTGCCCCGATGCGCGGAATCACCGCGTCATAGCGGGGCAGTGCCTTGCCATCATAGTGGACTTGCGGATGCGTCGTGCCAATTTGCATGTAACAGCGTGCGGTATCTATGGCCTCGATCACGTGGCCTCGCTCCTGTGCCGCTTCGATGAGGCGCAGACTTGAATAATTCCGCGGCTCGCGCGTGAGCAACGCAATGCGCAATGGACGTTTGACGGGCTTCTTCTTTGGCAGGCCCGCATAGGCCGCAAAGTCGAGTTTCGGCTGAAGGAAAGACGCGTTTGCGTTGACGATCATGTCCGGCTGGATCGCGCCGCGGCCGAACAACATGCGGTAGGTCATGCTCTCGCGATTGGTCAGCGTCAGCTGGATCGGCCAGCGGCGTCCGCCCATCTCGACATCGGTCTGGATCACATAACGCAGCTCAGTGTCCCCGTTGGAGCTGGTCACGTCCCGGCGGTCTACAACCGGCGCGGAGCATGTGATTTCCAAGCCTGGATCACTCGGGTCCGGTTGGATCAGGAAGCGCACCTGGGGTGCATCGGCAGGCCCGAATGGCTCAATGACGCTGGCGTGCAGCGCAGACGTGCGCGCGCCGGTATCCACCTTCGCCTTGATCGCGGGCAAGCCGAGATCGGGCAGAGTCAGCCACTCTTCCCAGCCGAGTTGGAACGGGTCTGATTGCGACATTATGAAAGCCTTCCTGCCAGTTCGCGCCCGATAAAGGTGAACCGACAGGTATTCAATCTCTTATCCGCAGAACGCAGCGGATCAGCCCTCGACCAGCCAGGCTTTCTCTACGATTCCGACCACATCGCCCATGATTTCGGTGATCTTGAAATCCTTGGGCGTATAGACG